>CAXTVW010000057.1:0-20500 GCA_964247675.1 uncultured Acetobacteraceae bacterium
CTCGAAAGTCGTCCGCGCCGTCTCGGCCGCTGCGTCGGCCGCCGCCCGCCCGTGCAGCAGCGCCGTCACCTCGCCCGCCAGCACCTTCTTCGCCTCGTTTATCTCCGCCCCGCCCAGCGCCTCCAGCCGGGCCACCTCCGCCAACGGCAGATCGGTAAACAACCGCAGGAACCGCCCCACATCGGCGTCCTCCGCATTGCGCCAATACTGCCAGAAATCGTATGGCCCCAGCCGCGCCCCGCTCAGCCAGACCGCCCCCTTCGCCGTCTTGCCCATCTTGGCCCCGGACGCCGTCGTCAGCAGCGGCGTCGTCACCCCAAACACCTGCGCGCCTGCCATCCGGCGCACCAGATCCACCCCGCTGACGATGTTCCCCCACTGGTCCGACCCGCCCAGCTGCAGCCGCACCCCATACCGCCGGTGCAGCTCGCGGAAATCGTAGCTCTGCAGAATCATGTAGTTGAACTCGAGGAACGTCAGCGGCTGCTCGCGCTCCAGCCGCAACCGCACGCTGTCCATCGTCAGCATGCGGTTCACGCTGAAATGCGGCCCAACCTCCCGCAGCAACGCGATATACCCAAGCCCTTCGAGCCAATCTGCATTGTTGGCCATCACAGCATCGCCCGGCCCGTCGCCGAACCGCAGGTAGCTCGCGAAATTGCGCGCAATCCCCGCCATGTTCGCCGCAATCGTCGCATCGTCGAGCAACTGCCGGCTCTCGTCCTTGCCGGAAGGATCGCCAATCCGCGTGGTCCCGCCGCCCATTAGCACAACCGGCGTGTAGCCATGCTTCTGCGCCAGCCGCATCATCATGATCTGCACCAGGCTGCCCACATGCAGGCTGTCCGCCGTGCAGTCGAACCCGGTGTAGAACGGCACCGGCCCGGCTTCCGCCATCGCGGCCGCGTCGGTACACTGGTGGATGAAGCCGCGCGCTTTGGCTTCGAGAAGAAAATCGCTCATTCGGCACCCACGAAAGGAAGGCCTTCTTTTTTGAAAAAAAGAAGCAAAAAACTTTTGTCCCCCCGCCTGCACCGAGGCCCGCCGTAGTTCTGCCAATACGCGCATCGGCAGAAACAGCGCGTCCCCCCATGCAGGCGGGGAAGCAAAAGTTTTTTGCTTCTTTTTTTCGAAAAAGAAGGCCTTCCTTCCTTACTAACACCCAGGATCGAAATCCATGCGCGCCATAGGCCTGATGAGCGGAACCTCGCTGGACGGCGTGGACGCCGCCTGCCTGGAGACCGACGGCACCCACATCCAGGCCTTCGGCCCCACCCTCACTACCCCCTACACGCCCACCCTGCGCGCCGCCCTCCGCCACCTCATCGATCTCGGCCAGTCCGCCCCGCCCGGCCTCGTCGCCGAAGCCGAGGACGAACTCACGACCATCCACGCCGAAGCCGTCCAGGCCCTGAACACCCCAGCCGACATCATCGGCTTCCACGGCCAGACCATCCTCCACGCCCCGCACCGGCGCCTCACCTGGCAGATCGGCCGCGCCGAGCGCCTCGCCGAACGCACCGGCATCCCGGTCGCCTTCGATTTCCGCCAGGCGGACGTGGCCGCAGGCGGCCAAGGCGCCCCGCTCGTGCCGATCTTCCACGCGGCCCTCGCTTCCGGCCTCCCGCGCCCCCTCCTCGTCGTCAACATCGGCGGCGTCGCCAACATCACCTTCATCGGTTCAGGAAGCGGGGAAGCCGGCGCCGCCCTCCTCGCCTGCGACACCGGCCCCGGCTGCGCCCTGCTCGACGACTGGATGGCGCAGCGCACCGGCACGCCGCTCGACCGGGACGGCCGCGCCGCTGCCGCCGGCACGCCGGACGAGGCGCTTCTCACCGCCCTGCTGGCCCACCCCTTCTTCGCGCAACCGGCCCCGAAATCGCTGGACAGGCAGCATTTCGCCGCCATCCTAGCCCAGATCGCCCATCTCTCGACCGAGGACGGCGCCGCAACCCTGGCCGCGCTGACCGCCCGCGCCATCGCGGCACTGCCGCTCCCCGCCCAGCCGCTGCGCGTGCTCGTGGCCGGCGGCGGCCGCCACAACCCCGCGATCATGGCCGCCCTCGCCGCCGCCACGAAGGCGCCCGTGTCCCCCGTCGAAGCGGTCGGCTGGGATGGCGACGCGCTGGAGGCGCAATGCTTCGCCTATCTCGCGGTGCGGGTGAAGCTTGGCCTGCCGCTCAGTTTTCCGGGGACGACGGGGGTGCCGCAGCCGCAGGTTGGGGGGCGGGTCATAGGAAGGTAAGGAAGCAGTTCTTTTTTGAAAAAAAGAACCAAAAAACTTTTGCTCCCCCGCCTGCATCCAGGCGCGGCCTGGTTCTGCCAGCATCCGCGCCGGCAGAACCAGGCCGCACGTTGATGCAGCGGGTGTAGTAAAAGTCTTTTGCTTCTTTTCAAAAAAGAAGGCCTTGCTTACTTTCCTAAAAAAAACCTCACCATCGCCTCAGAAGCATCCGGCCCCCCCGGCTCCGTATAGCTCCCCGCCGCACTCCCCCCGCTCCAGGCGTGCCCCGCGCCATGCACCACCCAGCGCTCCACCAGAACCTGGCCGCCACCATCGAGCTCCAGCCAGCGCGTATATCCCAGCCCGCCCGGCACTTGCCCGTCCTCCCGCCGCACGGACCCGCCGGCGGAGACCTGCTCGGCCACCAGCTCCGCATTGCGCGGGTTCACCGTGTGGTCGCGGTCGCCATGGAAAACGATCGTGCGCATCCTGTGCCGCCCCCGGCCGGCATGGCCCTGCCGCATCGCCGAAAGCGCGCCCATCACGTCGGATGCCGCCCCGCAGGCCAGCCCGGAATGGATGCCCACTGCGGCGAACAGCTCGGGATACGCCGCCCCCAGTATCGCCGCCTGCGCGCCGCCCGCCGAAAGCCCTGCCACGAACACGCGCTTCGGGTCCACCCCATGCGCCGCCATCACCTGGCGCGTCATGCCGGCCAGTAGCGCCGCCTCGCCGCCCTCGCGCGCCTGATCGGCCGGGTTGAACCAGTTCCAGCAGCGCTGCGCATTGGCGCCCGCCACCTGCACCGGATACAGCACCAGCGCTCCTGCGCGGCCCGCGCGCACGTTCATCTGCGTGCCTGCCGCGAAATCCTCCGCCGTCTGAGTGCAGCCATGCAGCATCACGACCAAGGGCGGCCTTGGACCATGCGCCTCTGGCACGAACAGGCGGTATGGCCGTATGCCCGCCGCCCCGGTATAGGTCCCCTGCTCGAACCGGCCGCCATCGGCGAGTGCGTCCCCGGCGCCGGGCGGCGCGGTCCGGCCGCGATTGCGCAGCAGGGCCGCAAGCCCGGCCGGCATCTCCGGCGCCGCCGGCAGCTCGCCGAGCCCTGCCCGCTTCAACGTAGCGCTCACCAGGTCGCCGGCCGCGTGCAGCCCGAGGCCGCGGGTGCGCAACAGATGCCGCAGGAAGGGCGAACTCACCGCCGCACCGCCGCAACGCGGCGGGCGGGAAGTGCGGCACGGCCAAGTCGGGCAACTCGGCCGTGCCAGGCGTCGTAACGGGTGAGAGTTACGATCGCGTAACTAGTATTAACCTTTTCCGCCGAATTTACCAGCGCGGACCTCTTGACTTTTTGCAACCCCGCCATGCGCCGGTCGGACCCGTCCCGGTGGCGGTGCCGGCTGGCAGCGGAACACGCCCCGCCTGAGCCGCCGCCATGATCCTGGGTGCCGCGTGGAGTACCATCCATCTGCTACATACCTCGTCGAACCCGGCCGGGCCCACTTTTGATAGCGCGCGGCGCGGCGTTCGGCCCACATATATGCTGCAACGCAGCAAAGTCCATCGTCGGCGCAAGTTAAACGGCAAGGCAAAAGACCTCCTGCGTCCGACGGACCACAGAAGATCGGCCGGATGTCAGCCCCCTGGCAGGCCGGAACGGCAAATTTGCCACATCTTCATGAAAGCGCAATTAAACGCTGCCCTTCTTGAAAACGATATGGTAACGACAATTATTGAGACCGATACGTTCCGCGTTCAAACAGACATTCATTGCGCATTGGCATCCCTATGGACCAGATGGCACCCATCCACGACGTGTTTCCGGCCGAGCCGGTCCTGCAGGCGATCCGCGCCGGCAAAAGTGCGGCTGTCCAGCTTGCACCAGGACAGAACCTGTCTCCCGCCGATATCGCCTCCGCGCTGGACATCAGCACGGTGCGCTTCCTCGCTGCCGGCAAACCCCACGATCTCGTATCGTTCGCGGACCAGATCTCCTCCGGCGCCGCGGCGGACGGAAAAGCGGGCCGCGACGAAGCCTTCAAGGTGCTCACCACGGTCGATGCGAAAACCAAAACCATCGTGCTGGTGATAACCGACGCAAACACGCTGTCCTCCGAAGCGACTCTGCAATTCCTCGCCAACGCGATGTCCATACAGCGCCGGCTCTGCCTGATCCTGATCGGGCACGGCCCGCTGGAGGGCATCGTGATGTCCCCCATGCTGGCGCCGGTGCGCAAGCGTTTCGTCCTCCTCGCCTTGCAGCCCGCCCCCGAACTGCCGGAAGATGCGGACATCCTCGCTGCGCCAGTGTCTCCCGCGATGCAGGTGATCCAGACCCAACCCGGGCCGGTCGAGAACAGCGGCTTCCGCCTGCCCCTGATCCCGATCGCGGCAGGAGCCGGCGCACTCGCCCTGCTGGGCGCCGCAATCCTGCTCTGGCCGAAATCTTCTCCGCCGCCGGCCCCTCAGAAGCTTGCAGCCGCGCCGATCCCGAAGCCCGCGGCCAGCGTCGCCGTTATCCCGCCGCCCAAGCCGGTGGCCCTGGCGCTCGTGGCGCCCCCGCCGAAACCCGCCCCCGCTGCGGTAGCACCGCCGAAACCCGCGCCGCCGCCGCTCCAGACTCCCGCCATGGTGAAACTGCCTGCCGGCGCCTTCAGGATGGGCAGCGCGCTGGACCGCTCGGAAGCCCCCGTGCACCTGGTCACCGTGCCGTCCTTCGCGATCGCGGCGCAGACCGTCACGGTGCAAATGTGGGCAGCCTGCGTCCAGGCCGGCGCCTGCAAGCCAGCCGGCCAGGGCGGGCCCGATACCCCGGTCACCAACGTGAGCTGGGACGACGCGAACCTCTACGCCGCCTGGCTCTCCAAGGCGTCCGGCGTCACCTACCGCCTGCCCACCGAGGCGGAATGGGAATATGCCGCCCGCGCCGGCTCGGCCGCCCGCTACGCCTGGGGTGACACCATGCTCGCCGGCCACGCCGCCTGCGCCGATTGCGGCGCCGGCCACACCAACCAGGCCCCATCGGCCACGGCGCTCCCCGCCAACGCCTTCGGCCTCTACGGCATGGGCGGCGGCGTGGAGGAATGGGTCCAGGATTGCTGGCACAAGAACTACGACGGCGCGCCAGCCGCCGCGCCGCGTGCGTGGGACACCCCGGGATGCTCGGTGCGCGTGTTGCGCGGCGGCTCCTGGGAAAACAAGGCGGCGGACATACGCACCGCCAGCCGTGACTCCTACGACGCCTCCGTCCGCTACCCCACCCACGGCTTCCGCCTGGTCCGCGCCGACGCGGCCGTCATTGCAAAACCGCTTTCTGGAAAGTCCTGATTATGCTGAGACGTAACCTTATTGCCTGCCTGTCGCTGCTGCCCCTCGCACGGGCCTTTCCCGCCCGCGCCACGGCATCAGCGCCTGACGCCTACCTGTATTTCATCTGGCCGCAGGACCGCGAGCGCATACGCGGCGCGTTCTGGTGCCGGTTCGGCCTGCGCGGCATGGGCGTCACCCACGCGGGCGACCCGATGGCCAACATGGGCCACCACCACCTCCTGGTGGATATCGCCGATATACCCAAAGCCGGCGAGCCGATCCCGGCCGACAAGAACCACCTCCATTTCGGCAAGGGCCAGACCGAAGCCCGCATCGACCTGCCCCCCGGCGAACACACGCTGCAGCTCGTGCTCGGCGACGCCAACCACATGCCGTTCGATCCGCCTGTGATGTCGAAGAAGATCAAGATTGTGGTGACCTGACGCGCGTCGAAAGTAAGCAAGGCCTTCTTTTCTGAAGAAAAGAAGCAAAAGACTTTTGCTCCTGGCGCTGTTGCTGGTGCTCGGGTTCTCAGGGAGAGACGCGCTCTGCTGACCCGGGGCCGGGAGCAAAAGTTTACTGATCGGCAGTCCCGCCGCACGCGATAACAGTCATACGTTGACTCCCGCCGCCACCGAAGCAACGCTCCCGCAGCGATTCGCCGCGCATCAAGCACAATCAAAACGCCCCAGCAGCGAACGGAGCCAAAGTTTTTTGCTTCTTTTTTGCAAAAAAGAAGGCCTTTCTGCCCAAGCAACGGCATCGATGAAATGCAGCCACCGCCATGAACAAGCTTCTCCAATGGCTGCGAAACGCCCTCGGGCCAAGCCCGGTACTGAGCTTTTGCTTCCTGGTAACCACCATACTTGGTCTGCTGACCGCCTTCAGGATCACCCCTTACGTACCGCCCGGGTTCGGCTACGTCTTCCTCGGCCTGTTGATCGCATCCGCCAATCTCTATTGGGCCTGGAGTGTCATCAAGATCTGGCCGCGCGTGGTCGGCGCCGGCCAGGACTGGCAATTGCGGTCCCGTTCGCAACTGCGCATTGTCGACGGAACCCCCACCGGCATCCCGGCCCTCGAGGAGCTGGGCCAGATGATCGGCTTGGAGACCGTCAAGACCGAGATCGCCACCCTGATCTCCCGGCTCCAGGTTGAAGCGGCCAGGCGCGAGCGCGGCCTGCCTGTGTCGCCCCTCTCGTTGCACATGGTGTTCACCGGCCCGCCAGGCACCGGCAAGACGGTCGTCGCCCGCCTGTACGGCGCCATCCTGCGTGACCTGGGCGTGCTGGAGAAAGGCCACCTCGTCGAGACCGACCGGGCCGGGCTGGTCGCCGGCTATGTCGGTCAGACCGCGCTGAAGACGAAGGAGAGGATCGCCGAAGCGATGGACGGTGTCCTCTTCATCGATGAAGCCTACAGCCTCGTCCAGCAAGCCGGGTCGGGATCCGATTTCGGCCGGGAAGCCATCGACACCTTGCTGAAGGAAATGGAAGACAAGCGGGACCGGCTGGTCGTCATCGTCGCCGGCTACCAGATCCCGATGCTCGGCTTCCTGGCAAGCAACCCCGGCCTGCCCTCGCGCTTCACCAAGACGCTGCCGTTCACAAGCTACGCGCCGGCGGAGCTCATCGCCGTCACCCATGGGATGGCGCAGCGCGAAGGCCTGCGCATCGCCGCGGACGCCGATCCTGTCCTGCAAACCTTCTTCGAGCGCGCAGTAACGTGGCCCGGCTTCGCCAACGCCCGCGCGGCACGGACGATCCTCGAACGCGCCCGCGAAGCCCAGGCCGCGCGTATCGCACCGCTCATCGGCGATCCCGGCACCGACTTCAACGAACTGATCCTGGCCGACATCCAGTTCGCCATCACCGGCAACACCGAAACCGAGAAGCGCCGCTTCAGCGGAACCGGATTCTTCATCTCCGCCAGTGGTCACATCGTCACCAACGCCCACGTCGTCGACGGCTGTGAAGACCCGAAGGTGGCGTACGGACTAGCGGAACCCATTCCGGCGCAGGTGCTGGCGCGCGACACCCAAAACGACCTGGCGCTCCTGAAGGTGGATTTCGCACCCGATCAGGTGGCAACCTTGCGCGCCGGCGTCCGGGTAGGTGAAGAGATCGCCGCCTTCGGCTACCCCCTCCAGGGGATGCTGACCAGCGCAGGCAACTTCACCACCGGCAACGTCTCGGCCCTCGCCGGAATACAGAACGACAGCAGACGCATCCAGATAACCGCGCCGATCCAACCCGGCAACAGCGGCGGACCGATCGTCGACCGGGCAGGCAACGTCATCGGCGTCGTCGTGGCCAGACTGCGGGACTTCACACAGCAGAACGTCAATTTCGGCATCAGCATAAACGTGCTGACCGCGTTCCTGGACTCGCATGGCGCGTCCTATTCCACAGAGGCAAGCGAACAGCCGCTGCGCAACGTCGAGCTTGCGGAAAAAGTGCAATCCGTAGCGGTCCTGATCTTATGTGAGAAATAGAAAGCAAGGCCTTCTTTTCTGAAGAAAAGAAGCAAAAGACTTTTATCTCCCCGCATTTGCACCAGCCGGCCCCTTCTTAAGACACAAAGCCTCGGCAGCGTCGCAGGAAAAAAAGTTTTTTGCTTCTTTTTTTCAAAAAAGAAGGCCTTGCTTGCTTCCGCGCCAATCATCCGCAAACGCCGCCAGCGCCGCCGGATAGAGCCGGTGCTCCTCCACCAGCACCCGCGCCGCCAGCGACGCCTCGTCGTCCCCCGGCAGAACAGGCACGCGCGCCTGCGCCAGCACCGGCCCTTCATCCACCCCTTCCGTCACCAGATGCACCGAGCACCCATGCTCGGCCACGCCCGCCGCCAGCGCCCGCGCGTGCGTGTCCAGACCAGGGAACGCCGGCAGCAGACTGGGATGGATGTTCAGCATCCGCCCGCGCCACCGCTCCACCAGGAACGGCGTCAGCAACCGCATGTATCCCGCCAGGCAAACCACCTCCGCGCCATGCGCGCGCAGCGTTTCGTCCAACGCCCGTTCATGCGCCGCGCGGTCCCGCCCGAACGAACGCTGATCCACGCACACCGCCGCCACACCCGCGTCCCGCGCCAGCGCCAGACCAGGCGCGTCCGCTTTGTTGCTTAGCACGACACAAATCTCGGCCGGATACGCCGGCGCCGCCGCAGCGTGCACCAGCGCCAGCATGTTGCTGCCGCGGCCGCTGATCAGCACGCCGACTTTCAACCGGGACGACAAAAAGCAAGCAGTTCTTTTTTGAAAAAAAGAACCAAAAAACTTTTGCTCCCTGTCGGCGGTTGTTTCAGCACCCGCCGACAGGGAGCAAAAGTTTTTTGCTTCTTTTTTTCAAAAAAGAAGGCCTTTCTTCCTGCCCTAACCCCACCAACCCTCCGGCAACCCAAACCGCACAGCCCCCTCCCCAGCCTCAACCCGCCCGATCGGATAGGCCGTCTCCCCCAGCTCCGCCAAAGCCGCCATCGCCGCCTGCGGATCGGACACCACCAGCACCATCCCGATCCCGCAATTGAACACCCGCAGCAGCTCCTCCGCCCCTACCTTGCCCGCATGCGCCAGCCACCCGAACACCGGCGGCACCGGCCACGCCCGATCCACCACCGCCACCAACCCCGCCGGCAACACCCGCGGCAAATTCCCCGGCAGCCCGCCCCCCGTGATATGCGCCGCCGCCTGCACCAGCCCCGCCCGGTGCAGCGCCAGCACCTGCTTCACATACAGCCTTGTCGGCGCCATCAGCGCCGCCGCCACGCTCTCCCCCGGCGACCAGGGCGCCGCATCGCCCCATCCCACCCGCGCGATCGAACAAATCCGCCGCACCAGCGAGAACCCGTTCGAATGCACCCCGCTCGCCGGCAGCCCCAGCAACACGTCCCCCGCCGAAACCTTGCCCGGCAGCAAAGCCCCCCGCTCCGCCGCCCCCACCGCAAACCCCGCCAGGTCGTAATGCCCCGCCGCATACATCCCCGGCATCTCCGCCGTCTCCCCGCCCACAAGCGCGCACCCGCTCAGCCGGCACCCCTCCGCGATCCCGCGCACCACGCGGGCCGCATCCGCCACCGACAGCTTCCCCGTGGCAAAATAGTCCAGAAAGAACAGCGGCTCCGCCCCCTGAACCACCAGATCGTTCACGCACATCGCCACCAGGTCGATCCCCACCTGGTCATGCAGCCCGCTCTCGATCGCCACCATCAGCTTGGTGCCCACGCCATCCGTGCAGCTCACCAGCACCGGATCGGCAAACCCCGCCGCCCGCAGGTCGAACAGCGCCCCGAACCCGCCAAGCCCGCCCATCACCCCGGGCCGCTGCGTCTGCGCCACGGCCGGCTTTATCGCTTCTACCAGCGCGTCACCCGCCTCTATGTCCACGCCGGCGTCGCGATAACTCACCAACTTTCGCACTCCTGAAACACGGGCAAGCAAGGCCTTCTTTTTTGAAAAAAAGAAGCAAAAAACTTTTGCTCCCTGTCGGCGGCTGCTGAACCAGCCGCCGACAGGGAGCAAAAGTTTTTTGGTCCTTTTTTTCAAAAAAGGACTGCTTCCTTCCTTCCCGCAATCCCGCCCAGATACGCTACACTCCCGCACATGCGAAAACACCCGCCCCCGCATGCCTGACACCGGACTGCCCCGCGCGCGCACCAGCGCGATCCTAACCCTCCCCAACATCATCAGCTTCGCCCGCCTCTGCGCGGTCCCGTGCGCCATCTGGCTCGTCCTGCACCGCCGCTTCGCCCCGGCCACCACCCTCTTCATCGCCGCCGGCATATCCGACGCGCTGGACGGCTACCTCGCCCGCCGCCGCGGCGGCACCACGCTCGGCGCCGTGCTCGATCCCCTGGCCGACAAGACCCTCATGGTCGGCATGTTCGTAACCCTCGCCGCCACCGGCCAGCTCCCCGACTGGCTCGCCATCCTCGTCGTCTTCCGGGACCTGGTGATCGTCGGCGGCGTCATCCTCCTCTGGCTCACCAGCCACCCCATCGCCATACAGCCGCTGATGATCAGCAAACTGAACACCACCCTCCAGATCACCTTGATCGCCACCTTCCTGGGCCTCAACGCCCTCTCGATCGCGGCCACGCCCCTGCGCGAAACCCTCATCGTGCTGGTAACGATCAGCACCCTGCTCTCCGGCGCCGCCTACGTCATACGCACGGCACGGCCTGCATGAACGCCGAGCCCCGCCCAACCGCCCTCCGCCCCCAAGCTACCCGGACGCAGCGCCTCGCCCTCCTCGCCGGCGTGCTCATCGCCCTCTGGCTGACCCTGCAGCTCTTCGCCAGCATCCTGCTGCCCTTCGTCGCCGCCTGCGGCATCGCCTACGTGCTGGACCCTTTCTGCGCCCGCCTCACCCGCATCCGCATCCCCCGCGGCGCGGCCAGCCTCCTCCTCGTCCTGGGCCTCATCCTCGCCGGCCTTCTCTTCGTTCTCCTCCTCTACCCCATCATCATCCGCCAGATCGGCCTGCTCGTCGGCCACGTGCCGGACTACGCCCAGGGCCTCTCCAACTTCGCCGGCCGCATCATCGCCCGCCTGCAGCAGAACCTCGGCCCGGACTACGTCGACGCCAAACTCTCCGAACTCGTCAGCGGCCAGGCCGGCGCCATGCTCACCTTCCTCGCCGGCGCCGCCACCCGCCTCGTCGGCGGCGGCTACGCCCTGTTCAACGTCCTCTCGCTCCTCATCGTCACCCCCGTCGTCGCCTTCTACCTCCTGCGCGACTGGCCCTACGTCATCACCCTCGTCGATAGCTGGCTCCCCCGCCGCTACCAGGCCGTCCTGCGCGCCCAAGCCCGCGAGGTGGACCGCATCCTGTCGGCCTGGGTCCGCGGCCAGGCCATGTGCTGCATGATCCTCGCTCTGTTCTACGCCCTGGGCCTCTCCGCCGTGGGCCTGGAACTCGGCCTGGTCGTGGGCCTCACCGCCGGCTTCCTCAGCTTCATCCCCTATGTCGGCTCCGTCACCGGCGCGGTCGTCTCCATCGGGCTCGCCTGCGCCCAGTTCCCCACCTGGCACGGCGTCGCCCGCGTGGCCGCCGTCTTCATCACCGGCCAGATCCTGGAAGGCTACGTCATCTACCCCCGCTTCCTGGGAGACCGCGTGGAGCTCCCCGCCGTCTGGGTCATCTTCGCCCTCTTCGCCGGCGGCGCCGCCTTCGGCTTCCTCGGCGTCATGCTCGCCGTCCCCGTAGCCGCCACAGCCGGCGTCCTCACCCGCTTCTGGCTCCGCCGCTACCTCGTCAGCCCGCTCTATCTGGACCCCCCACTCCCCACCGATCCCGCCCCGCTTCCTTCCCTGACCACCGAAGCCTGACCGCCGCCCCCACGATGCGACAGCTCGCCCTCCCCTTCCCCGTCCGCCACGTCCTCACGGAAGCCACCTTCGTCCACGGCGCCGCAAACGCGGAAGCCACCGCCTGGCTCGCCCACCCCGAGGACTGGCCCACCCGCCGGCTCGCCGTCCACGGCCCCGCCGGCAGCGGCAAAACCCATCTCCTGCACGCCTTTGCCGAACGCCACGCCGGCATCCTCCTCCCCGCTCTTGCGCTGCGCCACCTCGTAGGCCTCCCCTACGCCGGTCCCATCGCCATAGACGACGCCGACCTCACCCCCGAACCTGAAACCCTCCTCCACCTCCTCAACGCCGCCGCCGAGGCCCACCACCCAGTCCTCCTGGCCGCTCGCACCCCGCCCGCCACCTGGCCCACCAAGCTGGCCGACCTGGCCAGCCGCCTGCGCGCCATAACCACCGTAGCCCTGACCCTCCCCGACGACCTTATGCTCGAAGCCCTCCTCGCCACCCTGTCCGCCCAGCACCAGCTTCGCCTGGACCCCCACGTGCAAACCTACCTCCTGGCGCGCCTCCCCCGAGACGCCGCCACCCTACGCGAAGCCGCCTATCGCCTGGACCGCGCGTCTTTGGCGTCCGGACGGCGCGTGACGCGCGGCATCGCGGCTGGGGTTCTGGCGGAGATGGGGGCTGGCGGGGGTGACGAAACGAGCGAGGAAGAAAGGAAGCAAGCAGTCCTTTTTTGAAAAAAAGGACCAAAAAACTTTTGCTCCTGACGGCGCTGAGCATACTTTTCGTGCCTGAAACGTTGCTTTTGTGTGCGGAGGGAAAATGCGATGCCTTACGTCGCTAGCAAGCCTGATACTTATCTCGGAACCAGCGTTGGAAGCGGGCAGTGCGTGCCGCTCGTCGAGGCCGCCACCGGCGCGCCCAGTGACGCCACATGGTTGAAGGGAGAGCAGGTCAAAGCCGCAACAGACATCGCTGCCGGCACCGCAATCGCCACCTTCGACGACAACGGACGTTATGGAAATCACACGAACGGCTCATCGCACGCCGCAATCTACATGGGGCAGACAGCAGACGGGATCGAAGTGATCGATCAGTGGAGCCACACGGAAAACGGCAAGAAGAAAGTGCAGATGGCGCACCGGCGATTAATCCGCTTCAAGGGCGGCGTCGGCCACAAATCAGATGACGGAGACGCCTTCTATGTCGTCAACTAGCCTACTGGCGGCCGCCGTCCTCACGCTCGCATCTTTCTCCGCGATTGCAGCCCCTCCGACCGCATCATGCCCCGCCTACATATCGGAAGACGGAAACACGCACTCCCTCTCCGACGCCTCGGTTTTCGACGGACCGCCTTCGGAGATGGCCGACCTCGTTCCTACCGACGCCGGCTGGGATTTGACGTCATACAAGAGCAGCCCGCGCCCGCTATACCTCGTCTGCAAGTATCAACACTCGACCACTACGCGCGCCCTGGAAATCCCGAAAGGTCTCGCAGCCTGCACGATCGGCACGCAAGCGGGCGCAACCCGAATCAGCTGCAAGTAATCACCGTCGTGGGCTACCGTTGCGATTAACCGGCGACAAACCTATTGCAGGTGGACCTAGCGGCCGGCCAGACGGCGATACGGGTAGCTGAGACCTAGTTGGCGGACTTCGACGTGGTCGGGGCCGGCGGCGGCTTCGTGCTGGCGGGCATCGGGCGGTTCATTCCCATGCGAGGGATAGCCCCATCGTTGGCGATGACGCGTTGGCCGCCTGCGGCATTTGGCTTCGGCGCCGGCTTGTCGGCCATGTCAGGTCTCCTCCTGGCTTAGAACGTCTAAATAAGCGTTGGCATCCTGCTTCGCCAGCCTAACCAGTTTGGCCTTTCGAGGAAGTCCGTGAGGTAAAGCCTTGCGGTCGGCGGCAAGGCGCATGGTCATCAGGCGGCCCCATCTTTTCGTAATCTTCTCCTCATCCATGCGACCGGCGGCAATATCCTCCCATTCCAAGAGGGCCTCAATGAAAAGGGCATCGAAGGCGGCGCAGAGGTCGTTCGTCCCGGCAAACCGGGCGGTGTAAGGTATCGCTCTCTGCAGAGCCTCTGCGACTTGGACCAGCACGATTACCGCTCCCCAAATCTTCGGGTTGGCGTTCGTGGTTATCCAGCCGCCAAGGGCCGTAACGCCAATCACGCTGCGCGCTATGGCGAACCGGGTTAATACGATATTCAGGCCATCGCGATAACGACGCACGTATTCGCAAGCAGCTTTCAATTCAGTAAGCTCGGTCCAGTAAAGATATTGGGCGCGGTTCGTCATGCCCTGCACTAGCGGTTAAGCCGTAGCCTTGCTACGGCTCGTTTCAAGAAGCGCAAAGCCGCCTGCATAAAGAACTAGCCTGCTCTCTGCCCCTTCTTTCGGTGCGCCCGGAATGATCATCGCCGGCACCTATCCCGCATACGACCCAGCCACCATGTATTCCCGTAAGCAAAGCCAGCATGCGCAGGCGCCCGTTGCTGATCTCCCTTCTCGCCGCAGGCTGCCTTCTGGCAGCCGGCGCCATCTGGCTCGCGCTCGCTATGGGCCCTCTAGGCGCGCTCTCCCTCCCGCCCCCACTATCGGCCGCGGTCCACACAGAAGCCTCCCCATGCGTAATACTGCTCATAACTGACGCACGATCGGCAGACCGCGCCGCCATCGCAAAAGCCCTGCAAGCCTACGTCGCGGCAAACGGCTACAAGCCGGACACCGCAGGCAACCACCCAACGCTAGGCGCTTACGACAGCACAACGTACGACGGCCCAGGAACACTAAACCTCCTGGCCTCGACTGACTCAAAGCACGTCACCATCCAGATCTTCCGCGACGACCAGGATCACGCAAACTACACGCAACAACTCGCAGCAGCCCAAACCGCATTCAAAGCCGCCGGTCTAACCAAATTGGATTGTAACTAAACCACCGTAGGGTGGGGTTCGCTTTGGCACCCCACCAACAACCCACGCAAACTAGCCCAACCCTGTCCAAGCCGCCGCACCGCACAGAACACACCCCCGCCCGCACCACCGCCAGGAATAAAAGTTTTTTGCTTCTTTTTTTCAAAAAAGAAGGCCTCGCTTACTCCCTAACCCGCCCCCTAAAGCCACCCGTTAGCCCGAGCAACCCGCCCCGCCTCTATCCGGTTAGCCGCCCCCAATTTCTGCGCCGCCTCGGACAAATAATTGCGCACCGTCCCCGACGAGAGCCCCAGCGCGGCGCCGATGTCGCGGTTGGAGCGGCCTTCCTCGGCCAGGCGCAGCACCGCCCGCTCCCTATCATTGAGCGGATCAGGCACAGCATCCCAGACAGCGTCGGCCAGTTCGGGCGCGATAGCCCGGCCGCCCGCGGCCACCGTCCGGATGGCCTGCGCCAGGACGGTACTCGGGCCGTCCTTGAGCAGGTAGCCGCGCACGCCGGCGTCGAGCGCCCGGCGCAGGTAGCCCGCCCGGCCAAACGTGGTGACCACCACGATACGGGTCGGACTGCCGCCTTGCGTCAGCCGCGCCGCCAGTTCGATGCCGGAAAGCCCGGGCATCTCAATGTCCGTCACCAGCACGTCCGGGCGCAGCTCGCCCACCAGCGACAAGGCCATCGTGCCGTCGGTAGCCCGCCCAACCACCGCCAGGTCGGGTTCCAGCTGCAGCAGCGCGGCAAGCGCCCCCAGAACCAGCGCCTGGTCCTCGGCAAGCACGATCCGGATCATGCGGGTGCGGTCAGCGTGGCCGGGGCAACCAGCTCGGCACCCTGCGCGCGGTGAAGCCGGGGCAGCCGCGTGAGCAGCACGGTGCCGGCAGGACTCCCGCCCCCGCCGCTTTCGATCAGCAGCGTGCCGCCGGCCGCGGTGAGGCGCGCGCGCATGCCGGACAAGCCGGCGCCCTCCACGATCGGACCGGCCGCGCCGTCATCCTCGACGCGTAGGGACACGGCGCCGTCCGCCTCGGTCGCCAGGCCGATCCGGCACAGACGGGCGCCGGCATGACGGACCACGTTGGTGACGGCCTCGCGCAACACCATCGCCAGCACCGCCTCGGTGTCGGGCGAAAGGCCAGGCGGAGCCGCGGCGAACTCGGCTGCGATGCCGGCCGTGGCAAGCGCTCGGCCGGCGCGCTCCAGCTCCAGTGCCAGGCTGGCGCCGCGCATGCCGGCCACCGCCAGCCGGACCTCGCCGAGTGCGTCGCGCGCCGCCTGTGCCACCTCCTCCATCTCCTGGCGCGCGCGTTCCGGCGCGGAGAGGCTGAGGCGGGCGGCGAGATCGGCCTTGATCGCCACCAGGGTCAGCGTATGGCCGAGCAGGTCATGCAGGTCGCGGGCGATCCGCTCACGCTCGGCCGAGGCGGCAAGGCCGCGCACCTCGGCCTGCGTTTCCAGCAGGCGGCGGTTGCGGCGCTCCAGGTCGGTCTGGAAGAGGGTGCCGGCCGCGGCCAGCGCGCCGAACGCAATCCCGCTGGCCCATCCGAACCAGGGCAGGTCGAACGCAAGGCCGAACGCCGGGAGCGACAGCAGCAGCAGCGCCACCACGATCAGCGCGTCCCGCAGGTTCGGCAGCCGGGCGGCCAGCGCGATCGCGAAGATGGTGAACACGCTCCAGGCGCCGCCGAACGGCGCCAAGGCGAAGCCGATCGCCGCCATCAGCAAGACGTCCGGCAGCAGGGAGCGCGGGCGCCGGAAATAGGCGTGCGCATAGCTTGCCAGAAACAGCGCCACGCCGGCACAGGATGCGAGGATCGCAACACGGCCCGGCGGCCGATCCAGCCAGGGCGTCGAATAGATGAACAGGTAGGCAAGCCACATCAGACGCCCGGCCGCACTCCAGCGGCCGGGTTCGCCACGCGACGGGCTGGGGGCGGCCACGCTTCTCACCGCACGATCCGGCAACACCGCCCGCCCCCCGTCAAGCGCCGCACGCAGCGGCTGTTCTGGCGCGAAGCCGCAGCGTCATGTGCAGTGACGTCAACAGCAGGCTGGCCCCGGTTCCGGCCCCCAGGATAATAAGGCCGGTCGGACCGGGCAGCGCCATCGAGACCAGGGCGAAGGCGGTGATCGCCAGGCCCATGACCCGGTAGGGCGGATAACCAAGCGCGCGCGCCATCGGCAGGAAGTGCAACCCGACGATAAGCCCCACCACAGGCAGCGCCAGGTCGGGCCGGCCGAGATTCACCACAAGGTTGGTGCCGATCAGGATGGCCGGCACCTCGCCCGCCATGCTGATCACCATGAGGCGGCGATTGGGCGGAACGACGGGGCCGCGATAGGCAGAAACGGCGCGGGCGGCCGCGCCGAACAGCACCAGCGCAACAACGACAAGCGCCGCGTGCGCGATGACCGGAGCGATCGGCAGGCAGGCGACGGCGCCCCAGCTCCACCAGGTGCCGGCGATGCAGAGCACCGCCGCGCCGATGCACCGTCCCAGGATGGTGTTGTCACGATTAACGCGGCTCGTGGCGATGGTAGCGCTCATGATGGTCCTCCGTTGATGAAGGCCACTCTGCCGCGCCAGCCGGTCTCCCATAATTGCCGGTTGTCAGCCGCATCGCATGACATTCGTCATCTTCTCGCGTGCCGCATTCGGGCGACACAAAGAAAGCAAGCAGTCCTTTTTTAAAAAAAAGGACCAAAAAACTTTTCTCCCCCCGCATCTGCAGCGCCTTGCTGCACCCGGACAAACACGCACGTTGCAAATGCGGGGTAGTGAAAGTTTTTTGCTTCTTTTTTTCAAAAAAGAAGGCCTTGCCTGCTTTTCGCAACAATCACCCTTGCCCAACGCCGATCGATGCGCTAACACTGAACTGTATGGTTCAGTGTAAGACAGCCCGCCTGGATGCCTCCTTCGCCGCCCTCTCGGACGCCACCCGGCGCGGCGTCCTGGAGCAGCTCGGGCACGGCGATGCTTCGATCACCGCGCTTGCGGACAGATTCCACATGACGCTCACCGGCATGAAGAAGCATGTGGGCGTCCTGGAGCAGGCGGGGCTGGTCACCACGCGCAAGGTCGGGCGCGTGCGCACCTGCAAGCTCGGCCTCGGCCGGCTCGCCGAAGAGACCGCCTGGATCGAGCAATACCGCGCGCTTTGGGCCGCCCGGTTCGACGCGCTGGACCAGATCGTCAGTGAATTGAAACAGAGGGAGGAAGTCGATGGCCGCAGCTGAACAAAGCGATCTCGCCGCCAGGACGGACCGCACGAAGGCGGAGCGGATATCGGAACTCGAATTCGTCGTTACGCGAACCGTCGATGCCCCGGCGCGCCTCGTGTTCGAAGCATGGACCAGGCCGGAGCTGTTCCAGCGATGGTGGGTGCCCAAATCGTTCGGCCTCACCTTGATCTCCTACGAGGCCGAAATCCGCACGAATGGCACATACCGCCTGGTGATGGGCCACCCCGCCTCGGAA
The DNA here is from genome assembly GCA_964247675.1 of uncultured Acetobacteraceae bacterium. Taxonomy (GTDB): domain Bacteria; phylum Pseudomonadota; class Alphaproteobacteria; order Acetobacterales; family Acetobacteraceae; genus BOG-908. Next base: position 18,261 of record CAXTVW010000057.1, read on the forward strand.
CAGCCCATGGCGTTCTTCGGCCGGTACATCGAAGTCACGCCACACACCCGCCTCGTCTGGACCAATGACGAAGCGGAAGGCGGCGCCGTCACCACGGTGACCTTCACGGAAACAAACGGCACAACACGGGTCGTCGTGCATGAGCTCTATCCGTCGAAGGAAGCGCTGGACGACGCTTTGGCCTCCGGAAGCACAACCGGCTGGGGCGAGCAATTCGCGCAGCTCGACACCCTTGTCGCCGACCTCGGCGCGAAACGCTGACGGCATGGGCAAGATGCGCGTGAGCGCCCGCACGGGCCGGGCGCCGGCAACCGACCCATGGCCACCGCCGCCTGCATAACGATGCTATAGCAATGAATGCACCAATGGTGCTGCGGCGACGCAGCATCTTACACTCAGTCCCGCGGCATGGCAGCCGGATACAGCAACGCGGGATAGCAACAGGATGATTGATGTCGCTCAAGCACCTTACCCTTCTGGCACTCGCACTCGCGCTTGCCTGTCAGGAGGCTGCAATGGCTGAGCAACCAGGCCATGTCACCGGCGTGGGCGGCATCTTCGTCAAGAGCAAGGATCCCAAGGCGCTTGCGCAATGGTATCGCGATGTCCTGGGCCTCGACGTCAAGCCATGGGGCGGCGCGGCGTTGCCCTTCGATGCGCCAGGCCATCCCCCCAAAGTGTCCTGGACGGCCTTTCCCGCCACCAGCGATTACATGAGCCCCTCGACACGGGAGTTCATGATAAACTTCGCCGTGGACGACATGGACGCGATCATCGCGCGCGTGACCGCGAAGGGCGTGCCCGTACTGAAACGCGACGATAACGACACCTTCGGCCGCTTCGCCTGGATCCAGGACCCCGATGGCACAAAGATCGAGCTTTGGGAGCCGAAGAAAAGCTAGGCCTGGGTCTCCTGGCCTGTAGCGCGGCGCCGGCGCCATGGCGTCAACGGTTCGTACCGGGGTATCTCGGTCGCACCGTGCCGCGTCACGCGGAGCAGGTTCCTGTCGACCAGGTGAAGCACCGCATCCTGCACGCCGCGCTTGGAAAGGCCGGTCCGTTCCGCAAGCTGGGCGTGGCTGAGACGCGGCGCCCCCGCCTCGGCCGCCGCCGCCAGTGTCAGGTAAACCAGAAAGGCCGACGCGCGGTGGTCGTGCCCGACCAGATCCCGCATGAGCGCGTCCAGAACGTAGGCGTCGAACGTATACTGCTTGTTGCTCACTGCTATAGCACTAAGCCCATGAATGCCGTCGCGCAAATGGTGGCCCGAAACATGTGCGGAAGCCCGTGATGCTCAGAAAGATCAATTATGTCGGCATCCCGACGCGGGACCAGGACCGGGCGCTGGCCTTCTGGACGGAGACGATGGGCTGCATCATCGCCACGGATCGTCTCATCGGGCAGAAACGCTGGATCGAACTCACCATCCCCGGCGCCCAAACCGGCTTGCTGCTGTTGACGCCGGAAGGTCACGAGGACCGGGTCGGAACCTTCTTCAACGGCTCCCTCGGGTGTGACGACGTGCAATACACCTACGAAAAGCTTCTCGCGCGCGGCGTGGCGTTTCTCGGCCCTCCGGAAAAACGGCCGTTCCCACACGTCTATTTCAAAGACCCGGATGGCAATACATTCTTCCTGTCGAGCCGCTAGCGCGGTGACGGATGGTTGGAGGTCTGACGCCAAGCAAGAAAGGCCTTCTTTTTTGAAAAAAAGAAGCAAAAGACTTTTACATCCTGCGCAGGTTCAGCCAGCTTGCATTATCCAGAGATACCCGATCGTTGCAGATACGGAGTAGCTCGCGGCAGACCCCGAACCCCTTTACCCGAAATCATCACCCGCATCTGCAACGGCTTCGGAATCCACATAGCGCCCGATCCCGGCCCGGGCTTTCCGCAACGCTTCCTCTACGAAATTCTGGACTCAGGATAGAAAGCAAGCAGTTCTTTTTTGAAAGAAAGAACCAAAAACTTTTACCTCCCCGCCTGCATCATCGTCCAATCGGTTCCTCCAACACGCGTCCCGGCAGAAACAGCCCGGCCATGATGCAAGCGCGAAAAAGCCTTTTGCTTCTTTCAAAAAGAAGGCCTTCCTTCCGAGGGACGTGGTAACCGCGAATGTCATTCGGAATGATGAGGTAAAATGCGGTGTTGAGCGGAATATGGAGACGAGTGGTTGATGCAAATCGCAGTTAAGTAAGCAAGGCCTTCTTTTTTGAAAAAAAGAAGCAAAAAACTTTTGAC
>CAXTVW010000058.1:0-19953 GCA_964247675.1 uncultured Acetobacteraceae bacterium
AGCAGGGGTGCGGTTTGCCGAGGGCAGGAAGGCAAGGCCTTCTTTTTTGAAAAAAGAAGCAAAAAACTTTTGCTCCCTGTCGGCGGCTGTTTCAGCACCCGCCGACAAGGAACAACGTTTTTCCGGTCCTCTTTCAAAAAAAGGACTGCTTGTATTCCTTTCGTTATGGCATGGCCCAGGAATGACCGACGCGATCGCATTCCAAGGCCGCCCCGGCGCCTACTCCGACCTGGCCTGCCGCACCGCTTTCCCCGGCCAGCCCACGCTACCCTGCGACACGTTCGAGCTTGCAATAGAAGCGGTCCATGACGGACGCGCCAGCCTGGCCATGCTGCCGTGCGAGAACTCGCTCGCCGGCCGCGTGCCGGACATCCACGCGCTGCTGCCGGGCAGCGGCCTGTCGATCGTAGGCGAGCACTTCCAGCGGGTGGAGCACTGCCTGCTTGGGCCGCCTGGCGCCACGGTCACCGACGTGCGGCGCGTGCACTCGCACGCCGTGGCGCTGGGCCAAGTGCGCCATCTCGTGCGCGAACTAGGCGTGTCGGCCGTGGTGGAGGCGGACACTGCCGGCAGCGCACAACTCGTGGCCGGTTGGGGCAGGAAGGAGGACGCGGCGATCGCCTCCGCTCTGGCCGCCGAGATCTACGGTCTCCGGGTGCTGCGCGCCAATGTGGAAGATGCCGCGCACAACACCACGCGCTTCTACGTCGCGGCACGCGATCCGGTGGTGCGGGACGTATCCGAACCTAGCCTGATGACCACGTTTATCTTCCGCGTACGCAACGTTCCCGCGGCGCTGTTCAAAGCGTTAGGCGGATTTGCCACCAACGGCGTGAACATGACCAAGCTGGAAAGCTACATGGTGGACGGCCAGTTCACCGCCACGCAGTTCCTGTGCGACGTGGACGGTCATCCGGAGCAGCCCGGCCTGCGGCTGGCGCTGGAGGAGCTATCGTTCTTTTCCAACGAGGTTCGGATTTTGGGTGTTTATGCGCGGGCGGCGTTCAGGCAGGAAAGCAAGCAGTCCTTTTTTGAAAAAAAGGACCAAAAAACTTTTGCTCCTCCGCATCTGCAACAGCCGGGTGCTTCCGGATAGTTCGCATCGTTGCAGATGCGCGATGGTAAAAGTTTTTTGCTTCTTTTTTTCAAAAGAAGGCCTTACTTCCCTTCCGAAAGCCACTCCTCGATCAGCCGCCGCGCAATAGACATGTCCGGCGGCAACACCCACCCCTCCCGTGCCCGCACCTCCTCGCGGCTGAACCAGCGCACCTCCACCAGTTCGTCCGCGTCCGCGGTGATCGCCTCTGTGGTGGCTTCCGCGTGGAAGCCGAGCATGATGCTGGACGGAAACGGCCAGGGCTGGCTGGAGCGGTAGCGCACGTTCGCCACGTGAATGCCGGCCTCTTCCCAGACCTCGCGGGCCACCGCCTCCTCCAGGGATTCGCCTGGTTCGACGAAGCCGGCCAGCGTGGTGAACAGCCGCATGTCGCGGAAGCGCGCAGGGTGGCCGAGCAGGGCGCGGCCCGCATGGGTGACGAGCATGATCACGGCAGGGTCGGTGCGCGGGAAATGATGCGCGCCGCAGCCGGTGCATCCCATCACGTGGCCGGCGTCGCGCGGCGTGCAGGCGGCGCCGCACACGCTGCAGAACCGGCTACGGGTGCGCCAGTGCATCAGGCCGCGCGCGTGGGCGAGTATGGCGGCGTCGTTCACGGGCAACAGGCTGCCGGCGCGGCGGAGATCGTCGTAGCGCATGCCGTCCGGCGCCGGCGGCGCGTCCAGGCTGCTCAGATCCAGCACGAAGAAGCTGCGCCCGTCTGCCACGCCGAGAAATGCCCAGGGTGAGGAGGTGAGCAGGCCACGCGCGGCGGCCTGGTCGAGTGTGCCCAGCACCGGTGCCTTGAGATCGCCGGACAGCAGGTTGCGGCTACGCCAGACCGGCAGAAAGGCCGCGGCGGGCGAGGCAAGCTGGGCGGCCACCCAGCCGGCGTCCTTGCGGCGCGCATCCAGCCGGTCCAGCGGGCTGCCGGCGAAAATGTTCGGTTTGTGGGCGTGGAGGTCTTGCATCGGCGGGTTCCTGGCACGCACCGGGCGGCACGAGCAAGAAGACCCGCCCCGGCGAACGCCGGGACGGGTCTTTGAGCAGGCGCCCGGACCATGGGTCCGGGCCAGGTCAGGCGATTTTAGACGGCTGGCTTGTAGGGCGAGGTGGTCCCTGGCGTCCCGGTCGCCGTGCCGTTCGCGTTGGTGCCGCTGCCCGTGGTGGCCGTCCCCGGCTCCTTGGTGATCTCCACGTCTTCGCGGCGCACCGTGTCGCGCACCGTCTCGGTACGGTCGGCGGCTTCCTTGCGGACGACCACCTCTTCCTTGACGCGCGCCGTCTTGGAGACGACGGCTTCCTCAGCGGTCTCGGTCACTTCAATCGTCTTGTCGCCGAAGCTGTCGCTGCCGACGGCGCGGCCGTCCGTCACCGGGCGGCGCTCAACCATCACGCGCTCGTCGTGCAGCTTGACCTGCTCCTCGACAGGCGTCTCCACCACGTAACGGCGCACCCGCGTCGTGCCGCGGTTGATCGCACGCTTGCCGACCGCAAGCGTCTCCTCGGAGAGCTGGATCGTGCCGGGCTCGGTCGAGGCGGCGTTGGCGGTCATGCCGGTGTTGGTGGTGGCGCCAGACGTCTTGCTCGAGGCGGCAGCGGTAGCCGCACCCGTTGCCATGCCGGCCGTGCCGGTGGTCTGCGCCACGCCGTAGCTGGCGGCACGCTCGTCGATGTCGATCGGGTTGTGACGCTCCAGGATGTCGAGCACTTTGTCGAGGTGCGTCCCGGAACCGCGCACGGTCACGACGGTAGAGCCGCCCTGCATGCTACGGTCATAGACGGCGGTGTCGTGGCCATGTTCCGGCTCGGCGCCAAACAGGCTGGCCCAGAATCCGGTCTCCTGCCCGGGCTCGCCGTTCGTGGCGGCACCCGTCATGCCCGGCATCCCGGCCGAGCTGCCACCCGCATGCTGCGTAATGTTGTCGTCCGGAATGCCTGCGGTCTTCAGGTCCTGGACCGCCGCGGCAGCATGTGCGGCGGTATCGAAAACGGCGACAATCGTCTCGTCATTTGGCATAGAAATGTCCTTTGGTTGGAAGTTCTTCAGCTTGGCAGCCGCTCAATGGTCGCCTGCTGCTCACGCAGCACGAGCGTCTCCCTGTGCCGCTCGCGTGTCGTCACGCGCGTCAGGCGGATTTCCTCTTTCAGCATAAGGCGGCGCTCGGTGACGAGCACCTCCTCCACGACGGAGATGATCGTCGTGTCACCCTCCTCGCGGACCGGCGGGTGTTCATCAACCACGCGCCCGATCGCCACCCGTTCGACTTCGATACGGGTGGACTCGACAGGCTCGTCTATCGTCTGCTCACGCTCGTGGGTCTGAACATGCACACGGACACGGCCGGTGATGACCGGCTGGACCGAGACTGAGATTTCCTCGACATGGAGAGGAACGATCAGCTCCGGCTCGTCCGTTGGCGATGCTTGCATGGTCATTGCGGACCAGACGCAGCCGCCTCCGGTTCGTCGCATGGAGGTTACGCAAACCCGGTAAACTGAATGCGAGCATACGCATCCGGCAACGCGTTCAGCAGAACACTCCGCGCGACGCAGAACGGCGATGTGGCCAAGGTTGTTTGCTTCTCTTGTCGAAAGAAGAAGCTGTCACTTCCCCTCAGACGCCAGCGAAACCGGCTCATGCGCCAGCCGGCGCAAGGCCAGGACCGTCGCGCGCGGCGCATGGACGACCCGGCAGGCGCCGCTCTCGCGCGGAACGTGGTCCTGCGTCGTCAGGCTGAGATTGGGATTGTAGTAGCGGTCACCTTCCGCGAGCACCGCGCCCCACCGTTCGATCATCAGCAGGGTGTCCTCGGGATGGAACACCTGCTTGGTCTGGCTGCGTGTGGCGGACTCGTAATGAAACAGGATGGTGGCACCGTCGTAGAGGACCCGCAGTCCGGACTGGCCTACGCGCAGGCAAAGATCGGTGTCGTTGAAGCCGATGCCGAACTGCTCGTCGAAACCGCCGACGCTCTCGAACACGTGGCGGCGTATCATCAGGCAGGCGGCCGTCACGGCGGAACAGTCCCGCACCGAGCTCAGCGCGCAGTTGTAGCCCAGGTTGCGGCGGCCGTGCTTGTCGAGGAACACGTTCTGGAACTTCAGCGCGTGCTCGGCGGAGTCGTTGAAGCCGAGCACCACGCCGGCATGCTGCACGGTGCTGTCCACGTACATCAGCAAGGCCCCGACAGCGCCTACGTCCGGCCGGGCGGCAAGCCGGCGCAGGCGATCCACCCAGCCGTCCTGGGTCGCTTCCACATCGTTGTTGAGGAACAGCACGAAGTCGGTGCCCTCGCCATGTGCCGCCACCGCGGCGTTGTTCATGGCAGAGAAGTTGAACGCGCCGTCATAGGGCATCACCGTATGGCGGATCGCGAGCGTCTCGAGGTAGGCGCAGGTCGCCGGATCGTCGGATTGGTGGTCGATGATCACCAGCTTGTAGTCGCTGCGCGGCGTGGTGCGCTCGATCGAGTCGACCGCGGCGCGCAGCAGCTCGGCCTTGTTCTTGGTGGGGATCACGATGAGCACGCGGCCGGGGGCTTCCGGCCAGTCCACGCGGAACTGGTTGAACCAGACGCCTGGCGAGACCACCGCACCGGTGTGCAGCCTGTCCAGATGGCGCTGCAGCGCGCCCACGGTGGCCGCCATCACCGTTTCCTGTTTGGCATGTCCAGTGCTGCCGCCATGGGTGCGCCAGCGGTAGAGCACGGCCGGCACATGCGTCACCACGCGCGACGCCTCGATCATGCGCAGCACGAAATCCACGTCCGCCGAGATCGCCATCGTCTCGTCCCAGCCGCCGATACGCCGCGCGATCTCGGTGCGCGCGCAGACGATGTGCACGAAATACGGGTGACTGAGATAGTAGTCGTGGCTGAAGGCGGGGCGCAGGCGCAGTTCGGTGATGGCGTCGATGTTCTCCGCCGTCTGCGCCTCGTCCGTGTAGAGCAGGTCGGCGTCCGTCTGCCGCGCGGCGCGTATCAGTTGCCAGGCGGCGTCCGGCTCGAGTTTGTCGTCGTGATCGACGAACGCCACGTAGCCGAAACGCGCGGCGCGCAGGCCGAAATTGGCCGCGCGCGCGATGCCCACGTTCTGCGCCGAGCGCAGCACGCGTATCCGGCGGTCCCGCCCCGCATAGCCTGCCAGGATCTCCGCCACGTGCGGCGCCATCGAGCCGTCATCGACGCAGATCAGCTCCCAGGCATCGCAGAACTGCGCGCGCACGCTCTCCAGCGCCTCGATCAGCCAGGCGCGCGGCGTCTCGTGCACCGGCATGATGAAGCTTATGCCGTCCGCGCCGGCGCGGTGGTTCAGCGCGCAGCGCAGGCGCGGCAGCACGCCGGCGCGCAGGTCCTGCCGGCGGCGCAGGAAGCGGCGTATGTTGCGGTTGGTGTTCACCCGGATCGGCGAGCCGGCGAGCACGTTGTCGGTGCCGGCGATGCGCGCGATCACCTCCTGGTCCATCAGCCGTTCGTAATGCGCCGACAGGTCGATCTTGAAGGCACACAGTCCGGCGTTCAGCCCGGCATCGAGCAGGTCGCCGCGGAACAGGTTGGCCACGCCCACGCCGAGTATCTCGCCGCCAGGCCCCACGATCTCCACGTCCAGCGGCACCTCCGCCTGCGCGCGGTTCAGCGCCCAGCCATGCGCCGCCATGCCGTGCAGCGTGTCGAAGCTGCCGATCAGGCCGGGCACCGGATCGACAACGACCGGGCTGCCGGCCAGCTCAGTACGCTCGCCGGCCAGGCGCACGGCGATGCGGCGCTGCGCCGAAGGATCGGGATGCGGCGGCAGGATCACGCTGAAGCCGCAGGCCGGTTCGCCGAACCCCTGGTCGGCGATGTCCGGGCGCGGCTGGTCGGCGGTGATCGTGGCGACCATCTCCGCCCCCACGAGCACCTCCAGCCGCACTCGCCTTCCAGGTGCCGCCAGATCGACGGCCCAGCCTTCCACGTGATTCGGGCTCGCGGCGTCCAGGCAGCCCAGGAAGCCCAGGCCACCGGGGGTGAGCGTCAGCGGCAGCCCGGGCAGCAGACGCCCGCCGATGCGTGGCTGCACGGTCAGCGTCTCGTGCGGCCGCAGCAGGGCGTGGACCGGCAGGCGGAACTGCCAGGCAGGCGGCACCCCGCCGCCGGCGCGCAACGCGGTGCCCTGTGCGGCCAGCCTGCCGCCGGAGAGCAGTTCCACGCCAAGCTCGGCGGCCAGGAACGAGGCGGCGGTAAACGAGCCGGTGACGAACAGGCCGTCATGGCCGGCTGTCACCAGCGACAGCATGTAGGCCGGCGCCAGGTCGTGCGGCATGCCGAGCAGGCTGTCGCAGCCGGGCAGCGCCAGTATGTCCAGCGAAGCGAAGATGAGGTTGCGCGGCAGCTCGTAGGTGAACCGCGTGGTGCCGCGCGGGCCAGGCTCCAGCGCCCTTGTTGCCTGCACGGTGCCGTCCAGCACGATGGCGACACGGTCTATGCTGGTGCGGCGCTGGACGCCTTCTACGACGCCGCTTGGAAGTATCGTGAGTCTCAGCGGGCTCTGGGCAGGCCTTTTCATTCTGGCAGGGTTAACGTGTGCGATCGCTTCGGCAAGGAAGGGAGGCCTTCTTTTTTGAGGAAAACGAGCTGCTTGCCAACCCTGCATCACGTGGCGACGGCTGCCGCCGGCTGTCGGACCACGCGACCCATACCGGCGAACAGGGCGCCGCTGAACACAGCGTCAGGTTGCACTTGAAACATCGTCTCAGGTCAGTGCATAGACGAGCCTGTTCACCTCCTCGGGAGCGGCGTCGTCCTCCATGCGCATACTCCTGACAGGCGGCTGCGGCTTCATCGGCTCGGCGGTCATCCGGCACGTGCTGCGCACCACCGGCCACGAGGTGGTCAATGTGGACAAGATGACCTACGCGGCCTCGCTGGATGCGCTGGAGGAAGCGCACGGCCATCCGCGTCACCGCCTGGTGCGGGCGGACATCGCGGACGCCGACGCCATGCGCCGCGTGTTCACCGAAGCCGCCCCGGACGCGGTGATGCACCTGGCCGCCGAGAGCCATGTGGACCGCTCGATCGACGGCCCGGGCGACTTCATACGCACCAACGTGGTGGGCACCTTCGCGCTGCTGGAGGCCGCGCGCGCCTACTGGTCGCAATTGCCAGGCGAGGCACGCGCGCGCTTCCGCTTCCACCACATCTCCACCGACGAGGTGTTCGGCGCGCTTGAACAGGGCGATCCGCCGTTCACCGAGGCCACGCCTTACGACCCGCGCAGCCCATACTCGGCCAGCAAGGCAGCGTCCGACCACCTGGCGCGCGCCTGGATGCACACCTACGGCCTGCCGGTGATCGTCAGCAACACCACGAACAACTACGGCCCGTGGCAATTCCCCGAAAAGCTGATCCCGCTGGTCATCCTCAACGCGCTGGCAGGCGAGCGCCTGCCCGTCTATGGCGACGGCTCCAACCAGCGCGACTGGCTCTATGTGGACGATCATGCCGAGGCATTGCTGGCGGTGCTCGAGCGCGGCGTGCCGGGCGCCACCTACGCCATCGGCGCGCGCCAGCCGCGCCGCAACCTCGACGTGGTGCACACCATCTGCGGCGTGCTGGACGAGCTTGTGCCCGATCCCGCCGGCGCGCGCACGCGGCTGATCAGCTTCGTGACCGACCGGCCGGGCCACGATTTTCGCTACGAGATCGATGCCAGCTTCGCCGAGGGCGCGCTCGGCTGGCGCGCGGCGCACGATTTCGAGGCCGGCCTGCGGCGGACGGTAGCGTGGTATCTGGAGCATCGGCCCTGGTGGGAGGCGATACGCGCCGCGCGCTATGGCGGGCAGCGGTTGGGAACGGCGGCTTAGTTGGGTAAGGAAGGCCTGCTTTTTTGAAAAAAAGAAGCAAAAGACTTTTGCTCCCCGACGCCACGAAGCGAAACTCTGCAGTCGGCACTCGCCCGATGCAAATGCGGGGGAAGTAAAAGTTTTTTGGTCCTTTTTTCAAAAAAGGACTGCTTGCTTTCTTTGAACGGACGCCGAGGGGGACACTAGCGTGAACATGAAGGGTATCGTGCTGGCAGGTGGCTCGGGCACCCGCCTGCACCCGGTGACTCTGGCCAGCTCCAAGCAGCTCCTGCCGGTCTACGACAAGCCGATGATCTACTACCCGCTGACCGTGCTGATGCTGGCCGGCATACGCGACATCCTGATCATCTCCACGCCCGCCGACCTGCCGCAGTTCCGCCGGCTGCTGGGCGACGGCGCCGGCCTTGGCGTGAGCTTCAGCTATGCCGAACAGGCGCACCCGGAAGGCATCGCGCAGGCGTTCCTGATCGCCGACGACTGGCTCGCCGGCCAGCCCTGCGCCCTGGTGCTCGGCGACAACCTGATCTTCGGCGAGCACCTGTCCACATCGTTCCGTGCCGCCGCCGTGCGGCCGGATGGTGCCACCGTGTTCGCCTACCAGGTGCGCGATCCCGAGCGCTACGGCGTGGTGCATTTCAACGAGGCCGGCCAGGTGATCGACATCGTCGAGAAGCCATCGGTGCCGCCCTCGCCCTGGGCGGTGACCGGGCTGTATTTCTATGACGCGCGGGTGACCGAGTTCGCCCGCGCGGTGAAACCGTCCGCCCGCGGCGAGCTGGAGATCACCGACCTGAACCGGATGTACTTGGAAGAAGGCAGCCTGCACGTGGAGCAGCTCGGCCGCGGCTGCGCCTGGCTGGACGCCGGCACGCCGGACAGCCTGCTGCAGGCGGCAAGTTTCGTGCAGACCATACAGTCGCGCCAAGGCATGCTCGTGGGCTGCCCGGAGGAGGTGGCGTATCGTATGGGGTGGATCGATGCCGACGCCCTGCACGGCCATGCGCGTCGCCTGGGCAAGACGGATCTGGGGCGGCTGCTGCGGGATGTGGCGAACGGGGTGCACGCTTAGGGGAGAAAGCCAGGCCTTCTTTTTTGAAAAAAAGAAGCAAAAAACTTTTATCTCTTCGACGCTTCAGCGCGCTGCCTTTCCGGACATACCCGGGCGCTGCACATACGGCGGCGCAAAGTTTTTGGTCTTTTCTTTCAAAAAAGAACCGCTTCCTTCCTGGGGATAACGCTATGAAGATCGAACGGCTCGCCATCCGGGAGGTGCTTCTCCTCACCCCGCCGCGCTTCGGCGATGACCGCGGCTACTTTTCGGAGACCTACTCGCACCCGCGCATGGCGGAAGCCGGCGTGCCGGAGCCGTTCGTGCAGGACAACCAGAGCTTCTCGCGCGCCTGCTTCACCGTGCGCGGCCTGCATTGCCAGGTCGCCCCCCACGTGCAGGGCAAGCTGGTGCGCGTGTTGCGGGGTGCGATCTGGGATGTGGCTGTCGATGCGCGTGCCGGCTCGCCCACCTTCGGCCAGCATGCGGCCGCCGTGCTGTCGGCGGAGAACGGCAGCCAGCTCTGGGTGCCGCCCGGCTTCCTGCACGGTTTCTGTACCATCGAGCCGGACACCGAGGTCGCCTACAAGGTGACCGGGCTGTACGACCGCGCCTCCGAACGCGGCGTGATGTGGACGGACCCCACGCTGGCGCTGCCCTGGCCGGCGCCGCCCGGCGAGGCGATGCTGTCGGACAAGGACCGCGTGCTGCCCGGCTGGGCAGACGCCGCAGGCTGGTTCGCATGATGGCGGACACGATCCTGGCGACCGGCGGCAGCGGGCAACTGGCGCAGGCGCTCGCGCGGGCGGGCGGGGAGCGCGTGGAAGTGATAGGGCGGCCGGTGTTCGATTTCGAACGGCCGGACACGCTCGGCGAAGCGATCCGGGCGCGCCGGCCGGCGCTGGTGGTCAACGCGGCGGCCTATACTGCGGTGGATGCGGCCGAAAGCGCGCCGGAGGAAGCCGCGCGTGCAAACGCATCCGGCCCCGGCCTGGTGGCCGCCACCTGCCGCGAGCTGGGCATCCCGCTCGTGCACATCTCCACCGATTACGTGTTCGACGGCGCCAAGGGCGCGCCCTATTGCGAAGAAGACGCGACCAACCCCACCGGCGTATACGGCGCGACAAAGCTCGCGGGCGAGCGCGCGGTCCTGGCTGCCTACCCTTCGGCGGTGGTGCTGCGCACCTCCTGGGTGTATGCATACAGTGGCAAGAACTTCCTGCTGACTATGCTGGGCGCCGCCAGGCGTGTGCCGCGGCTACGGGTGGTGGCGGACCAGAAAGGCTGTCCCACCAACGCGGACGACCTGGCCGCGGCAACTTTGGCGGTGGCTGGAAGGTTGCTTGGAGAGGCCGCACGCGGCGGTCAGGAGCACGGATTGGGCGGTATCTACCACGCGACGGGACGAGGCGAGACGACATGGCATGGTTTCGCCACGGCGATCTTCGCCGAAGCCGCCCGTCATGGCTGGCCGGCACCGCCCGTGGACGCCATCCAGACTGCCGACTGGCCTACGCCGGCGCGCCGTCCGCTCGACTCGCGCCTCGACTGCACCAGGCTTGAGACCGCCTTCGGCGTGCGCCTGCCGGCGTGGCAGGACAGCCTGGGCCCGGTTGTCGCGCGCGCCTGCGCCGCCGCTGCCCTGGCATCCGCCTGATAGCACGCATGGACCGCCAGCCAGACATTGCGATCCTGCTTTCGACCAAGAACGGCGCCGCCTATCTGGGCGAGCAGCTCGATAGCCTGGTCGCGCAGTCGCACACAGGCTGGCAGATATACTGGCGCGATGACGGCTCCGAGGACGGCACGCCGGCGATGATGCGAGACTTCGCCGGCGCCGCCGGTGCAGGCCGCGTGGTGGACCTGAACGACAATCTCGGCCACGTTGGAATTACGGCGAGCTTCCTCAGCCTGCTGCGCCGCGCGCCGCGCGGCCGCATCGTGGCGTTCGCCGACCAGGATGATGTCTGGCTGCCGGAAAAGCTGGCGCGTGGTGTCAGCGCCCTGGATGAGGTAGCCGGCGGACGGCCCGGGCTCTACTGCGCCAGGCAGCGTCTGGTAACCGCGGACCTCACGCCGATCCGGCTCAGCGCGCCGGTCCGCGGACAGATCGGCTTCCCGCGCTCGATGACGCAGAACGTGGCCACCGGCTGCACCGTCATGCTGAACGCTGACGCCGCCGGTCTGGTGGCCGACGCGATAGCCCCGGCGGCCGAGACCCTGCACGATTGGTGGGCTTACGTGTTGGTGTCGGCCTGCGGCGGCGCCGTGCTTGCCGACGACACGCCGACCGTGCTGTATCGCCAGCACGCCCGCAACGCGGTGGGCGTTCCGCTCTCCCCGGCCAGGCGCGCCATGGCAGCGTTGCGGCGCGGGCCGCACGTGTTCATGCGCACCTTCCGCGCGCATATGAACGCGCTGGCGGCTCAGCCGGAACTGCTCTCGCCCGCCGCGCGCGAGTCGCTCGCGCTGATTTCCGCCGGGCTGCATGACGGATGGGACCTCAGGATGCGCGCGCTTCGCCATCCCGGGCTGAAGCGGCAGAGTTGGGCCGAAACGCAGTTGTTTCGCCTATGGTTCATGTTGGGCTGAACCCGGCAGCTTTCGGATACTTTCCAGCGCCGCCTGCATGTGTTCTGGAGGCGGAGCGCTTACGTCCAACCCTTCCTCCAGGTTGATCCGGATTGAACGGGCCAGGAGCTGCAACGGTCCTTGTCCATCGCCGTAGATCTTGTCGCCCTCAACCGGGCAGCCGAGGTGCGCGCAGTGAGCCCTGATCTGGTGAGTCCGGCCGGTCAGGGGGTGTAGCTCTAGCCAACTCCGATCATCGGCACCGCCTAAAAGGCGCCAGTCCGTGATTGCCTGCTGACCAGTCGCATCCACGTCCATGCGCCAGCCCTTTTGTGACGTCCGTTTCAGTAATGGCGCATCGATGCGGCCAGACTGGGCTGCGGGCCGGCCTCGCACCATCGCCCAATACGTCTTGCGCACGCGCCCCGCCGCGAACTCCGCCTGGGCCGCCACCAGCGCCGCCCGCCGCAGGGCGATCACCAGGCAGCCGGACGTGTCCGCGTCCAGCCGGTGCGCCAGCCAGGGCCCGTCCCGCCGCCGGCTCAGCAGCGGAAACCAGTCCTCCACCGAGCGCTGGCTGCGCGGTCCGGGATGCACCGGCAGACCAGCCGGCTTGTTGATCACGACGAAGCGTTCGTCGGCGAACAGGATCTCAGGGCGCCCGGCGGTTGACACATGCCCTCCCGAAGCGGACGTGCCGCCGATGCAGACCGACACGATCTGCGGCGCCAACGCGGTGGCCGCCCTGTTCCGCCGCAGGCCGGAAGCCGTGCTGCGCCTGTTTTACACCGAAGCCATGCGCGGCATAGCCGGCCCGCTTTGCGCCGAGCTGGCGAAAAAGCGGGTGCCCTATCGGCTGCTGCCGCCAGACGAGATGGCGCGCGCCGCCAACACCGCCCATCACGGTGGAATAGCCGCCGTGGCGCGCGCCCGCGTGGTGCCGATCATGGAGCCGGCCTCCCCGCCGCGCGTGCCCCTGCTCCTGGTGCTGGACGGTATCGGCAACCCGCATAATTTCGGCGCGATCGCCCGCAGCGCCGCGTTCTTCGGCGTGACCACGCTGCTGATCCACCACGTGCCTGGGGCCGCTTTGCCGTCAGACGCGGCCTACCGCACGGCAGAGGGCGCGCTGGAGTATCTGGACCTGTACCGCTCGCGTGATCTGCCAACGCTGCTGCAGGCGCTGGGGCCGCTATACCGCACGGTGGCCGCAACGCTGCGCCCAGGTGCGATGGCGATGGGCGACATGCCGCGCGACCGGCCGCTGGCGCTTGTGCTCGGCGGCGAGGAGCACGGTGTCTCCGCGCCCGTGCTGGCGGCGTGCCGGCGGGAGGTGCGTATCGCAGGGTCGGGCCTGGTGCAGAGCCTGAATGTGGCGCAGGCGGCGGCTGTGCTGCTGCATGGGCTCAGGCCGGATGTGTAGAAAGCAAGGCCTTTTTTTTGAAAGAGAAGCAAAAACTTTTCTTACCCCGCAGCTGCACCAGCCGGGTGCCGCAGGAAACACCGAAATGCCCCAGCGTCGGGGAAGCAAAAGTTTTTTGCTTCTTTTTTTCAAAAAAGAAGGCCTTGCTCGCTTCCTCCGCCCGCGCGCCTTGACGCACCCCCGCCAAATGCGCTGGATCGCCCATCCTGTTTGGAGCCGACCATGAAGAAGATCTCCGCCGCCGCGCTGCTGTGCACCACCCTGCTGGCCGCCGGCGCCGCCCGGGCCGACACCACCTACACCGTGGACAAGATTACCATCACCGGCAGCAAGACAGTGCCGACGCAGACGATCCTCAGCAGTCTTAGCATCCACAAGGGCAGCCAGGTTACCCAGGCGGACATCGTGGCAGGCCAGGATGATGTTGCCGCAACCCTGAAGAAGGCCAACGTCGTTGGCGGCATCAAGACCGCCATGCGGTCACTGCCGAAGAACCATGTCGAGGTGATCTACACGATCGACGACCAGGGCGCGCATGCGCCGACTGTGAGCCACGTTGCGCCCAAGCTGCACGCCGAGGTGTTCGCCGGCAACAAGGTGCTGCCGACAGACCAGCTCACGACGGCCGCTGGTCTGACACTTGGGCAGGACCTGAGCAACGAGAAGATCACGGCCGCGCAGCAGGCGATCGTTGCGGCTTACAAGGCGGCGAAGCAGCCGGTTAACGTGCAGGTTGCCGCCAGCATCACCCAGTCAGGGAACGGCCAGGCGGACATCACCTGGAACATCACGGAGACCAAGGCCAAGCACAAGCCGTTGCGCAACACCGAGGACGACCATTTCTAAACGCAGCCGCAGGACTATCTGCAATCCGAGCCCTCGTGGCGCGCGGGCCACGCGCGTCACCGCGGGGCGCTGGAAGCAGTATCGCGGTCAGCGTGTTGTGGCGTAGGGTCAGAGACGAATCTCAACTCTTTGAGCCGTTGGAGCCCTGCGATGGCATCTGTCGCCCAAGGCCGTATGCCCACTGGACAGGCCCCGCAGGGCCGCGGCCAGGCAGGACGCGCGCCCTCCCGCCGGCTGGCCTCGCCGGCGATACGCGAGATCGTCGGCCGCCGCCTGGCCGAGCTGTTCGGGCTGGCTATGGCGGTGGCCGGCGTCACGCTGATTGTGGCGTTGGTCACCTACAACCCGCGTGATCCATCGCTGAACACGGCCACCTCCCAGCACGCCACCAATCTGGTGGGGCCGATCGGCTCCGTGCTGGCGGATTTCTTCCTGCAAGGCTTCGGCGTGGCGGGCGCCCTGCCCCCGCTTGCCATGCTGATCTGGGCCTGGCGGCTGGCCAGCCGTCGCGGCCTGCGGTTTCCCGCGCTGCGCCTCCTGGCGATGGTGCTGGCCATTCCGGCTCTGTCCACGGCGCTGTCCACTACGCCTTACAGCCTTGTCTGGCCGACGAGTGCGGGCCTGGGCGGCGCCGGCGGCCACCTCCTATCCGTCACCTTCCTGGATTCGGCGCAGGGCGCGCTGGGCGGCCTCGGCGCGGTGCTTGTGTTCCTGGTCAGCGCGCTGCTCGGCCTGGCGCTCGCGGCGGCCAGCTTCGGACTGACCCCAGGCGAGTGGCGCGCGGCCGGCCGGCGCGCGGCGGTGGCCGCGCGTGCGGGGGCGGCAGGCAGCCAGACCGTGGCCGGGCTGTTCGTGCGCACGCCAGCCGGTGCCTACGCGCCCAACGCCTATGTGGCCGACGATGAGCCGGACGACGCGTCCTGGCCGGAGCCGGTGGCCGTGGTCACCAGCCCGTCCATGGCGCCGCCTGCCGCGACCCCGGTCGCCCGCCGTGGCGAGCCGATCGCCTTGCCGGACCAGGCGCCGGCCAAAACGACCCTGCGCGCCCGCGTGGCCGCGCCCGAGCTGAAGCGCCAGCCGCCGGCGCGTCAGGAGAGCCTGCCGCTGCAAGAGGCCGGCTGGCGCTTCCCGCCCAACAGCCTGCTGCGCGCGCCGCCCGCCCACACCAACGCCGGCCCGGACGAGGAGGCGCTGCAGAACAATGCCCGCCTGCTGGAATCCGTGCTGTCGGATTACGGCGTGCAGGGCGCCATACGCGACATCCGGCCTGGCCCGGTGGTCACGCTCTACGAACTGGAGCCGGCGCCCGGCATACGCAGCGCCCGGGTGATCGGGCTGGCGGACGACGTGGCGCGCAGCCTGTCCGTCACCGCCGTGCGCATCGCCACCGTGCCGGGCCGCAACGTCATCGGCATCGAGGTGCCGAATGCCAAGCGCGAGACGGTGTTCCTGGCCGAGCTGCTGGAGAGCGAGGCCTGGACCCGCCACCAGGGCCGCCTGCCGATCGCCCTCGGCAAGGACATTTCCGGCACCCCGATCGTCAGCGACTTGGCCCGTATGCCGCATCTGCTGATCGCGGGCACCACCGGCTCGGGCAAGTCGGTGGGCATAAACGCGATGATCCTGTCGCTGCTCTTCAAGCTTTCGCCCGAGCAGTGCCGAATGATCCTCATCGACCCGAAGATGCTGGAGCTGTCCGTCTACGAGGGCATCCCGCATCTGATGGCGCCGGTGGTGACCGACCCGGCCAAGGCCGTGCAGGCGCTGAAATGGACGGTGCGCGAGATGGAGCGCCGCTACCGCGCCATGAGCCAGCTCGGCGTGCGCAACGTGGGCGGCTATAACGAGCGCGTGGAAGAGGCGCGCGCCAAGGGCGAGGTGATCAGCCGCCGCGTGCAGACCGGCTTCGACTCCGAGACCGGCCGACCGACCTTCGAGGAACAGCCGCTGGTGCTCGAAGCGCTGCCGTTCATCGTGGTGGTGATCGACGAGATGGCCGACCTGATGATGACGGCCGGCAAGGACATCGAGGCCGCGGTGCAGCGCCTCGCACAGATGGCACGCGCGGCCGGCATACACGTGATCATGGCCACCCAGCGGCCCTCGGTGGACGTGATCACCGGCACAATCAAGGCCAACTTCCCGACGCGCATCAGCTTCCAGGTGATCAGCAAGTTCGATAGCCGCACCATCCTGGGCGAGCAGGGCGCCGAGCAGCTGCTGGGCCACGGCGACCTGCTCTACATGATGGGCGGCGGCCGCATCACCCGCGTGCACGGCCCGCTGGTGACCGACCGCGAGGTGGAGGACACGGTCGCCTTTTTGCGCCAGCAGGGCGCTCCGGACTACCTGGACGAGGTCACGGATGGCGCTGAGGAGGAAAGCTCGGGCAGCGGCGGCAAGGACGCGTTTGCCGGGTTGGGCGGCGGCGACGGCGAGATGGGCCTGTTCGACCAGGCGGTGGCCATCGTGGCGCGCGAGGGCAAGGCCAGCACCAGCTTCATCCAGCGGCACCTCAACATCGGCTACAACCGGGCGGCCAAGCTGATTGAGCAGATGGAGAAGGAAGGGATCATCAGCGCGGCCAACCATGTGGGGCGGCGCGAGGTTTTGTGCCGGCGGACGCAGGACGAGTAGGCAAGCGAGGCCTTCTTTTTTGTAAAAAAGAAGCAAAAAACTTTTGCTCCGCTTCGCCGGACGCTGCGGCGTGCGTGTCCGCAACGCGCACCGGGGAGAGACAAAAGTTTTTTGGTTCTTTTTTTCAAAAAAGAACTGCTTTCTCGCTAACCCACCTTGCCGCAACCCGGACTGGCCAGAACTGTTCAGAGCAATCCAGAAGGATGTGGCTGTGAGCGACGACGCCGACGATCTGCTAGACCCCAAGGCTGCCGCCAAGGCAGCCCACCTGCACTACGTCTCCGATTCCAAGCCGGGTGTCAGGCGTGAGCCGGCAACTGAGGGCGGCTGGGACTATTTCCTGCCGGATGGCAAGCAGATCACCGACGAAGGCGTCATCCAGCGCATACGCAAGCTGGCCATCCCGCCGGCTTACACGGACGTTTGGATCTGCCGCGACCCGAACGGCCACCTTCAGGCCGTGGGGCGCGACGCGCGCGGTCGCAAGCAGTATCGCTATCACCCGCGCTGGCGGGAGATCCGCGACGAGGCGAAATACGGCAAGATGCTGGTGTTCGGCCGCAAGTTGCCCGACATACGCAAGCGCGTTGAGCACGACCTGGCCAAGACCGGGCTGCCGCGCGAAAAGGTGCTGGCGGCGCTCGTGCGGTTGTTGGAACGCACGCTCGCCAGGATAGGCAACGAGGAATACGCGAAAACGAACAACAGCTTCGGCCTGACCACTTTGCGCGAACGCCACGTCAAGGTGCATGGCGGCGTGGTAGAACTGGAATTCCGCGCAAAGCACGGCATCCAGCGTCATATCGAGCTGCATGACCGCAAGCTCGCCAACATCGTCAAGAAGCTGCAGGACATCCCCGGCCAGGAGTTGTTCCACTATATCGACCATGACGGCCACAGCCACACCGTGGGCTCGGACGACGTGAACGGCTACCTGCACGAGATCACCGGCGAGCACATAACGGCGAAGGATTTCCGCACCTGGGCGGCGACGAACCTGGCCGCTTTGGCACTGCGCGAGTTCGAGACCTACGACACTGCCGCGAAAGCAAAGAAAAACGTGCTGCGCGCGGTGGAGGCTGTGAGTTCGTTGCTTGGCAACACACCGAGCATATGCCGGAAGTGCTACATCCACCCGGCGATCTTTGACGGCTACCTGGACGGCAGCCTGCTTGAAGGCCTGAAAGCGCGCGCGGATGCGGTGCTGGACCAGCATGGGCACGGGCTGACAGCGGAGGAGATTGCAGTAACCGCTTTTCTCGATCGGCGTTTGCAGCAGATGGCGGCGTAACGCTTTCCTACTGCGTGGGCGGAAGCCCTTTCGTGTCCTGCACGACCGCGGAGTCGAAATTCGTGTGATCGCATTTCGCTCCGGTGAAGTCGGCGCCAGTCAGGTATGCGCCGGAGAAATCCGCATGGGTCAGATCGGCATCTCGGAAAATGGCGCCGTTGAGTTTGGCAAACTCGAAGGTTATCCGGCCAAGCTTCGCCCCGGTAAAATCAGCGTCGTCGAGGTTCGCGCCGACGAACTCGCTGCGCAGTATGCCGGGACGGCGGCCTTGCGGCGCGGGAAGACCTGACCACTATTCACCGCAAAACCGCGTTTTTGCCTATGTCCGCCAGGCTGCGGCACCCGGCCAGCCCCATGGTGAGATCCAGCTCGGCCAGCATATTGCGCAGCACCGCCGCCACGCCTGCCTCGCCGGCAATCGACAATCCATACACGTAGGGCCGTCCGATCAGCACGGAGCTGGCACCGAGCGCCAGCGCCTTGAACACGTCCGAGCCGCTGCGTATGCCGCTATCGAACAGCACCGGGATACGCCCCTCCACCGCCTCGGCCACGTCGGCCAGCGCGTGCAGCGCGGCCATGGCGCCGTCGATCTGCCGGCCGCCGTGGTTGGAGACGATGATGCCGTCCATGCCGTGCTCGATGGCCAGGCGCGCATCGTCCGGGTGGTTGATGCCTTTCAGGATGATCGGCAGGCGCGTGTGCTGGCGCAGGAAGGGCAGACGGTCCCAGGTGATGGTCGGGTTCGAGTAGGTCGTCATGAACAGCAGGCTGGCGGCGTGCGGGTCATTCTTCTTGTCGCCCAGCATGGCCTGGAACACCGGGTCGGAGGTGTATTGCGCGATGCCTTTCGCCTCCAGGAACGGCAGGTAAGCCATGTCCAGGTCGCGCGTGCGCCAGCCGAGCAAGGCGGTGTCCAGCGTCACCACGATCGCGGTGCAGCCGCACGCCTCGGCGCGGCGCACCAGGCTGGCCACCAGCTCGTCGGACTTGCCCCAGTAGAGCTGGAACCAGCGCTCGCCGGCGCCATTGGCCGCGGCGATCGCCTCCATCGGGTGGCTTGCCTGGTTGGAGATGATCATCGGCACGCCAACCGCCGCGCAGGCTCGCGCGGTCGCCAGGTCGCCATCCTTGTGCGCCATCTCCTGCACGCCGATCGGCGCGGTCAGGATCGGGCAGAGCCGGATACGGCCCAGCATCGTGGTGGACATGTCGCGCCGACCCATGTCGCGCAGCATGCGCGGGCGGATGCGCACGCTGTCGAATGCCGCAAGGTTGGCGCGCATCGTCGCCTCCCGCCCGGCGCCGCCGGCGATGTACGCGAACGCCTCCGGTGACATGGCCGCCTCGGCGCGCGCCTCCAGCTCGTTCTGCCGGGTGGGCACGATCTGCTTCTGCTGGTGCAGCATGCCGCCCACATATATCTCGCCCTGGCGCACCGTGCCGGGGGCAATGGTCAGCGCGTCTTCGACGGTATCTGGCATGCGAACGGTCCCTTTCTGTTCTTTCCGGCCGGCGCCGGTTGTCGTAAGCTTTGGCATGGATATGAGTTTGCCGGAACGCTCCGCCGCCGTACGCC
This sequence comes from uncultured Acetobacteraceae bacterium, assembly GCA_964247675.1. Lineage (GTDB taxonomy): Bacteria > Pseudomonadota > Alphaproteobacteria > Acetobacterales > Acetobacteraceae > BOG-908. Next base: position 19,336 of record CAXTVW010000058.1, read on the forward strand.
GCCAGGCGGCACGGCTTTGTCGGGAGCTCGGCTGGGCGCCCTTGCACGAGGTGAGCCTGCCGAACGGCCGCCGTGCGGACATACTGGCGCTGCGGCGGGACGGCGACTTCGCCTGCATCGAGGTGAAGTCCGGTCCCACGGATTTCCTAACTGACAGTAAATGGCCGGAATACCGCGAATATGCGGACGCGCTGTATTTCGCCGTCGATGCCGATTTCCCGCAGGGGCTGCTGCCGGAGGACGTGGGCCTGATCGTCACGGCGCATGACGAGGCGGCGATGTTGCGGGAGGCGCCGGTGCACCGGATGGCGGCGGCCAGGCGGCGGGCGTTGACGCATCGGTTTGCGGCGTTGGCGGCCTGCCGGCTAGAGGCAATCATCGATCCGCTGGACCGGTTTGCGCTTAGCTGCGAGTAAGCAAGGAAGGCCTTCTTTTTTAAAAAAAAGAAGCAAAAAACTTTTGCTCCCTGTCGGCGGCTGACTGCCAAGGTCCGCGAAAGCACAGACAGAAGTTTTTTGCTTCTTTTTTTCAAAAAAGAAGGCCTTCCTTTCTTCCTTAGGACTCCCGTCATGCGACACGAAAACCGCGCCCAAGACGCGCTGCGCACCGTCTCGATCG
>CAXTVW010000059.1:0-19885 GCA_964247675.1 uncultured Acetobacteraceae bacterium
AGCTTCATGGGGGAAGGTTGGCATGGGCGCGGGAGCGGGTGGAAGAGCCTGTCTTTTAAACGAAGCGCGGCGGCCGATTGACTGAGGAGAGCGGCTGTTTCGCCGAGCGCGGGAAGCAAAAGTTTTTTGGTCCTTTTTTTCGAAAAAGGACTGCTTGCATTCTTTCCGCTGTTTTCAGGCAGGTTCCGGCGGCTTTTGGTTGTTCTTCGTAACCGGCAGGCGGTTGCGGAAAGGGCGATGGTGCTCCACCATCGGCTGCATGGAGAGAATGCTGCCGGCGGAGACAGCGGAGCCGATCGTGCGCGGGGGCGCCGGCGCGTCCGCGTTCCGGGCGACGGCGTATGCGGTGCTGGGGCTGGCGGTGGGGTGCGGGGCCTGGCTGCGGTTCAACACGCAGATTGCCGCGGTGGTGCCGGCTTTGGCGGATTCGCGGACGGTGGCTGCGGGGGAGCCGGCGCGGGTGCAGGTGTTGATGGAGTTGGGACTGTTGCCGGCGGGCGAGGCGCAGTCGGCGGTGGCGGATATGGGGCTTTCGGGCGGGGAGGCGGCACTCATGCAGGCGGCGCTGCGGGATCGGCGGCTGCGGCTGGTGCGGATGCCGCTGGTGGATGAGACGCCGGGGGATGCGGGGCACGACGTGGTGCTGAGTACGGCGGGCTACACGCGCGTGGTGCGGCTGACGCGGACTCCTGTGGCGGTGCCGTTGCCGGTGGGGCCGGGAGGTGAGGTTGCGTTTTCCACGCCGGATGTGGAGGCGGTGAGCGTCGGCACGCTGGGGTTGTCCGGGCCGATCCGGCTGCCTGATCTGGCGCGGGGCGACGTTCTGAGCGTGGGGGTTGTGGCACAGTGAAGGGCATCATTCCCGCGGCGCAGAAAGCGATGCCGGTGATGATGCTGGTGTTCCTGGCGTTGATGATCGTGCAGCTGCTGGCATCGATGCATTTCTCGCCGGCGCACCTGGCAGAGGTGCTGCTGGGCTGGATGACGCAAGGCGGGGCGGTGTTTGCGGCGCTGGGCGGGGTGTTCTGGGCGCTGGTGGTGGCAGGGGGGCTTTATGAGTGGCGGGCGGAGGCGGCGGCGCGCAAGGTGCGCGCTGGCGGCCGGGTGCCTGCGCGCAGATCCAGGAGTTGGATGATGGATGTTTTGAGTCGTCTTACCAACCGGGCCGAGCTGGAGGATTTGATGTCCCGGCAGGACCGGGTAACGGTGATCGATGCGGTGGCGCTGGCGAACACGCTGAAGAGCCAGGTGATCGGCCAGGATGCGGTTTGCGAGGATATCGCTGGCCAATTGCGGCGAAGGCTGGCGCTGCAGGTTCGGGGCAAGCCGGTCGGGATCTTCCTGCTCGCGGGGCCGCCTGGAACGGGGAAGACGTATCTGGCGAAGCGGCTGGCGGCGGCGCTGGGGCGCAAGCTGCTGCATTTCGACATGACGCAGATGAGCGCGCCGCACGCGGCCACGCAGTTGTTCGGGTCGCCGAAGGGGTATGTGGGATCTGACACGTTTGGCAAGCTGACCGGTGGGCTGAAGGAAGTGCCGGACGCGCTGGTGCTGCTCGACGAGATCGAGAAGGCGCATCCGGATGTGTTCAAGAAGTTCTTGTCGGCGTGGAACGATGGGCATGTGACAGAGGCTTCCACCGGGGCGCAGGTTTCCACGACGCGGTCGATCTTCATGCTGACGTCCAACATCGCCACGGAGGCGCTGGGGGAGATTGCGGACAAGTATGCCGATGATCCGGACGCGATGCGTGGGGCGGCGGTGGAGGTGTTGAAACTGGCGGGGTTTGCGCCGGAGGTTCTGAACCGGCTGGACCGGATATTCGTGTTCCGGGCGCTGGCGGGGCTGGACGTGGCGCGGGTGGCGGCCCTCGAGATCGAGGCGATGATCGGGAGTTATGGGCTGGAGATCGCGGCGGGGGGCATCGATCCGCATCTGCTGCTGGACGTGATGCAGAAGCAGGACCGGCTGGGGCAGGGTGCGAGCGCGCGCGACCTGGTGCGCTCGATCGAGGAGATGGTGAGCGACGGGCTGATCGAGGCGCGGCAGAAGGGGGCGCATTGCGTGAAGCTGGAGAAGGGCGAAGACGGGATCATCACGCGTATCGCCGACATGCGGGCGCCGTCCAGGATTTCGCTGGAGCCGGGGGAGCGGGTGGCGGTCGGGCAGCGGCTGGATAGCTGAGCGTGTCCACGGTCGGCCGGCTTTGGCGGCGGGCGCCGGCCTGGCGGGTGTGCCTGGTGGCGGCGCTGGCGACTACGTCGCTTGCGGTCATGTTTCCGCCGGTGGTGCCGGTTTGGGTGAAGCGGGCGGTGTTGCCGGCGTCGCGCGTGGCGGCAGGGCCGGCGGCCGATACTTCAGCGCATTTCAAGCCTGCGGGCGCGGTGCAGGATCCGGGGTATTCGGCGTTGGCGTTTCCGCCGCCGGGATCCGAACGGTCCGGCAGCGTAGCGTTTGCCGGACGGGAGCTGCCCCTGCCGGCGGGGCGCTGGCAGGCGTTGGTGCTGGCCAGGAGCGGCAAGCCTGTCACCAACCAGGTGGAAGTGTTCGCCCGGGTCGAGGCAGGTGCGTTGACGGGGCTGCTGACGGTGTTGGCGCCCGATCCGATCGAGCACCCGATGAGCCCGTTCGATGCGCCGATGACCTGCGACGAGCCGGACACGATCGCCTATTTCGTAGCGCCGGAACCGTTCGGGCAGGGACCGCTGGTGCATGAATGCTGGCGGTTGTCATCCCTGCGCGGGTTCGATCTGGCAGAGCGCGGGCGGGTGAATGCGACTCTGGATCAGGCGCTGCTGCGGCTCAAGGAAAGCGATACGCGGGTACCGGACCAGCTCGTGCTGCTGCATTACTTCCGGTCCGATGAGAGCGGATTCCTGCTGGCGCTGCTGTATTTGCCGGATCGGCACAACGGCGCGCACCAGGCTATCGGTGCGTGGGTGAAACAATATGTTTCGGGATTGCATGATTCGTATGACGGGGTGCGTGGCGGGAAGGCGATTCCTGCTGACCCAGGTTGAGGCAGGGCTTTTCCGGGAAGTAGCGGCGGCCGGTGGCTGCCGATCGGATGGCGTGCTGGCCTTGCGGTGAAGTGCGGCCGTGTCCTTTTGCACCAGGGTAATCGAGCGGAAGGCCGCTTGATGAGGCGTTCAGGTTGAGCATCGGCATCCGCGAAAACGTAAGCTTCTGGCGCTCTTCCTGCTTCGTGGCGTCCTTGACGTCGAACCTCTTGCGCCCTTTAGAACCGCGTCTGTCGTTGTGATCATGCGGCGCTTGTTCGGGTTGAAGCGTTGAAGGCGTAAGAAGGCCTGTCTTCCTTACCCTGCAACGAGAGTTCAGCCAAATGCCAAGCCAGAGGACCATCGCGCTGGGCGAGGCGGCGCTTACGCTGCCTGACGTGGACGCGTTGGCGCACAGGCGGGCGACACTTGTGTTGTCGGAGGCGGGGCGGGAGGCGATCCTGAAGGCGCGCGCGGTTGTGGAGCGGGCCGTGGATGCCGGGACACGGGGTTATGGCATCAACACCGGCGTTGGCAGCCAAAAGGATTTCAGGGTCAGCCGCGCGGAGATCGAGCGCTACAACAACCTGATGATCACCGCGCATGCGACCGTGATGCCTGGCGAGAACGCGCCGGATGCGGTGGTGCGCGCGGCGATGGCGATACAGCTTGCGCTGTTTGCGAAAGGGCGTTCGGGGGTCAGGCTGGAACTTGTCGAGAGCCTGCTTGCGCGGTTCTGGGCGGACGACCTGCCGGCAGTACGGCTTGGTGGATCGGTTGGCGCATCCGACATCGTGGCGATGAGCCAAATGGCGGTGCCGCTGATCGGCAAGCCGGGGATCGGCGCAAGCGGGGCCGGTCCCGAGCCGGTCGGCAGCCTCGCCGCGAAGGAGGCGATATCGCTGCTCAGTTCGAACAGTCTGATGCTGGCGCAGGGAAGTTTGGCCCTTGCAGAGGTTCGGGCGTTGCTGGATGCGGCGGCGGTTGCGGGCGCTTTGTCGATGGAAGGGTTTCGCGGCAATCTGCAAGCGTGGCGCGCGCAAGTGGACCAGGCGCGCGGACAGGCGGGACAGATACAAGCGGGTGCGATGCTGAGGGAGGCGCTGGCCGGCAGCAGGTTGTGGCAGGCGGATGAGGCGCGGCTGCTGCAGGATCCGCTGAGTTTCCGGTGCATCCCGCAGATACATGGGGCGGCGGAGGCTGCGTATGACTTCGCCTATGGTATCTTCGAGACGGAGCTTTCTGCGGCTTGCGACAACCCGATGATCGATGCGGCGGAAGGTGTGTTCGTTTCGCACGGGAACATGGAGACGACAGTCTGCGCGCTGGCGATGGACATGCTGCGGCAGGCGGTTGCCAAGGTGATCGAGGCGTCAGGCCAGCGTATCCACAAGATCCAATGGCCGAACTTCACCGATCTGCCCACGAGCCTTGCCGCGGAGCCGGGGGCGATCGGGGGCGTGCAGTTCCTCAATCTGGGGCATCTGGCGGGGGCGAACGTCGCGGCGGTGCGGCAGGCGGCTTATCCGGCGATGCTGAATTACTCGGGGCAGTTGGATGATGGTGTGGAGGACGTGGCGGGGAATGCGCCGCAGTCGGTGGCGGAGACGATAAGGGCGCTGGCGCCGGCCTGGAATGTGGTGGCGCTGGAGGTGGTTTGTGCGGTTTGGGCGATACATCGGCGAGCGTTGCCCGTGGATGGACTGGGGGAGGGTTTGCGGGCGCTGGTGGGCCGGGTGTTGCCGATGTTGCCGATCGGGAGCGAGGGGGTGGCGGTTTTCGACATGACGGCTGTTGTGGAGATGCTGCGAGAGGGAAGGAAGGAAGGCGTTCTTTTTTGAACGGAAGAAGCAAAAAATTTTTGTTCCTGGCGGTGGGGGGGATGGCCGTGACGGCGCGGTGCAATGCCAAAGCGCATTGCACCCTACGGTGATTGCCGGCGGCGGTTTCGTTTTGCAATGCCCAGGCTATTGAGGCGTCAGGAGTAAAAGTTTTTTGCTTCTTTTTTTCAAAAAAGAAGGCCTTGCTTCCTTAAGCCTGCTGGATAGCGTCGATAGTCCCATCAGGCACGCCGCCGAAATTGTTGGCGACAAGGTATTTCGGGGCGGTTTCGATCCAGTGCTTCAGGGCGATTTCCTCGAACTTGCCGGCGTTCCAGGTCTGGACGATCTCGAGGTCTTCGGTGCCGGTGTTCATTATGGCGTGGCCGTAGCCGGCGGGGATGTAGGCGGAGTCACCGGCTTTCACGTCCGACAGTTTGCCGCGGCCGCCTGAGCCGAAGATCGCGACCTGGCCTGTGCCCTTCAGGTAGAAGTGGAACTCGTCGGCATTCGGGTTCCAGTGCAATTCCTTCATGCGGCCCGGCTTGATCGACATCAATCCGCCCGACATCGTGGTGGAGACCGGCCACTCGTCGACGGTTGCGAGGTGGAGGGTGCCGCCGTCGAAATCACGCCGGGCGCGGACGTCTTTTAGCAGGGCGAATTTGTGGGTGGATTCCTTGGGCCAGGGTGCGTCTTTCGCCTGTGCGACGGGGATGACCGGTCCTGCCTGAATGTAGGTTTCGCCGTGGGGGAAGGTGTCGAACGCGGCGGGGGTGAGGCCGAAGTTCGTGGCCAGCATGGTCTTGGGCGTCAGGTTCACCCAGTCGGTGATCGAGAACGTGCCGTGTTCGGAGAAGGCGCCGTTGTCGAAGGAGAGGATGAAGTGGCAGGGCTTGTCGCCGATCGTCTGGATCGAGTGGCCATGGCCGCGCGGGAAAAACCACAGATCGCCGGGGCCGTAATTGTTGATCTCGGTCTGGCCGGAGGGATCGAGGACGACGGTCTGGCACTGGCCGTCGATGACGTAGGCCCACTCGGCGGCGATGGCGTGCCAGTGGAGTTCCCGTGACGCGCCGGGATTGAGGAACATGTGGACGCCAGCAAGGCCTTTCATGATCGGCAACTGGTGTTCGGTGGATTCCTTGGCCCAGCCGCCGGAGGTGATCTTCGGCTTGGAACCGTCCAGGGAGCGCACGAACTCCGGCATTTCCGCCACGTCCCTGGGGTCGTGATAAGCGACCTGGGCGCCGGCCGGCAGTTGCTGCACGTCACGGCCGAAGCCGCCCTGGCCTGGCAGCCCTTTGTCGTCGGCTTGCGCGCGCGACAGGCCGGCCAGGGTTACGAGGCCGCCGGCGCTAAGGGCGGCGGTGCCGAGAAAAATGCGTCTGGAAGCCATGGGCGTCCTCCTTTGCTGCCGCCTATGTTGGCGGGTTGGGCGGAGGGTAGCATCTGGTTGGGTGGCGCCCAAGGTCCTTACAGGAGAAAGCAAGCAGTCCTTTTTTGAAAAAAAGGACCAAAAAACTTTTGCTCCCCCGCCTGCACAAAGATGCGCCCTGATTCTGCCAGCGCCCGCATGGGCAGGACCAGCGCGTGCGCTGATGCCAGCGTCAGAAGCAAAAGTTTTTTGCTTCTTTTTTTCAAAAAAGAAGGCCTTGCTTTCTCACTTAGCACTGACGCGCCAAACAGCATTCCCCACATCGTCCGCCACGAGCAGCGCGCCGTCCTGGTCCAGCGTGACGCCGACGGGGCGGCCCTGGGCGTTGCCGTTGCTGTCGAGGAAGCCGGTCAGGATGTCCACCGGTGGGCCGTCCGGGTGGCCGTTTCGGAACGGGACGTAGATGACCTTGTAGCCGCTGCGGGGAACGCGGTTCCAGCTGCCGTGCTGGCCGACATAGGCGCCGTCCGCGAAGCCAGCGCCCATGGCGCCGGGGCGGGCGAAGGCGAGACCCAGGGAGGCGGTGTGGGGGCCCAGGGCGTAGTCGGGGCGGATGGTGGCGGCGACGCGTTGGGGGTTGGGCGGTTTGACGCGGGTGTCCGCGTGCTGGCCGTAATAGCTGTACGGCCAGCCGTAGAAGGCGCTTTCGTGGACTTGGGTCATGTAGTCGGGGACCAGGTCGCTGCCGATCTCGTCGCGTTCGTTGACGCTGGTCCAGAGGGTTCGGGTGGTGGGCTCCCAGGCCATGCCGACCGGGTTGCGCAGGCCGGTGGCGTAAGGGCGGTGGTGGCCGGTGGCGGGGTCGATTTCCCAGATGTCGGCGCGGCCGGCTTCGGCCTCCATGCCGTTTTCGGCGACGTTGCTGTTGGAGCCTATGGATACGTAGAGCCTGGTGCCGTCGGGCGAGGCGGTGACGTTCTTTGTCCAGTGGTGATTTATCGGGCCGGCGGGGAGGTCGGTGATCTTGCGGGGAGCGTCGGTGATGGTGGTCTCGCCCAAGGTGTAGGGGAAGGCGAGGAGGGCGTCGGTGTCGGCGACGTAGAGGGTGCTGCCTACCAGGGCCATGCCGAAGGGAGAGTTCAGGTTGGTGAGGAGGGTGTATTTGAGCGCCTCGCCGGTGGGTTGGGGGCGCAGGAGGATGATGCGGTTGGGGCTGGGCGTGCCGGCACCGGCGCGGTTCATGATCAGGCCGGCGACGTAGCCTTTGAGGCCGGCGGCGTCCCGCGGGCGGGCGGGGGCGTTGGTTTCGGCTACCAGGACATCGTTGTTGGGCAGCGTGAGGAGCCAGCGGGGGTGGGCGAGGCCGGTAGCCAGGGCGGTGACGTGGAGGCCGGGCGCGATGGGGGTTGTGCCGGCGGGCCAGCCTTTGGCGGGGGCGACGTTCACGGTAGGAAGCAGGCCGGGATGCGGCGGCGGGAGCTGCGGGTCTGGGCCGGTGCCGGCGGAGAGGGGGAGGGTGGCGCGCTCGCTGCAGGCGTAGAGGGCCAGGAGGCCGGTGGCCAGGATGGCGGTGGCGGCTACGGTGCGTTTGCGCATGGGCGGTCCTGGACGGGTAGGTCAGGAATCAAGGAAGGCCTGCTTTTTCGGAAAAATGAAGCAAAAAAACTTTCTCGGGTGAGGCCGGCGTTCGTGTGGTGGCGGGAGCGGAACTTTCCCGGGGCGTGACGAGTTTTGGAGGCTTGGTGCATGGCTACGGGAGCGTGATGATGCGGTTCGGGTTTATTCTGGTTGTCGGTTGCGTTGGCCTGCCTGGTCTGGCGGCGGCGCAGACGGACATGATGGCGATGTCGCATGACAGCGCGGCCAACCAGTTGGGTGTTCTGGAATACTGCCAGGCGCAGGGCTACACGGATGGCAGCGCGGTGGTGGCGCAGCAAGGGGTGATCTCGCGCATGCCGGCTTACGCCGGGTCCACGGCGGCGGCGGAGGCCACGGGCAAGACGGGGACGATCGCGGCGAACGGCCAGAGCGTTTCGCTGTCCGACATGGCATCGCGCGGGCATTCGACGGAGGCTTCGGTGTGTCAGCAGATGGCGGCGAATGTGAAGCAGGTTGCGGCGAGCAATGCGGCGGCGTTCGGGCCCGGCGGGGTGCCGCGGATGCCGAGTGGGATGCCGGCGATGCCGGCCATGCCTGGTGGAATGCCTGCGATGCCTGCGATGCCGGGTGCGCCGCAGCCGCAGTGAGGGGGTGCGGTTTCGGGCAGGTATAGAGGGCGTCTTCTTGTAAACCGGCGGCGCGATTGGTGGGGCGTGAACGAATGTCCCACCAAGCGCACCAACAAGCCGTATTCAAGAGTGTGAGAGACGGCTGCATCACGGTCTGACACTGTCATTGCGGGTGCGCCTGTCGTCTGCGAGCGGCTCTCTTGGTGGTCGTTACTCTTTTTTCTTTCAATCGTGATGCTGACTGCGATTGTTGCTTTATCGGGTGCCCGAACAGCAGATATTCGTCAGGGCGCAAACGCATCCTTCTACACGCCCGCGAGACGCAACGCGGCGCCGAGCATGTCGAACACGTCGAGGAGGCGGGCGACGTAGTGGTCGTGGACGGCGAAGCCTGGGGCGGCGGGGTTGAAGAACTGGCGTTCCAGGCCGGCAATGAGGCGGGTGAGGCGGCGCTGGTGCAGGCCCAGGGCGGTCTGGATCGGGTCCGAGACCACGCCGGCGAAGGCTGCGAAAGTGGTGGCGGCGAGCATCACCGTGCCGGTGGTCGCGGCAAGCAGGGCGGCCGAGGGGCCGGCGGGGAACAGGCTGTACCAGGCACCGCCGAGGGAGGCGCCGAGGGGAAAGGCGCTGATGGCGGTCTGGTGGGCCATCAGGCCGGCCAGAGCTGGGCCCAGGGTTGCGGCGCCTGGGGTGAGCTTGTTGAGCGTGAGGGCGCCGATGCTGAGGTTCATCAGGCCGGTGGTGATCTCGGCTGCGGCGGCGCGGGACAGGCCGTAGGTTTGCAGGGCTTCGGCGAGGCGGGCCTTGAAGGCTGGGTCGGCGCTGTGGGCGGTCAGGCTGGGGAGTGCTGCGGCGAGGGCGGACTGCAGTTCGGGGGTGGCGAGGATGGCGTCGGCGAGGGCGTCCCTGGTGCTTTCACGGCTGGGCTGGGCGTAGGGGAGCTCGAGGAGTTCGGTCTGGATGAGCCACTCAACCTGACGGGTGACGGCGGTGGGCAGGATGAGGGAGCGGTGGAGGCGGGTGGCGAGGTTTTTGGCGCCCAGCTTGCCGGCGGTGGCGGAGGTGAGGTGCAGGACGATCTGGGGGGCAGCCAAAGTGAGGTTCAGGGGGGCCTTGAGGATGTCCCAGCCGAGGGCGGCCCGGTGGAGGGACAGGGTACCGGGGAGGGAGAAGTGGGCGGTCACGAAAGGGGCGACGCGGGCGCGGCGGTCGGCGAAGTAGATGCGGGCGCCTTGTTCCACGGCGCGTAGGGCGAGGTCTCGGTTCAGGGTTTCGGACATTCGGGGCTCACGGGGCACGAGGAAGAAAGAAGGTTAACTGCCGTGCGCGGCCGTGTTCCGATCGGGCGAAGCTGTTTCGTCCGGACGGGCAGGCCGATGCAAATGCGGGGAGATAAAAGTTTTTTGGTCCTTTTTTTCAAAAAAGGACTGCTTGCTTTCTTGCTTTTCCCACGTCACCTCAAGCGCATCGTGGAAAAATGTGACGTCCTGATCATAGGCGCCGGCGCGGCCGGGCTGATGTGCGCGATGACGGCGGCGCGCAGGGGGCGGCGCGTGCTGGTGGTGGACCATGCCAGGCAGGCGGGCGAGAAGATACTGATCTCCGGCGGCGGGCGCTGCAACTTTACCAATATGGGGTGCGTGGCGGAGCGGTTCTTTTCGGAGAACACGCATTTCGCGCGGTCGGCGCTGGCGCGGTATACGCCGCGGGATTTTCTGGATCTGGTGGAGAAGCATCGGATCGCCTGGCACGAGAAGACGCTGGGACAGCTGTTCTGCGACGGGTCGGCGCGGCAGATCGTGGGGATGCTGCTGGCGGAGTGCGCGGCCGCGGGCGCAATTGTGCGGCTGGGGGAGCGGGTGGGAGAGGTGTCGCATTCGGGGCGGTTCCGGGTGGGGCTGGGGGGCGGGGTGGTGGAGGCGGAGTCGCTGGTGCTGGCGAGCGGGGGGTTGTCGATACCGAAGATCGGGGCTTCGGGGCTGGCGTATCGGGTGGCGCAGCAGTTCGGGCTGGCGATGGTGGCACCGCGGCCTGGTTTGGTGCCGGTGACGCTGGCGGAGGAGGCGCTTGGGCGGCTGGGTGGGCTGGCTGGGGTCTCCGCGGTGGTGGAGGTGGAATGTGGGGGCGTGCGGTTCCGCGAGGGGATGGTGGTGACGCATCGGGGGTTGTCGGGGCCGGCGATCCTGCAGGTGAGCTCGGCCTGGCGGGAGGGGCAGGTGGTGGAGATCGACCTGGTGCCGGGGGCGGCGGAGGGGTTCCTGCGGGCGGGCAAGCGGGCGCGGCCGAAGGCGGGGTTGCGGGCGCTGCTGGGAGAGGTGTTGCCGCAGCGCCTGGCGGATGTGTTCTTGCCGGCGGCGCGGGCGAGCGGGCCGGTGGGGGAGATTGCGGACCGGGAGCTGCAGGCGCTGGAGGCGGGGTTACGAGGCTGGCGGCTGTGCCCGTCCGGGACGGAGGGCTATGCCAAGGCGGAGGTGACGCTGGGCGGGATCTCGACGCGGGCGCTTTCCCAGAAGAGCATGGAGGCGCGCGCGGTGCCTGGGCTGTTTGCGGTGGGCGAGGCGGTGGATGTGACCGGGTGGCTGGGCGGGTATAATTTCCAATGGGCCTGGGCGAGCGGGTTCGTGGCCGGCGAGGCGGCTTGAGCGCGCCGCGGGTCAGCGTGTTGATGACGACACGTAATGGCGCGGCTTGGATCGGGGCTGCCCTGGACAGCGTGCTGGGGCAGAGCTTTGGCGATTTCGAACTGGTTGTGGTGGATGACGCGTCGAGCGACGTGACGCCGGCGATACTCGCTGCGGTGCCCGACAAGCGGCTTCGGGTGATACGCAACGAAGTTTGCCGGGGGATTGCGGGAGCGCGGAACGTGGGGCTGGCGGCATGCGCGGGCGACTACGTGGCGATGCTGGACCACGACGATGTGAGCCTGCCCGAACGGCTGGCGCGGCAGGTGGCGTATCTGGATGGGCACTCGCAGGTGGTGCTGGTGGGCACGGCGGTGGAGATCCTGCGCGACGGCGTGGCGAGCGACCCGGGCCAGGTGGCGCAGGTGAGCCCGGCGGGGATGCGGATGCTGCTGCATCTGGGCAATCCGCTGACGTGGTCCTCGGTGATGTTCCGCCGGCGTGCGCTGCAGTTGGTGGCGGAGGATAAGGCGGTGCTGCGGGAGGCGGCGGTGCCGGCGGATGATTTCGACCTGTACCATCGGTTGCTGGCGCACGGCGAGGCGGCGCGGCTGGACGGCGTGCTGACGCAATACCGGTGGCACAGCAGCAATACGACCTATCGCATGGCGGGCCAGATGGCGGACCGGGCGACGGCGGTTTTGAGCCGGGCTTACGCGCCCTGGTTCGGGGCAGAGGCGGACGGTGCGGCGCGGCTGGTGGTGCGCCATCTTAGCGATCGCCTGCCGGTGGCAGATGCGGTGACGCTGGACCGGTTGTTCGCGATCATCGCGCGCGTGGAGGCAGAGTCTTCCGGGCGGGAATGCGCGGCGCTGGGGGCGGCGCTGCGATGGCGGCTGCTGCGGGCGGCGATGCGGGAGGGCCGGCCGGGGGTGGTGAGGGGGCGTTGGGGGGAGATGGCCTGGACGCTGGATGGGGTGGCGAGTTTGGCGGTGGGGGTTGGGCGGAGCTTGGGCAGAAGCAAGAAAGGCCTTCTTTTTTGAAAAAAAGAAGCAAAAAACTTTTACTTCCCCGACGTTGCGGCGCCGCGGATGTTTTCTGGAGCGGCCGGCTGATGCAAATGCGGTGTAGTAAAAGTTTTTTGGTCCTTTTTTTCCAAAAAAGGACTGCTTGCTTCCTAGCCGCACCGGCCGCGCAAACCATTGTAAGATATGTATTTTATATCGTTTGACGACGCTTGATTTGACGGGCGCGCGGGCTTGCAGGCCTGGTTCGGGGCAGAAACAGTCCGGAGCCGACAGATGCATTCGATCGAACGAGACATGAGGCGGGTATCGTGTGCCCTGCTTGCGCTGCTGTTCTGTTCGCCTGCCGGGGCTGCGGCGTTGCGGCCCGTGCATCGCTTCGTGAACACCGGCAGCAGCACGGCAAGCCATTACGCCCTCGGCAGCGCGCCGTCGGCCGAACTGGTGCAGGCGTCGGACGGCAATTTCTACGGCACGACCACCTACGGTGGCAGCGGGGCTTGTGTCGGCCTCGGCGGCGCCGTGCAGGGTTGCGGAACAGTGTTCCGCATGACGCTGAAGGGCGTGGTGACTGCGTTATACTCTTTCCCCTACGACGCCGGCACGGGCAGCGCGGCGGATGGCGCCTACCCGACCGCCGGGCTGATCCAGGGCAAGGACGGCTACCTCTACGGCGTGGCGCAGGATGGCGGCAAACGCGGGTGCAACGGCGCGCTGGGCTGCGGCACGCTGTTCCGCATCTCCACCGCCGGCGTATTCACGCTTCTGCACCAGTTCTGCAACGGGGATGGGTGCCCGAACCCTTCCGAAGGCGGCCGGCCGATGGCGCACCTCGTCCAGAAGCCGGGCGGCGCGCTGTGCGGTACCACGGCCGAGGGCGGATTCGGGAACCAGGGCACGGTGTTCTGCGCGCCTACTGGCGGCGCCGTGACCACGCTCTATGCGTTCCAATACGAAAACGGCACGGACGGCTCTGACCCTGTTGCTGCCTTGCTGGTCGGGCATGACGGTCAGACGCTTTATGGCACCACGGCATCCGGCGGCGCGAACGGTGGCGCCTCCGGCGGCGGCACGGTGTTTGCGCTGAAGGGGACGACGATGACCGTCCTGCACGCCTTCGACAACGACGAAAGCAGCACGCCGGGGACCTACTACAACCCGAAAGGCGCACTCATCGCCGGCGCGGATGGCAAGCTGTATGGGACGACGGAAGCCGGCGGTAGCGGCGGCGGCTGCATCTTCTCGATCAACACGGACGGCACTGGCTTCGCCGTTAATTACGACTTCGACGCAGATGCCTCCTCCAATGCTCCCGGTTTTCCGGTCGCAGGCCTGGTTTTGGCACGCGACGGCATGATGTACGGTACCACGCTGTTCGGATCCCTCGAGCAGACCTACGGCCTCGATAGCGGCATCGTCTTCCGATATGACCCGGCGACGGGCGCCTTCAAGAAACTGGCGGATTTCAACGGCACGGTCGGTGCGATGCCGTACGCAGCGCTGATCGAAGCTACGAACAACTACCTTTACGGCACAGCGACGCTCTACGGCGGCAGCAACGGTCGTGGAACCGATGCGGGAACGGTGGTGTTTCTGGCACCTGCGTTGACGAAGTGATGCGTTGCTGCTTGGGGACAGGACAGTAAGGAAGGCCTTCTTTTTCGAGAAAAAGAAGCAAAAAGCTTTTGTCTGTGCTGTCGCGGCGTGTTGAAGCATGCGTGTCGCTATCCCGTTCGTGTTTGTGCGAGGGCACACGCGCGACGCAAATGCGGGGAAGTAAAAGTTTTTTGGTCCTTTTTTTCAAAAAAGGACTGCTTGCTTTCTTTCTACGTCGCCGTATCGCGCAGCATGCTCACTGCTTCGTTTCTTTCCTGATCCGGCAGGAAACCAAGCAGCAGCGTCAAGGCCACGATTCGTGCTTGTTGGCCCAATTGCACGTCCGGTATCTCGCCCGCGGTCCAGAACGACAGCACGCCGCGAAATGCCAGCGCGAGCTGTTGCGGCAACATCGTGCAGGCGAGTGCCGCCTGGGATGGCTCCAGCCCTTCGCCGTCGGCCAGCGCGGCCGCCCAGAGCGCCCGGGACCGTGCGGCCACGTCCGCCGGTTCCTGGGTGGGGGCGCCGAGCGCGGCCATGACGGCCCGGTTGACAGCGGGCGCCTCCAGCATCACCGCCGTCGCGATATCCATCGCGCCGAGCACGCGGGTGACGGCGCCGCCGGCCGGTGCGGCCTCGGCGAAGCGGGCGTTCATCCGGCCGATGCGCTCGGCCGACAGGGCGTGGACGATGGCGGCCTTGCTGCCGAACTGGTTGAACGGGGTGGCGAAGCTGAGCTCCGCGGCGGCGGCCAGGTCGCGCATCGAGAAGTCGCCGCCCGCGGCCAGCAGGCGCTCGGCCGCGGCCAGCACCCGGGCGCGCGTGGGCTCCGGGGTGGGCGGCGCTTCTGTCTTGTTTCTCGGCATCGTCGGATTATATCATGATATAGTTCACGCACAACGCCCGGGGTTTCTCCATGATCACTGCTTCCGGCAAGACTTTCCTCATCACCGGCGTGAGCACGGGGCTTGGCCGCGCCTTTGCTGCCGCGGCACTCGGGGCAGGGCACCGCGTCATCGGCACGGTGCGCAATGCCGACGACGCGGCGCGTTTCGCGGCGCAGGCACCGGACCGGGCGTGCCCGCTTACACTCGACGTCACCGATTATGCCGCCATTCCGGCAGCCATCGCCGGAGCGCAGGCCTCGAGCGGACCGGTCGATGTGCTCGTCAACAACGCCGGTTACGGGCATGAGGGCGTGCTGGAGGAGTCGTCGATCGACGATCTGCAGCGGCAGTTTGCCGCCAACGTCTTTGGCCCGGTGGCGATGATCAAGGCGGTTCTGCCGGGCATGCGCGCGCGGCGGCGCGGGCACATCGTCAACGTCACGTCGATGGGCGGCTTCATCACCATGCCCGGCATCAGTTTCTACTGCGGCAGCAAGTTCGCTCTGGAAGGCATCTCGGAAGCCTTGGGCAAGGAGGTGGCGGCGTTCGGAATCCGGGTCACGGCGCTGGCGCCCGGGCAGTTCCGCACCGATTGGGCCGGCCGTTCGATGGACCGCACGCCGCGCAGCATCTCCGATTACGACGCCGTCATGAACCCGCTGCGTGATGCGCGGCGCGCCAAGAGCGGTAAACAGTCTGGCGATCCGGACAAGGCCGCCGCGGCGTTGCTGGCGATCGTGGAGTCGGGAGAGCCACCGGCGCGGTTGTTCCTTGGGGAGGACGCGCTTGGCCTGGTCGAGCAGAAGCTGGGGCAGATGAGCGCGGAGATGCTGGCTTGGGAGTCGCTGTCCCGCTCTACGAGCTTTGCAGCGTAGGAGATCAGGCAGGAAGAAAGCAGTCCTTTTTTGAAAAAAAGGACCAAAAAACTTTGTTCCGTTCGCATTTGCGGCAGGCGGTTTTTTCTGGATGGACACGGGCGCTGTGAATGTGGAGGAGCAAGAGTTTTTTGCTTCTTCTTTCGAAAAAGAAGGCCTTTCTTCCTTGCCGCCTCTGACCGCACACACACGGATGCGTGACAAGCCAGCATGCAAAGGATACATCGGGCGTAGAGGCGCGGAGCGGTCAGAGACACGTGTTTGCCAATGTCGTTCCCGCCCGCGCGGCTGCAGAGCAGCCTGTGTGTGCCGTGGCAGTCGATGCCGAAGAGGATTTCGACTGGGACCGGCCGGTTTCAGCCACGCCGTATTCCACCGATTGCATGCGCAACATCTGCGACCTGCACGAGATCGTCGGCGCGTATGGCGTGTGCCCCGCCTACCTGCTGACCTATCCTGTTTTGCAGGACGACGACGTGGTCCACGTGCTGCGCCACCAGATCGGCCGCGGGCGGTGCGAGGCGGGATTGCAGCTTCATCCGTGGGTGAACCCGCCTTTCGATGACGGTCCGGCGGTGCACGGCCAGGCGGGGGAGGGAGAGGCAGCGGGGCATCCGTTGGTCGCCTCGTATTCCGGCAATCTTCCGGCCGGGCTGGAGGCGCGCAAGCTGCTGGCCCTGAAACGGTGCTTCTCGCAGCGGCTGGGCGGCACGCCGACGATCTACCGGGCCGGGCGCTACGGGCTGGGACCGGACACGGCGGCGCTGCTGGAGGCGGAGGGGTTCAGCATGGACATCAGCGTGGCCCCGCGCACATCGGCCTCCGAGCAGGGCGGCCCGGATTTCTCCGGCTTCGATTGTGCGCCGTTCTGGTTCGGGCAGAAAAGGCGCCTGCTGGAGATACCGCTCTGCCGCAGCGTGGTGGGCTGGGGCGGCCGGTTCGCGCCGCCGGTGTACCGCGCGCTGTCCGCGCCGGCGTGGCGGAAGTGGCGGCTGGCCGGCGCGCTCACCCGCTCGCGCTTCGCCGAGCGCATCACCCTGTCGCCGGAGGGCAACGACGTGCGCGCCATGCTGCGCCTGCTGCGGCACCTGCGCGCCCGCGGGCAGAGCGTGTTCGTGCTCAGCTTCCACAGCTCGTCACTGGCGGTCGGGCGCAACCCGTATGTCAGGACACGTGCCGACCTGCACGGGTTCTATGATCGGCTCTCCGAAGTGCTGGACGCCATGGACCGCCAGGGTTTCGCCTTCGCGCGGCTGTCCGACCTGCCGAACCACCTCGCCGGGCCGGCGCAGGCTTGACGCCTCCGGTGGCGCGGGTGGCGTTGATCGCCAACAATTTCCCGCCGGTGCGCGGCGGCTCTGCCGTGGTGTATGCCAACCTGGCACGCTGCGCTTCCGGCAGGATCGTGGTGGTGGCGCCGCGGATCAACTACGCCGACGGGCTGCGGGTGATCGGCTGGCGCGAACACGACCGCCGGCAGGCCTACCGCACCGAGCGCGTGGCCCTGCTGCGCACGGTGATGGCCTCGGCGCCTTCGCACGGGCCGGGGCGGGCGGTGTTCCTGGTGGCCGATCTGGGCATCAGGCTGCGCCTGGTGGCGAGGCTCGCCCGCCTGGTGGCCGGCGGAGTGCGCACCATCTGCATCGGTGAGCTGCAGGCCAGCGGCTGGATCGCCCTGCTGTGCACCGTGCTGCCCGGGATACGCACGATCCTCTACGTCCACGGCGAGGAGATCACCACCGAGGACAGCTACGATGCGGGACACGCCCGCGCCCGGCGCGTGCTGCTGGCCAGCGACCACATCGTGGTTGTCAGCCGGTTCACCGAACGCACGGTGGCGGGGCTGCTCGGCGATGCGCATGGCGGCCGTGTGCATTTGATTGAAAACGGGGTGGATGGCGACCGGTTTACGGTGGCGGGCCGCGCGGCGGACCTGGTGGAGCTGTACCGGCTGGGCGGCTGTTTCGTGTTCGTGTCGGTGTGCCGGCTGCTGGAGAAGAAGGGCGTGGACACCGCATTGCGCGCGTTCGCCATCATCCATGCAGGCGCGCCGGAGACACGGTACCTGATCGTGGGCACCGGACCCTACCGGGGCGCGCTGGAGGCGCTGGCCGCCGAGCTGGGGTTGCAGGGCTGCGCCATTTTTGCGGGCCAGGTGGCCGATGACGAGCTGGTGGATCATTACCGTCTGGGCGACGTGTTCGTGATGCCGAACCGCGAGTTGCCGAATGGCGACACGGAGGGGTTCGGCCTGGTGTTCCTGGAGGCCAATTCGTGCGGGTTGCCGGTGATTGCCGGGCAGGATGGCGGCAGCACCGATGCGGTGCGCGATGGCGAGAACGGCCTCGTGGTGGACGGGCGGTCGGTGGAGGCGGTGGCGGAGGCGATGCGGCGGTTGCGCGAGGATGAGGGGCTGTATCAGGCGATACGGGCGCGGGGGCTGGCGGTGGCGGCGCGGTCCGGGTGGCGCGAGAAGACGGCGGCGTTCCTAAGGTTGTGTGAGGACTAGGTAGGAAGGCCTTCTTTTTTAAAAAAAAGAAGCGAAAAACTTTTGCTACACCGACGCTTCAGCGCTTCGGTGTTTCCCGTGGCATCCGGCTGGCGCAGATGCGGGGGACAAAAGTCTTTTGCTTCTTTTCTTCAGAAAAGAAGGCCTTGCTTGCTTACGCCGCGATCGGCAGACGCGCGCGTATCAGCTTCTCGATGCCGCGGAGCTGGGCGCGTTCGCCGTCGTCGCAAAGGCTGATGGCGCGGCCGGCGGCGCCGGCGCGGGCGGTGCGGCCGATGCGGTGGACGTAGGCTTCGGGGACGTCGGGCAGGTCGAAGTTGATGACGTGGGTTACGCCGTCCACGTCGATGCCGCGGGCGGCGATGTCCGTGGCGATCAGGACGGGGACCGAACCCTTCTTGAAGTCGGCGAGGGCGCGTTCGCGCTGGCCCTGGCTTTTGTTGCCATGGATGGCGCTGGCGGACAGGCCGGCGGCGGTAAGGTGCTGCACGATGCGGTCGGCGCCGTGCTTGGTGCGGGCGAAGACGAGGGTGCGGCCCATGTCCGGGTTCTTCAGCATGCGTGTCAGCACGATGCGCTTCTCGGACTGGTTGACGAAGACGACGCTCTGCTCGATGCGCTCGGCGGTGGTGGCGACGGGGGTGACGCTGACGCGGACGGGATCCTTGAGCATGGCGTCGGCGAGGACCTGGATTTCCTTCGGCATGGTGGCGGAGAAGAACAGGGTCTGGCGGGCGGCGGGCAGTTCGCGGGCGATGCGCTTGATGGGGATGACGAAGCCCAGGTCCAGCATGTGGTCGGCTTCGTCCAGGACGAGGACTTCCGTGCGGTCCAGGCGGACGTGACCTTCGCCGAACAGGTCCAGCAGGCGGCCGGGGGTGGCGACGATGACGTCCACGCCGTTGGCGAGCGAGGTGATCTGGCGGCCTTTGGGGACGCCGCCGAAGATGAGGGCCACGCGTATGCTGGTCTGGCGGCCGTAGGTGCGGAAGGATTCGGCGATCTGGGCGGCGAGTTCGCGCGTGGGGGCCAGGACGAGGCAGCGCGTGGTCTTGCGCTCGTAGGGGCGCGGCTTGGCCATCAGGCGGTGCAGGATGGGCAGCGCGAAGGCGGCGGTTTTGCCGGTGCCGGTCTGGGCGATGCCCAGGAGGTCCGCGCCGGTGAGGAGGTGCGGGATGGCCTGCGCCTGGATCGGGGTGGGCGTTGTGTAGCCGGTTGCGGCCAGGGCCTTCAGCAGCGGGGCTGCGAGGCCTAGTTCGGAGAATTCTGTCATGGGTGGTGGTTTAGCTTTCAAGGCCGCGCCGGGCGTGCCGGGGCGGAAGAGCGGTCGGCAGGACCGCAAGCCGGCGCGATGTATGTAAGAACGGAAACCGGCCAGGCTTCTGAAAAGCGATCGGTCGCAGTTTATGCCGCGCCGCAGCAATTTGGCGGAATGTTTGCGGGGAGTCAAGGAAAAGCAATCAAGGCGTTCTTTTTTGGAAACAAGAAGCAAAAAACCTTTGGTCCTGGTCGGCGGCTGATTCGGCGTGGGGGCTCGGTGCGAGAGCACGCTTGCACGTGGCGGGGAGCGGAAGTTTTGGTCCTTTTTTCCCAGAAAGGACTGCTTTCTTTCTTGCTTTCGCAGGGACATAACCCGGCGCATGCCTGTCGAGAGCCGGATCTTGTGCGAGCCCTATGCCGGATTGCAGGCGCAGGCCTTGGGTCTGGCGGAGGCGGCGGGGTTGTCGCCGGAGGTTGTGGACCTGCGGCCGCGGCGGCCTTGGGCGTGGGTGGGGGCGGCGGTTTGGCCGGCGCCTCTGCGGGCGGTGGGGTTGAGCGGGCCGCCGCCTGGCGTGCTGTTCACGGCTGGGGGGACGGCGGGGGCGGTTGGGGCGGCGTGCCACAAGCGGGGTAGCGTGGTGGTGCAGGTGCAGAACCCGCGGATGAGTTTGCGGCATTTCGACCTGG
>CAXTVW010000060.1:0-19862 GCA_964247675.1 uncultured Acetobacteraceae bacterium
CCATGCAAGCCTCGAACTGGTCGCCAGCCACCTGGCGCGCGCATCCCATACACCAGGCGCCCACTTACCCGGACGCCGCTGCACTCGCCGCCGCCGAGGCGCGCCTGGCCGGCTATCCGCCGCTGGTGTTTGCCGGTGAGGCACGCCGGCTGAAGGACGCGCTGGCCAAGGCCGCGGACGGCCAGGCCTTCGTGCTGCAGGGCGGCGACTGCGCCGAAAGCTTCGCCGACTTCAACGCCAACTCGGTGCGCGACACCTTCCGCGTGCTGCTGCAGATGGCCGTGGTGCTGACCTTCGGCGCCACCGTGCCCGTCATCAAGATCGGCCGCATGGCCGGGCAGTTCGCCAAGCCGCGCTCGTCCGAGACGGAGACCGTGGCCGGCGTGTCCATGCCCAGCTATCGCGGAGACATCATCAACGGCCCGGCGCCGCAGGCTTCCGCCCGGGTTCCCGATCCGGGGCGCATGGAGACGGCCTACTTCCAGTCCGCCGGCCGGATGAACCTGCTGCGCGCGTTCGCCAATGGCGGCTACGCGGACCTCCACCAGGTGCACCGCTGGAACCTGGATTTCGTCGCCCGCTCGCCGCTGGCCGCGCGCTACCAGGATCTTGCCACTCGCATCGACGAGACGCTCGGCTTCATGGCCGCCTGCGGCATCGGCAGCAGCAACACCGCCCAGATACGCGAGACCGAGTTCTACACCAGCCACGAGGCGCTGCTGCTCCCCTACGAACAGGCGCTGACCCGCATCGACAGCACCAGCGGCGACTGGTACGGCTGCTCGGCCAACTTCCTGTGGATCGGCGACCGAACGCGCCAGGTGGACGGCGCCCATGTCGAGTTCCTGCGCGGCTTGCGCAACCCGGTCGGCGTGAAGGTCGGGCCCACCACCCCGGCGGATGACCTCGCCAGGCTGATCGACATCCTGAACCCGGCCGATGAGCCCGGCCGCCTGACGCTGATCAGCCGCATGGGGGCGGAGCGTGTGCGCTCGCATCTGCCGCCTTTGCTGCGCGCCGTGCAGCGCACCGGCCGCCGCGTTACCTGGCTTTGCGACCCGATGCACGGCAACACGATCAGCACCGCCGGTGGCGTAAAGACCCGCAGTTTCGACAGCATCCTCGCCGAGTTGCGCGGCTTCTTCGACGTGTTCGCGGATGCCGGCGTGCGGCCCGGCGGCGTGCATGTGGAGATGACCGGGCAGCCTGTCACGGAATGCGTCGGCGGTGCGCATCTGCTGACGGAAGCCGATCTTTCCGAGCGATACGAGACGTTTTGCGATCCTCGCCTGAATGCAGAGCAGGCTTTGGAGCTGGCGTTTGTGGTGGCGGCGGAGTTGAAGGCGCGGCGGGTGGCGGGGGCTGCAATTGCGGCTTAGCAAGTAAAGCAAGGCCTTCTTTTTTGAAAAAAAGAAGCAAAAAACTTTTGATCCGGCTATCGCGCCTCATGGAAAGGTCGGCGACAGCGCAGATAAAAGCTTTTTGCTTCTTTTTCTCGAAAAAGAAGGCCTTGCTTCCTTCGCTTGCCGAGTATGTTTCAGGTGCCTTGAGGCTATCGCCGTTGTCCAGTCAACAAGCGTGATCCTGGCGCTGACGACGCTTCTCGGCTGCCAGCTTGGGGGCGAGATCGTGTCGCAAGCCTTGCACCTGCCGGTGCCTGGGCCGGTGCTGGGCATGGTGTTGCTGGCGATATTGCTGATCGCGCGTGGCAGGCTAAGCCTGGAACTAGGGCAGGCGGCGGATTTCCTGTTGCGCCATCTCAGCCTTTTCTTTGTGCCGGCTGCGGTAGGCGTAATCTCAAACGGTGCCCGCATCGCGCGCGAATGGTGGCCGTTGAGCGCCGCACTAGTTGTCTCCACCGCACTGGCGATCGCGGTGACTGCGCTGGTGTTTCAATCGGTCGAGCGGCTGCTCGCGCGCGGCCGTCCTCGGTGATCCATTCCGGCCATGCGGCGATCGTCGGCGTTTGGGTGTATTTGCACACCCAGCCTTTGCTGTGGCTGACGGCAACCTTGGCCGCCTATGCCGCAGGCGTTGTGCTGCACGAACGCGCCGGGCGCTCGCCGCTGATCAACACGGTGGCGATTGCGGTGGCGTTGCTGGTGAGCGTTCTCCTGGCCACCGGCACAAGTTACGCCACGTATTTTGACGGCGCCAAGTTCGTGCATTTCCTGCTCGGGCCCGCGACGGTGGCGTTGGCAGTGCCGCTGTTCCGCAACCGCCATGTCGTCGTCCGCGCGATCGTGCCGATCGTCGCTGCCTTGCTGGCTGGTTCGCTGACGGCGGCTTGTTCCGCAATGGCGATCGGCTGGGCGCTCGGTGCCACATGGCAGACTGTGCTGTCCCTGGCGCCGAAATCTGTGACGACGCCGATTGCCATGGGCGTGTCCGAACGCATCGGCGGATCGCCTTCGCTCACCGCCGTATTGGTGATCCTGACCGGCATCGTGGGCGCGGTGATCGCCACGCCGTTGCTGAACATTCTGGGCGTGCGGGATTGGCGGGCGCGCGGTTTTGCGGTTGGCCTGGCTGCGCATGGGCTGGGGACGGCAAGGGCATTCCAGGTGCACGAGATGGCGGGCACGTTCGCTGGCATCGCTGTTGGGCTTAATGGCATCGCTACGGCCGTGTTGGTGCCGCTGCTGATCGACTTTTCGCGTTGAGCGTGCGCAAGCAGTGCCCTTTTCGTAAGAACCTTCGACGCCCCGCATTTGCAACAGTCGAGCGAAGCAGAAAACGCCAAAGCATGGCAGCGTCGGGCGAAAAAAGTTTTTTGCTTCTTTTTCTCCAAAAAAGAAGGCCTTGCTTGCTTCCTGCTACGCCAACAAGGAAGCCCCAAAACAAGCCAGGAGAGCTCCTGGCCCAGGATAAACCTGCGAACACCCGCCGGCCCGAAGCTCTGCTTCCGTGAAACCGCCGCACAGCATGCCGATCGTGCGCATTCCCGCCTTTCCGGCCGCCTGCGCGTCATACGGCGTGTCACCGATAGCTACCGCATCCGCAGGGTTCATCCCGAGTTTCTTGAGCGCGACCAGGAAGATGTCCGGTGCGGGCTTTGACTGCTCGGCGTCTTCCGAACATGTCTGCACGTCCACGAGCTTTTCGATGCAGGCGATTTTCAGATATTTTTCAAGCTCGTTCTGTTTGGCCGAGGACGCGACGGCCACTTTCAAGCCGGCGGCGCGGACTTTTGCCAGCAGGTCGGGCACGGCGGAGAACGGGCGGACCATCGGTAGGTAGTGTTCGCGGAAGCGTTTGCCGCGCCAGGTCTCCATTTCCTCGCCATGGTCTTTCTGCTCGGCCTCGCTGAGGAAAACGGGGAGGAGCTGGTCGCCGCCTTTGCCGATCTGGCTGCGGGCCTGTTCGAAAGTCACCTTGTGGCCGAACTCTTCAAACGCGTCCTGCCAGGCGCTGGCGTGCAGGTCCACTGAATCGACAAGTGTGCCGTCGATGTCGAAGATGGCGGCTTTTGGCATGAGGCAGGTTTCCAACAATCGGAGACCGCTCAACGCGCCCCGGCTCATTCGGTCGCGTCATGGAACCGCTGCCGATTCATGTTCCATGACTGGCTGTCTCTGCTATGAGGGGTCGCGATGCCTGACATCTTCAACGTCCGTGTCGTCCTTGGGATGAAGGTGTTCGGCTGGTTCAGTGCGATCGGGGCGCTGGCTCTGGGCCTGGGCGTGCTGTTCGGGTGGGTTGCCGGCAGCCCGATCCTTGTGACGATACGGCCAGGCCTGGCCGCGATGGCACCGGTCACGGCCGGCTGCCTCGTGCTGGCCGGCCTGTCGCTTACAGCTTGGAAGCTTGGCTACGCGCGGACGGCGCGCTGCCTTGCCGTGTTGGTTCTCGTGACGGCACTGACCGTGATGGCAGGCACCCTGATTGCGGGACGGGATGTCCTGAACCCTCTCCTCGGCAACAGCATGGCGGCGCAGGCAGGTACGCTGGTCGGGCGGACGGCGCCTGCCACGGCGTGTGGTTTTCTCCTGCTGGGCATGGCGTTGTTGTCGCTCGGCCAGGGAAGTCCGCTTGCGCGCAGGACGACGTTCGTCTGTGCGGCAGCGGGTCTGCTGCTGTCCGGCCTGGCACTGCTCGGCTATGCGTATGGTGTGGAGGGGCTCTACGCGGTCCGTTTCTACGGCACGGTAGCCCTGCATACGGCGGCCGGACTGTTCACCCTCTACCTCGGTTGCCTGACATACGATCCGGAGCATGGTTGGGCGGCGATATTCGCCTCCGCACGGCCGAGCGGCCGCGCCACGCGCATACAGCTCCTGCTGACAGTCCTGGTTCCGTTCCTGGCAGGCCTGGTCCTGCTGCGTGCGCTGCGTGCCGGCAACATCGCGCCGAGCTTCGCCATGGCGGCTCTGGTGGCGCTATCCACCGTGCCGGTGGTAGCGCGGATATTCTTCGACGGCCGCATGCTGGACCGGCTGGACTCGGATTTGCGCGGGGCAGCGGCGCAGCAGCGCCAGCTCAGCGACGAGCTGGAGGTGCGGGTGCAGACGCGGACGGCCGAACTGCAACGCTCCGAGGAGGCACTGCGCCAATCCCAGAAGATGGAAGCGGTGGGCCAGCTTACCGGCGGCCTGGCGCATGACTTCAACAACCTGCTGACCGTTATGACCGGGAGCCTGGAGCTCCTGCAGTCCCGCGTAATGCAGGGCCGACTCGCCGGGATCGAGCGCTACATCGATACCGCGCAAGGTGCGGCGACGCGGGCCGCAAACCTGACGCAGCGTCTGCTGGCATTCTCCCGCCAGCAGGCGCTGGACCCCAAGCCGATCGACATCAACGCGCTGGTGGCCGGGCTGGACGAGCTGTTGGGGCGCACGATAGGGCCGCAGGTGACGCTTCGGACAGAGCTGGCGCCTGGCCTGTGGGCGACTTTGCTGGACCCGAACCAGATAGAGAACGCGCTTCTGAACCTTGCGATCAATGCGCGCGACGCGATGCCAGATGGGGGCTTGCTCTCGATAGACACAGAAAACGTGGTTCTGGATACCGTGGCCGCCGCCGCAGAGGATTTGCGTGCCGGCGAATACGTGTTGCTGAAAGTCAGCGACACAGGTGCCGGCATGTCGCCGGAGACGATCAGCCGCGCCTTCGATCCGTTCTTCACGACAAAACCGATCGGGGTGGGAACCGGGCTCGGCTTGTCGATGGTATACGGCTTCGTCCAGCAATCCGGCGGCCGGGTGCGGATCACGTCGGAGATCGGCCAGGGAACATGCGTGTGCATCACCCTGCCGCGTCATCACGGCCCACCGGCTGATCTGGCACGCGCCGCGCCGCGTCCGGCGCTGGCCGGGGATGGGCAGGGACGCACTGTTCTCGTCGTCGATGACGAGCCGAGCGTGCGCATGCTGGTGACCGACGTGCTCGACGAGCTTGGCTACACGGTCATGGAAGCGGAGGACGGTCGGGCGGGGCTGGAAATCCTGCGATCCGGCTGCTCCGTGGACTTGCTGATCAGCGATGTTGGCCTGCCAGGCGGCATGAACGGCCGCCAGATGGCCGATGCGGGGCGTGTGCTGCGGCCGGGGCTGAAAGTGCTGTTCATCACCGGCTACGCGGAAGCGGCAGTGCTGGGCGAGAGGCAGCTCGAGAGCGGGATGCACGTGCTCACCAAACCATTCGCAGTCGGTTTGCTGGCAGAGCGGGTAGGAGCGCTGGTTTGCACTGCAGGGTGAGGAAGCAGGCAGTTTTATCCTTGGACAAGCCGCTTGCTTCCCGCTCCGTCAGCGTGGGTGGATCTCCGAAAGCCGATTAGTTCTTCACCACCGGTAGATCGACAAAGCTCGTAGCCTGTCCAGCATCGAAGATCTTTATCGTGGCCGGCTTGTAGTCGGCCGGCTTGGCGAAAAAGATGTTCTTCACGAATGTCTGCGGGTTGCGATCATACAGCGGAAACCAGCTCGACTGTATCTGCACCATCACGCGGTGGCCGGGAAGGAAAACGTGGTTCGCCGTTGGCAGCGCAAACTTGATTAGCTGCTTCTGGTCGGACGGCATCGCTTCCGGTTTGGCTGGATCATTGCGGTATCGTGCGCGCATGATGTCTGCCGAAATCATCAGCTGGTAGCCGCCGAGTTTCGCATCGCGCCCGACCTGGTCCGGATAGACGTCGATCAGCTTGACGACGAAATCACCGTCCGTGCCGGTTGTGGAGGCCTGCAGATTGGCGACGGGCTGGCCGGCGATCCGCAGCGGCGCCGTCAGCGGCGGCGTGCTGTAGCTCAGCACGTCCGTGCGGCTGGCAGGGTCCCGCTGGTCGCTGGTCAGCCAGGTCTGCCAACTCTGCTCGCCTGCATCGCCCTCGATGTGCACGGGACGCGGCAGGTATGGCACTGGCCGCGCCGGGTCGGAGATGTAGCTGTCGAAACCTTTCAGGGACGCAGCGGGCGGCGAGGCTGCGAGCTTGAAGCCGGGCTGCAGATACATCGATGTGTGTTCGATACGGCAACCATCATCACAGCCGGACGGCCATGCCTTCAGGCCATGCCACTCGTTGGTGCCCGTCTCGAAGGCGTTCACGGTTGCCAGGCCCAAAGGCGGCGCGTCGTCCTTGAGGAAATGGTCGAGGAACGGCCGCAGCAGGTGGGCGCGGAAATAGGCGGCCGTGTCGCTGCCAAAGGCGATGTTGCCGACAGCCGAGCCGTCCAGCCGCTCCTGGTGATGGAACCAGGGTCCCACGACGAGGAACAGGTCATTGTTCGTGTCACCCGGTTTCACC
This sequence comes from uncultured Acetobacteraceae bacterium, assembly GCA_964247675.1. Lineage (GTDB taxonomy): Bacteria > Pseudomonadota > Alphaproteobacteria > Acetobacterales > Acetobacteraceae > BOG-908. Next base: position 6,740 of record CAXTVW010000060.1, read on the forward strand.
GCGTTCCACACTGCGATGTTGCCGTATATGTCCTCCTGGTCCCACAGCGCATCCACCAGCATGGTGGGCACCGACAGGCCCTGCTTCTGGAGCAGTTTGTCGATCGCCTGGCCCTGCCAGAACGCATCATAAGCCGGGTGGAACATCAGCTTGTCGGCGAACCCGGTCTGCTCCAGCCCGTGCAGTTTCGCCATGTCGCCGGCGGAGCCCGCGGACAGCCAGGTGTCATAATCGTCGTAGAAATCGGTCCACCATTTCAGGCTGCTTTCGCGCGTGGCCTCCTGGTCGTGCACATACACAAGGCTGTCCTGCCGGAAGGCGCCGTTGTGGAACCAGTCGTCGCCCCGCCAGCCATCCACCATGGCGTTGATCGGCACGGCAGCGCGCAAGGCCGGATGCGGGTGGAACAGCGCCATCAGCGAGGTGAAGCCGTCATACGAAATGCCGAGTATGCCGACTTTTCCGTTGCTCTCGGGCGTGTTGTGCACCAGCCAGTCGATCGTGTCCCAGGTGTCGGTCGAATGATCCACTTGCGTGTTGTTGAGCGGACCGCGCAGCGGCCGCGTCATCACGTAGTCGCCTTCCGATCCGTGCTTGCCGCGCACGTCCTGCACCACGCGTATGTAGTTGTCGTGCTCGACCAACTGGTCGGCGACGTCATGGTCACCCATCACCTCGGACAGATGCGCGCTGCTCAGCGTGCCGAAGCGCTCCTCAGCACCGTACGGCGTGCGTGTGAGCAGGATCGGTGCGTGTGCGGCACCGCGCGGGATGATGATGACGGTGTGCAACTTAACGCCGTCGCGCATCGGTATCATCACCGTGCGCTTGGTGTAGTCGAACATGTCCAGGCGTGGGGTGAAAACGGTGGGGCTTTCGCTGACAAGCGGCGGCTGGGCGGGCGGAGGGGCGGCGGCTATCGCAAGAGTTGCCGCGCAGGCTAGGAGGAATCGTTTCACACTGGCTCCTTGAGCAGGAAGGAAGGCCTTCTTTTCTGAAGAAAAGAAGCAAAAGACTTTTGGTCCCTGTCGGCGGGTGCTGAAACGTTCGCTGAATGGAAGCGAAGGTTTTTGGTTCTTCTTTCCAAAGAAAACTGCTTGCTTTCTTGTTCTAGTCGATCTCGAACATGCCCTCGATTTCCACCGGCGCGTCCAGCGGCAACGACGGCACGCCCACCGTCGCGCGCGCATGCCGCCCGGCATCGCCGAAGATCGCCACGGCCAGGTCGGACGCGCCGTTCATGACAGACGGATGTCGCGTGAACTCCGGTGCGCAGGCGATGAAGCCGCCAAGGCGAATTACGCGTGCCACACGATCCAGGTCGCCGTCACAGGCGGTGGACAGATGCGCGAGCACGTTCAACAGGCATTGCCGCGCGGCCGCCACGCCGTCCGCATCGCTTACCGCGCCACCGAGTTTGCCCGACCAGCCAAGCTTGCCTGACACCATGGGAAGCTGGCCGGAGACGACCACCATGTTGCCGGTGATCACGTAGGGGACGTAGGTGGCGACGGGCGGCTGCGCCGGCGGCAAAGTCAGGCCGAGTTCCGCAAGCTTCGCGGCGATACGTCCGCCCATGTGTCTGTCTCCCAAATCAGGTCCGGTGCTTTCACTCGGTTCTGGGGCTGGGCGCAAGGGCAGAAAGGAAAACCTTCTTTCTTGAAAAGAAGAAGCAAAAAGCTTTTTTTCCTGTCGGGGCTTCCTTCTGCAGTAGCCTGACTACGTCAGGCTGAACTGCAGGTCGGCCAGCCTTGCGTACAGGCCAGCTTCGCGCACCAGCGTATCGTGCGTGCCCTCTGCCACCACCTTGCCGTGTTCAATGACGATTATGCGGTCCGCACGGCGGACTGTGGCGAGGCGATGGGCTACCACCAGCGTAGTACAGCCATGCGCCAACACGGTCAGCGCATGCTGCACGGCCGCCTCGCTCTCGGAATCCAGCGCGCTGGTTGCTTCGTCCAGTAGCAATATCGGGGCACGCCGCAGGATGGCGCGCGCGATCGCCACGCGCTGCCGCTGCCCACCGGACAGTCGCACGCCCTTTTCACCCAGGAACGTGTCCAGCCCTTCCGGCAAATCGTGCAGGAAGTCTGCCGCTGCGGCGCTGACTGCCGCGCGGACCTCCATGTCCGACGCGTCCGGGCGGCCGTAGCGCACGTTCTCCCACGCGTTTGCACTGAAGATCACCGGATCCTGCGGCACCACCGCCATGCGGGCACGCAACGCGGCGGGGTCCGCGTCACGCACATCCACGCCGTCGACGCGCACCGTGCCGGATTGCGCGTCGTAGAAGCGTAACAGCAACTGGAAGATCGTGGTCTTGCCTGCGCCGGAAGGCCCGACCAGTGCCACGGTCTCGCCCGGCTTCACGGCGAAGCTCAGCGCCTCCAGCGCGGGCGCCTCCGGCCGGGACGGGTAGCGGAACGTCACCTGCTCGAACGCGATGGTGCCGAGCGAGGTCTCCGCAAAGCGCTGCGGATAAGCGGGCGCCGCAATGGCAGGGCGTTCTGCCAGCAGGTCCGTCAGCCGGTCGGCGGCGCCCGCCGCCCGCTGCATCTCGCCCCAAAGCTCCGAGAGCGTGCCGCCCGCGCCGGCGAGCATTACGGCGTAGAAGACGAACGCCGCGAGATCACCGCCCGTCATGCGGCCGGCGATCACATCCTGCCCGCCGACCCAAAGGCTGAACGTGATGGCGCCGAAGCCGAGCAGGATCACCACAAGAATGAGTAGCGCACGCGTTCGTATGCGTCGCACCGCGGCGGTCACCGACTCCTCGATACGGTCCGAGAACAGCCGCCGGTCGACCGGTTCGTGCGTGAACGCCTGCACGGTGGACAGCGCCGTCAGCGTCTCCTCCGCGTAGGCGCCCAAATCGCCGATACGGTCCTGCGCCACCCGCGACAACTTCTTCTCGCGCCGGCCGAAAACGATCAGCGGAACGATGACGACGGGGACCACCAGGACCACGATGCCGGCGAGCTTGGCGCTGGTGGCGATCAGCAGCGCCAGCGCGCCGACCGCCATCAGCAAATTTCGTAGCCACATCGAGATGGCCGAGCCGACCAGCGCCTGCAACACGCTTATGTCGGCCGTCATGCGGGAGAGGATATCGCCGGTGCGCGCCGTCTCGAAAAAGCCGGGCGAGAGGGAGATGACGTGTTCGTAGAGGGCGCGTCGCAGGTCGGCGCCCACGCGCTCGCCAAGCCATGAGATCAACGAAAAGCGGACATAGGTTGCTCCCGCCAGGGCGGCCACGACGGCAAACATGCCGATCGCTGCCATGTTGAGCGAGGCGGGGCTGTGATTGCCGAAGCCGCTGTCGATGAGATGGCGCAGGCCCTGGCCGATGCCGAGTACCAGGCCGGCCGCCACCAGCAAGGAGAGGCTGGCGCCCGCGACATGCCAGCGATACGGCCGCACGAAGGGCATGAGCAGTCGGAGCGACGTGGGAGACGGGCGGCGCTTGGGCTCAGTTGTCATGTACCGTCCTGTGCAGCCGCCCAGGCTGGCGGGCGGCGTTCGAGAAACGCCGCTACGCCCTCGCGGCCGTCCGGCGTGGCGCGTTGTGCGGCGATCCGGCGTCCCGTCTCTGCCGTGAGCGCGTCGTCCACCGGCCGGCCCTCGCAGAGGAACACCAGCGATTTGGCTTCCGCCTGTGCTTGCGGAGAGCCGGCGAGCAGGGCAGAGATCAGCCCGTCACGCGCCGCTTCAAGACCTTCCGGCGGCGAAACCTCGTGCACCAGGCCGATCTGCTGCGCGCGCTGGGCGGTAAACACTTCCGCGGTGGTGAAATAGCGCCTGGCCTGGCGTGCACCGATGGCGTTTATGACGAACGGGCTGATGGCAGCCGGGATCAGGCCGAGCTTGACTTCGCTCAGGCAAAATTTCGCGGTGTCTGCCGCCAGCACGACGTCACAGCACGCGACCAGGCCGACACCGCCGCCATAGGCGTTGCCTTGCACGATTGCGAGCGTCGGTTTTGTCAGCCGGTCCAGCGTGCGCATCAGGCCGGCGAGGTTCGCAGCGTCGGCGATGTTCTCGGCTTCGGTATAGGCGGCCATGCGCTGCATCCAGCCGAGATCCGCGCCGGCGGAGAAGCTGCGGCCCGTGCTGGCCAGAACGAGCATACGGGTGTTCGGGTCGCGGCCGATCCGTGCCAACGTTTCCGTCAGCGCGATAATGAGCGTGTCGTCGAAGGCGTTGTGTCTGGCAGGGTTGTTGAGCGTCAGCGTGGTGACGCCGTTTGTGTCTGTGCTGGTCAGGAACATGGCGAAACCTAGGAAGAGGAAGAAAGGCCTTCTTTTTTGAAAAAAAGAAGCAAAAAACTTTTGGTCCCTGGCGGCGAACGTTTCAGCAACCGCCAACAAGGACCAAAAGTTTTTTGGTTCTTTTTTTCAAAAAAGAACTGCTTGCTTACTTCCTGAAATACGACAAAACAATTTCCTCGCTGACGTCGTCCAACGAAGCTGGATTCCAGCGCGGCGCCCGATCCTTGTCGATTACCGCGGCCCGCACGCCTTCGACAAAGTCGTGGCTGCGCATGCAGGAAACGGCAAGAACCAGTTCCTGGGCCAGCGCCTGGTCCAGATCGTCCATCGCCTCGGCCTCGCGCAGCGCGCGCAACGTGACTTTCAGGGAAGACGGCGACTTACCTGAGATTTCGGCGGCGGCAGCCTGCGCGGCCAGGTGATCGTTTGCGTGCAGTGCTGCCAGTATCAACTCGACCGTAGAATGGCGGTAGCAATCGTCCATCCAGGCACGGTCGGCGCCGACCAACGCTGGCGGAGGTGGTTCGGCGGCCTCGTCCAGGCAGGAAGCCACGGCCGCCTTTGTCTCGCAGGTGCACAGCCGGGCGGCGAGGGCGGGCAGGGCGGACGACGAGACGTAGTAATCGGCAAGTCCGGCAAGGATGGCGTCGGCCGCGCCGATACGCGCGCCGGTCAGCGCCAGATGAAGTCCCAGAGGCAGCTTGCGGCTCAGCAGCCAGGTGGCGCCGACGTCTGGGAACAGCCCGATCCCGGTCTCCGGCATGGCAAGCATCGTGCGCTCCGTCACCACGCGGAAGCTGCCGTGGGCGGAGACGCCGACTCCGCCGCCCATCACCACGCCGTCCATGAACGCTACGTAGGGCTTGGGAAAGGCCGCAATGCGCGCGTTCATGCGGTATTCCGCGGCGAAAAAAGCGGCCGGCACGGCCACGTCGCCCGCCCGGGCCGCATCGTAGAGTACCCGTATGTCACCGCCGGCGCAAAGCGCCCGGCCGCCAGCGCCATCGATGATGACAAGCGCCACCGCCGGGTCCTCGGCCCAGCCTGCAAGCGCCGCATCGATAACCTCGCACATGGACTGTGTGAGCGCATTCAGCGCCTGCGGCCGGTTCAGCGTGATCCGGCCTGCATGTCCCTCGATCCGGGTTTCGACGTCCGCCATGATCAGGCGATGCCCGCCGATTTCAGCAGCGCGCGCGAGACGATCACCCGCATGATCTCGTTGGTGCCTTCCAGTATCTGATGCACGCGCAGGTCACGCACGATCTTCTCCACGCCATATTCCGCCAGGTAGCCGTAGCCGCCATGCAGCTGCAGCGCCTGGTTGGCAACGTTGAAGCCTGCGTCGGTCACGAACCGTTTCGCACTCGCACACAGCATGCCGGCATTCGCCGCCTTGGCGTCCAGCGCACCCGCCGCGCGCCACAATATGCTGCGTGCGGCCTCGAGTTCCGTGCTCATGTCGGCAAGGCGGAACTGCAAGGCCTGGAAATCGGCCAGTTTCTGCCCGAACGCGCGCCGCTCGCCCATATACGCCAGCGATTTCTCGAGCGCGGACTGCGCGCCGCCCAGCGAACAGGCCGCGATGTTCAACCGCCCGCCATCCAGCCCCGCCATCGCCATCTTGAAGCCGTTGCCCTCCTCGCCAAGGCGGTGCGAGGCGGGGACGCGCACGCCTTCCAGGATCACCGCGCGCGTCGGCTGGGCGTTCCAGCCCATCTTGCGCTCGTTGGCGCCGAAGCTGAGCCCCTTGGTGCCAAGCTCCACCAGGAACGCGCTCACGCCGGCCGCACCTGGCCCGCCGGTACGCGCCATAACCAGGTACACATCTGCCGCGCCCGCGCCGGAGATAAACTGCTTCACCCCGTCCAGCACGTAGTCACCGCCATCCGGCCGCGCCTTTGTCGAAAGCGCCACCGCGTCCGAACCGGAGCCTGGCTCGGTCAGGCAGTAGGCGCCCAGCCGGTCCATACGGCACAGGCCGGGCACCCACGCCGCGCGCTGCGCCTCGCTGGCGAAGCGGTCGATCATCCAGGTGACCATGTTATGTATGCTGATATAGGCCGCCACCGCCGGGCAGCCGGTGCTCAGCGCCTCGAAGATCAGCGCCGCGTCCAGCCGGCCTAGTCCGGTGCCGCCATGCTGCTCGCCGACATAGATGCCGGCCATGCCCAGCGCCGCGGTCTGCCGGATCACATCGACCGGGAAGTGCTTTTCCGCGTCCCAGCGCAACGCGTCTGGCGCCAGATGCGCATCCGCAAAGCCACGCGCCATGTCCACAATGGCCCGCTGGTCCTCGCTAAGCGTGAACGGGGCAGGCGCTGCCGCCAGCATCATGCTATCCATCAGGGTCGCCTCCTTCAGCATTCGTACTTGCCTGTGTGCCATCCCGGCATGTGGGCGGCAAACGCGGCGTGACAGGACTCGCCACGCATGCTTCTTGTCGCCGACTTTACTGGGGGATACGATCAACATGAACACATCCGAACTGATTGATCACGTGGCCAGCACCGCTGGTATCGAAAAGGCACAGGCGCGCCGCGCGGTCGATGCCGTGACATCCGCCATCACGTCGGCCGCAAAGGGCGGTGACACCGTGGCGCTCTCGGGATTCGGACAGTTCAAGGTGCGCGACACGCCGGCCCGCCAGGGGCGCAACCCGGCGACAGGCGCCGCGATCGAGATCGCCGCGGCGCGCAAGCTGACGTTTGCGCCTGCAAAGGCCGTGAAGGATGCTTTGAACGGTTGAAGTAAGAAGCGTTATTTCTCAAGAATGAGGGGCAGGGGAGTTTTACTCCCTGTCGGCGTCTATCCTGCCGGCTCCGGGACGGTGCCGAAAGCGGCCAGGTAGACGGGCTCGCCGTAGTCGCCGGCTTCCTCATCGGCCACCATCTTGACCACGTGGCCGCCAATCGCCGAACCGGACGCGAGGGCCTTTTCCGCGCGGCGCTCGCCTTCCGCCGCGTTTCGGCATGGCACGGGCACGCCCGGCGTGACGGCGCCGCGCTTGCCCCTGGTGTAGGGAAGAAAAACGATCCGTTCAGTGCTCGCCATGATCGACTCGGGTCTGCATGAGGCCCTCCCTTGCTGCGGCCCAGCCTAGCGTGTTTTCGCGTCCGCGGCGAAAAGCCCGCTTGCATACACACATTCAGCTTGCCAGTGTGGGTAGCCCCCTGCCATAAGCCCGCCTCCCGCCGCCGGACCGTTCCAGGCAGGCGCGCGCTGGCGTTTCGAGAAATCGGGCGGGCAAGCGCGTTCCAGAACGGCCGGTTCGCCTAGGAGCAGCACCGTGTCTCAGCCTTCCTTGCGGATAACCCATTTCGAGGCGCAGACCCCGCCGGCCGACTACGTGTTCGACGTGTGGAACCCGCTCGAGAATGCCTACGAGCGCATGCCGACCTTCGAGGAGGGCATGGAGCGCGTGCAACGCATCGCCCAGGCCGTACGCGAAATGTGGGTCAGCAAGGACGACAAGCTGGCGACGCTGAACAGCCCGCCTGCACCTGTGCCCGGCGAGGAGTTCGCGGAATTCCGCGTCACCGCCCAGGCGCAGCGCAGCTATGACATACGCAGCTTCGACAGTCCGGAATGGAGCCACTTCCGCGGTTACATCAGCCAGGCGGCCGAGCGTATCAGCGGCGAGGTCGGCTTCGTGCTGGCACCGTCGTTGATACCGGCGCCGCCGGCACAGCGGGCGCAGGCCAAGTCGGCGTAGCGTTAGGAAAGACGGGCCTTCTTCTTTGGAAGAAAGCACGCCTTGCTAATCATCTTTGGTTACTCACAAGCGGGTTCAAATTATAACTGAACCCCCAGTTCACCGGCACAAACTGCTGGAAATGCTGGTTGAACCACACGTAGATCTGCGCAATCCCAGTACGCGGCACATACACTACGTCAAAGGGCGCCAGCGCCACGTCAGCCGCCGGGTTGATACCCGTCATCGCCGCACGGTAATCGACCGCCAGAACCAGCGGACGGTTGCCGGTTTCGTGGCGCACGATGAACACGTGGCTGTCGTCCCCCGTGGTGCGCAGGCCACCCGCGCGCGCCACCGCCTGCAGCAGAGTCAGCGTCGGTCCCTGCGTCACGAACTCGCCTGGCGAGACCACGTCGCCCGCCACATAGACCCGTGCGGGCGAGGCGGTCTTCACCTCGACGGTCAGTTGCGGGTCCTTCAGCTCGGAGGCGTACACGCCGCGTAGTTCGGCGGCGATCTCGTCCGGCGTGCGACCGGCCGCCTGCACGGATTGCGCCAGCGTGGTGCCGAGCCTGCCATCCGGCCGCACGGTCACATCCTCGTCCAGCTCCGGCGCGGTGTAGAGCCGTATGCCCAGCACGTCGCCCACCTGCACCAGGTAGCGTTGCGGGGACTGGGCGAGCGGGGCGGGCGGCAGGTTGCGCGCGGTTGGCACGCAGGCCGCGAGGCTTGCCAGCATCAGCATCAGCATCAGCGTCGGGAGAGGAACAGGGCTATGTCCGGACGGCACCGTCCACCTCGCCGCGGCGGACAGCCTCTACCAGCGGCACACCTGTCGAGTCCGGGTGGGTTTGCTGATAGGTCTCCGTGTCGAACCACGGTCCCGGGTCCGCGCCGCGTGGTCCGCCCACCAGCAAATAGTGGAAAACGGGATCCAGGGCCGCACCCTCGGACAGCGCGGGGTTCGATGCGACGTACCAGGCCGCGTCGAATAGCGGGCTGCCGCGAACCAAGGCGGCGTCTTCCAGCAAACGTGGCGTTGCTGCCCGGCGCCGGCGGGACAGTCGGGCGAGCAGGCCGCGCCGCGCCGGTGCAGGCAGCGTGACCGCAGGCAGGTCCGGCGCGCGCAACGCATTCAGCGCCGGGAGGTCGCGCGCCAGGGCCGACAGCGTGTCGCGGCCGGTAGAGGCGGCTTCCAGCCGTACCCAGCTCCGCAGCCCATCCCAGCCGGTGTTGCGCGTCTCCATTTCTTGCAGGCTCGCCTCGGCGGCCTGCACCGCCTCCGCCAGCCGCGCCGCGCGCGTGGCGGCCAATGAAAGCTCTTCCTTGTGGCGCAGCGCGGCGGTCCGCAAAGCCTCCAGTTCTGCTTCGCGCGTTGCAAGGGCGGCGCGCGCGGCAGCCAGTTCGGCGCGCACCGAGCGTTCAGCGTCCGCCACCGCCTCGCGCTGCGCTGTGGCAGCCTCGGCACCCAATTGCAGCCGGTCGGTGAACGCGGCCAGGTCGCCCTCGGCGGCCGTGGCGGCCCGATCGACCAGGAAGGCGCCGGCGGAGACGAAGCGCGCATCGAACTCGACCACCGGCTGGTAGCCGAGTTCGGCGAACAGCTCGAACCATTGCGGCAGTTCCGGCAACGCAGGCCCGATCGCGGCAGCGTCACCGCCCAGAGGGGTGGGCGCCAGCAGCAGCCGTTCGCTCGCGCGCGCGAGCGCTTCCACCGTGAGCCGCGTGGCGGGCAGGTCAGCGGCTCCCGGCGGCGCCAGCAGGATCGCGAGGTCGAAGCCCTGCGGCGAGTCCGCGTCCGCGAGCAGTTCTGCCGCGGCACCCGACTCCTCCAGGTCGCCGACCAGCGCTTCCGCGCCCTCGCCGGCGACCAGCACGGAGACGAGCATCAATTCGGCTACCAGCCGGTCGGCGATCGACATCAGGCGGCGGCCTGGGTTGCGGGCCGGTAGTCAGCCAGGGTGAAGGGGAACCGCGGGTCGAACGGGCCGGGCAACTCGGAAGCGGATTCGGCGCGCTCGCGCGAGGCAAGACATTCCAGCAGCAGATCACGCGGCCTGATGCGTCCGGCCATCAGACTTTGCGTATTCATCCGGCTTTCGGGATCGCTGGGCCACCGGCCGAAGACGAAGCGGAACACGGCATCTGTGAAGCGCTCCGGGCCGAGCCGGGCGCAGTTGGCCTCCGGATACAGGCAGTCGGGATGGGCGGCCACGTCCGCCGCGGTCCAGGCGGGCGGCTGGTGCAGGATGTCCTCCACGCGTTCCGGTGTCGGCGGATCCAGTTCGGGCACGTCCACCTGCATCGGCGCGGCTGCATTGTTGGCCGGTAGTCTGAGCGTCACCATGCAAGACCCAGGTGGCAACGGCCGCAGCAATCTCGCTCGGAAACCATGGTGGCCATGACTGTGGCCGCCCTGCAGCACATCGCGGCGGAACAGGCTGGCCACAGCCTCCGCGACGTTCTCGCCAGCATAGGTCACCTGCACGCGGCAGGTATCCGGCCGTTCGGTGTCGTGCACCCAGCCTACGAACACACCGCCTGTGGTAAGGGCGTCGATCTTGCCTTGAATCAGCTTGCGGACTCCATGCCGTATTTGTTGGAGAAAGAAAGGCCTTCTTTTTTGAAAAAAAGAAGCAAAAAACTTTTGGTTTCCCTTAGCTCAGCCGCTTCGGTCTGTTTGGGAAAAGCGCGGCTGGTGCAAATGCGGGGAGGGAAAAGTTTTTTGGTCCTTTTTTTCAAAAAAAGGACTGCTTGCCTTGCGTTGTCTTCCTTCCCCTAGCGCATATCGGAGCCACGCGCATACTGACGGCGCGCGACGTGCAGGGAGGGGACTGATTGGAGATGCTTGGCGATTGGGCGGACGCGCCTGGCGTGGTGTTGAGCTGCCCGGGTCCGCTGCGTCGCCATGCGGCCGCGTTGCAGCCCGTCTCCGGCCTGGCGCTGCCGCAAGTGCTGCTTGGCGGCGAAGCCCAGCTGCTCGCCTTTGTGGCGTCTGCGGCCGCGTCCGGGGTCGGGGGCCGGGTGATGTTCGCGCCATTTCCGGAGATGTTCGCCGGGCAGGCCAGCTTGCGGCTGGCTTTCGATCGGACGGGCGTCACCACCGCCGGCGATGTCGTGCATCTTCGCTTCGGGGGCGTGCGGTCCGCACGCGTGCTGAAAGGGGCCCGCAATGCTGCCGTCCTGGCCGAATGCCAGGGCGCGCCGTTGCTGACCGCCAGCCATCACCCGTTCGCCAGCGGCCTGGTCCTGCCCGCCGCCATGCAGCGCGTCTACCGGCTCACGCCAGATGCTGTCTCACCCACAAGCACCAGCGGCGGCCCCCTGCCTATCCTGGATCTGCCGGAAAGCCTGGTAGATGCCGCTATGCCGATACGCGTGCCCGGTTCGGCGGGGCTGGAGGCGACCTGCCTCGACGGTTTCCAGTCGGAAGCTTGGGCCGCCGGAAACATCCGCGACTGGGCGGCCTGTCCGGCGGACGGAACGCCGTCCGTGCTCGTCCCCTGGAACATGGACCATCCGGGAAGCATCCTGCCCGAGCTGCTCATCCGGCTTGCCAGCCTGGCCACGCGGGAGGCGGAGCCGCCCCGCATCATCCTGCTGCCGTTCAATTATATCGGCCAGACCGGCATCATACGCGATGCTGTCGCCAGGCTGGAGGAGACAGGCGGCGCCGGCGGATCGATGCTGGGTCGCATGTTCCTGGCGCGGGTGCGCTCACAGGAGGGTGCGGCTGCGTTGCGCTGCCTCTCTCGGGTAGCCTGGGTGGACGGCAACGATCCGGAGCATTGGTGGACACTCGGCCGACTGGCGGCCAACGGCATCACCGCCGTGCTGATTGGCGCCGGCGCGGCGCATGCGCCCTGCCTTGCAGCGGACGAGCAGTTGCGAGTGCAGGCGGAAACCCGCTGCGGCGAGCTGATCTTCCAGGCGCGCCTGCCCTCGCCGCGCATGCTGCCCGAGCTGCTGCGCCTGACCGCCGGCCAGCAGGCGCTGACACCGCCTGACCTGCCGGCCGTGTCCAGGCCTGTCCGCCGGAAGAGCAAAGCCGCCGCATGACCGCTGCCTCGCTGGCCGACACTGCCGCTCGGCTGGAAGCGGCCGACGCGCAGATCTATTTCGATGTATCGCCGCTGCTGGAAGAGCAGTGGACGGGAATCCCGATCGTCGCCGCAGGCCTGGCCGGCGCCTTGCTGGCGCAAATGCCGGCGCGGCTGCACTTTTTCCTTGGCGCGGCTGTCGTCAACCAGGATTTGGTCGCTGACACCTTGCGCCGGCGGAGCGGACTGTTGCTGCTGCGCGCGCACCAGACCGGCCGCGCCCGCAGCGCCACGCTGCCCGTCCTGCAACCCGGCGGGGGTCCCACGCTCGGGGTGTTCCCCTCCGTGAAGCCGATCCGCCGCGCCTTTACGGTCGAGTGCAGCGTCTTCCATGATCTGTCGACACTCGTGCTGCCCTACTTCCACATCAAGGGAAACGTCGACCACCACATGGAGGCGATGATCGCGGACATCGCGTCGGACGACCTGGTCGTCGCCGTCTCGCAAGCCTCCGCCGATGACCTCGTCGCGTATCTGGGTGTCGATCCGGCGCGGCTGCTGGTGGCGTATAATGGCGTCACCTGGCCGGAGGGCTTCGCAATCGAGGCCACTAACCAGCGCGGCCCCGTTGGCGCCGAACCTTACGTCCTGATCCTTGGCACGCGTGAGCCGCGCAAGAATGTCATGCTCGTGTTCGAGATGCTGGCGGCACATCCGGCGCTGCTGGACAGCCACCGCTTCGTCTTCACCGGCAAGATGGGCTGGCTGGAAGAACAGCATGCGCTGCCCGCCAACCTGGAGCCGGCGCGCGCCGCCGGCCGGATCCTGTTCACCGGGTTCGTCGATGATTTCACCAAATACCGGCTGCTCGCAGGCGCCCGGGCCACGCTGTATCCGTCGCTGTTTGAAGGCTTTGGCTTGCCGGTGCTGGAGAGCCTCTCTGCCGGCACACCGTGCGCCGCCTCCTGGAGCAGCAGCATCCCCGAAGTCGGCGGCGCGTGCTGCACGTATTTCGACCCGCTTTCGGCGGACGACATGCGCCGGGCGCTCGCGGAGCTGCTGGCGCGGCGGGATCGCGCAAAGCTGCGGGCTGCGTGTCTGGCGCGGGCGGAAATGTT
>CAXTVW010000061.1:0-19743 GCA_964247675.1 uncultured Acetobacteraceae bacterium
CCGATGCCGGCCCAGCCAGTCCCCGACAGGGAGCAAAAGTTTTCCGACCCTGTTTTCCAAAAAAGAACCGTCATCCTGCTTGCCTTCGGCCTGGCGATCGCCGCCCTCCTCCTGTCAGCCCCCCTGTTTCACCTGAAAGGCTCCATCTGGGCCGGCACGCTGCTGCGCAAGGACATCGTGGTCGGCCTGATCGGCGCCGCGTGCCTGCTCTATCTGGCGGCCGTGGTGTTCGTGGTGCGCGTGCCGCTGCCGTCACGCGCCGTATGGATCGTGCTGGCCGTGGCGATGGTGGCCCGGCTCGGGCTGGTGGCGCCGTTGCCCTTCCTGTCCAGCGACGTCTATCGCTACGCCTGGGACGGGCGCGTGCAGGCAGCCGGCATCAACCCTTATCTGTATGTGCCGACCGACCCTGCGCTGGCCCGGCTGCGGGATCCGGTGATCTTCCCCAACATAAACCGGCTGGATTACGCGCACACGATCTACCCGCCGGCCGCCGAGCTGGTGTTCCTGGCGGCCGGCGAAGTCAACTACAGCCTGGCCGCCACGAAACTGACAATGCTGCTGCTGGAGCTGGCAGGCATGCTGGCGCTTTGGCGCGTGCTGGTCCTGGCCGGGATGCCGCCCGGCAGGCTGCTGATCTATGCGTGGAACCCCCTGGCCATCTGTAGCTTCGCCGCGGATGGCCATATCGACGGCGCGATGGTCGGGCTGCTGGGCCTGGCATTGTTGGCGCGTGCCACCGGGCGCCAGGGGCTCACCGGCGCGCTGCTTGCCGGCGCCATCCTGATGAAGTTCCTCCCCGTGGTGGTGGCGCCGGCGCTGTGGCGACGCTGGGGGTGGCGGCTGCCGGCGTCCTGCGCCGCGGTGATTGCCGGGTTGTACGCCTGCTATCTCGGCGCCGGCTGGCAGGTGCTCGGCTTCCTGCCGTCCTACACGTCCGAAGAGGGCCTCGCCCAGGGCAGCGGCTTCTGGCTGCTCGCCGTCCTGGGCCGGGTGGCGCACCTGCCGCGCGCCGCCAGCCTCGTCTATGTCGGCCTCTGCGCGCTGGCGCTGGCCGGCACGGCACTCTGGATGGGGTTGCGCCAGCGCGTGCGGACGGGCCCCGCCGAGCTTGCCCGGGTGGCCAGCAACGCAGCCATCCTGGCGGCCGGCACCATGCTGGCGATGACGCCGCATTACCCCTGGTACTTCCCCTGGATGGCGCTGTTCGCCTGCCTGGCGCCCTGGCGCAGCGTGGTGTTCCTGTCCTGCGCCGCCACCATCCTGTATTCCGACCCGTATCACGACACGATCCTGTTCCCCTCGCTCGTATACGTGCCCACCCTGATCCTGGCCGCCATCGACGCGCATTTCGGCCGCCCCCTGTCCGGAGACGCCGATGCCGCCTGATGCCGCCCCCCTGCTCGTGGCCGCCGTGATACCCGTGCTCAACGAGGAAGGCGCGATCGGCCCGACGCTCGCGCGCCTGCCGCCCAGCGTCGGCCTGCGCATCGTGGTGGACGGCGGCAGCAAGGACGGCACGGTCGCCGAAGCCCGGGCACACGGCGCCGAGGTGCTGGTCGAAACACGGCGGGGCTACGGCCGCGCCTGCCTGTCCGGCGCCGAACAGGCGCAATCGCTGGGCGCCGGCATCGTGCTCTTCCTGGATGGCGATGGCGCCGACGCGGTGGAGCACGCCGACGCGCTGCTGGCCCCGCTGCAGGAAGACCGCGCCGGCTTCACCATCGCCACCCGCGCCGGCGGCACGCGCGAGGCAGGCAGCATGGGCGCCCACCAGCTCGCCGCCGGCTACCTGATCGGTGGCGCGCTCGGCCTGCTGTGCGGCCAGCGTTATACGGACATGTGCGCCTTCCGCGCCCTGCGCACCGCGGACCTGATGGCGCTGGGCATGACGGAGATGACCTATGGCTGGAACCTGGAGATGCAGATGAAGGCGCCGCGCGCCGGCCTGCGCGTGCTGGAGGTGCCGCTGCCGTATTTCCGGCGGGTGGCGGGCGAGTCGAAAGTGGCGGGGAGCTGGCGCGGGTCGATGCGGGCGGGGTCGCGGATCCTGGCGACGCTGGCGCGGCACGCGAGGAAGTAAGGACGGCCTTCTTTTCGAGAAAAGGAAGCAAAAGGCTTTTGTTCCTGACGCAGGTGCAGCAGCCGCGCCGTGTCAGAAACACCCGACTGCCGCAGATGCTGGGATAAAAAAGTTTTTTGCTTCTTTTTTTCAAAAAAGAAGGCCTTCCTTGCCCATGACCACCGCCCTCCTGATACTCGTAATAATACTCCTCGCCCTCCTGAACGGCGTCTTCGCCATGGGCGAGATGGCGCTGGTCTCCGCCCGCCGCGCCCGCCTCACCGTCCTGGAAGGCAAGCACGTCCACGGCGCCCGCGTAGCGCGCGAACTGGCCGATGACCCGCAGCGCTTCCTGCCCACCGTCCAGGTAGGCGTCACCCTGGTAGGCATCCTGTCCGGCACGTTCGGCGGCGCGCGCATCGCCAACACGCTGGCGCCCGGCATCGCGCGCATCCCCTACCTGGCGAACGCGGCCACCGGCGTGGCGCTGGCGATCACCGTGCTGGGCATCACCTACCTGACGCTGGTGCTGGGCGAGCTGGTGCCGAAGCGCCTGGCCTTGCGCTCGCCGGAGCGCATCGCCGCCCGGCTCGCACCCTCCGTGGCGCTGCTGGCCCAAGTCAGCGCGCCGCTCGTCTGGCTGCTCGGCCGCTCGTCCGACCTGGTCCTGCGCCTGATCGGCCACAGCGAGCAGAACCGCGAGGACGTGACGGAAGACGAGCTGCGCGCGCTGCTGGCAGAGGGCACCCAGACAGGCGTGCTGGAGACCGGCGAGCGGGACATGATCGAGCGCGTGCTGCGCCTGGCCGACAAGCCGGTGCGCGCCATCATGACCCCGCGCAACGAGCTGGTTTGGATCGACCGCACCGACCCCAGGCGCGAGATCATCGACACGCTCAAGGCCGCCCCGCACAGCCGCTTCGTGGTGTGCGACGGCCGCGTGGACAACGTGGTGGGCGTGGTGCAGGCCAAGGACATCCTGGACCGCATCCTGGACGGCAAGGACCTCTCCATCGCCGCCGCCCTGCGCCAGCCGATGGTGGTGCCCGACACGATCAGCGCGCTGGACGCGCTGGAGCGCCTGAAAAGCGATTCGCTGGGCCTGGCCCTGGTGATGGACGAGTACGGCAGCTTCGAGGGCGTGGTGACCGCCGCCGACGTGCTGGAGGCGATCATCGGCGACCTGGCCGAGCCAGGCTACGGCACGCCGAGCCAGGCCGCCGACCAGGTGGGCGGCGAAATCCTGATGGACGGCATGACGCCCGTCGACGAGCTGAAAGCGCGCCTGCTGCTGCCTGACCTGCCCGCCGAGGGCAGCTACCACACGCTTGCCGGCCTCATACTGGCGCTGCTGCGCCGCGTGCCGCAGGGCGGCGACCGCATCGTGTTCGGCGGCTGGCTGTTCGAGGTGCTGGAGATGGACGGCCGCCGGGTTGTCAAAGTGCGTGCGTCCCGCGAGAAACTTGCAGAAGCGTAACAGTCCGCCCCTTTCCGGAAACTCTTGCTTATTTGCAACAGCGCGGCCGCTCGCGCAGCGAACCCGCCGAAAATACTGCGTTTTCTCTTGGTCTCCGACGCCCCGTTACGATGCGACGTTGCTTTGCTGGTGCAAATAACGGCCTGGTTTGCACAGTCATTGTGCAGTTCCCGTCTGCGCGATCAGAGTAGTCGCCGGCACCGGCCACATTTCGTTGGACAACCAAGCGCGGCAATCGGCACGTTCATCGAACTTTATTGCTCGGAGAAGCCGACCACATGGCACTTGCGACCCGCGGAGCGTTTGCCGCTGCAACTATCTTCTACGCCGCTGCCGCGCATGCGCAGGCGGTCGAGAGAACGCCTTTACTGAACAGCGACTTTCCGATTTCGGCCGCGGTTACTGTAAAGGCCGGGACGGACACTGTCTTCCTCAGCGGTGCGATGGGCATGCCGCCGAAAGGCAGCACCGCGGCACCTGGCGACACCGCCGCCCAGACCCTGGGCGCGCTCACCGCGCTGCAGGCCACGCTGGCGCGCCTCGGCATGACGATGGGCGACGTGGTGAAGATGAACGTCTTCCTGGTGGGCGACCCTGCAAAGGGCGGCAAGATGGACTTCCCCGGCCTGATGGCCAGCTACACGAAATTTTTCGGCACCAAGGACCAGCCGAACAAGCCGTCGCGCAGCGCCGTGCAAGTGGCCGGCCTGGCCGCGCCCGGCGCGCTCGTCGAGATCGAAGTGATTGCCGCGAAATCGCACTGAGCGAGCGCAAATCGTAAAAACACCTGTGCCAGTAAAGAGGTTCGACGCATGAAGAGACATCTCCTCGCCACCGCCGCAATCGTGGCGCTGCTGCCGCTGGCCGCGCGCGCACAGCAGGCGACACAGCCGGCGCTGCAGGCGCAGCTGACGCCAACCCCCGGTGTCGCGGCCGTACAGGACCCGACATTGCCGCCCTCTGAGTCCACCGGGACAACTCTGGGCCAGCCAGAGGACGTGATCGTGACCGGCACGCGCCAGCTCGGGCGCACGAAACAGACAAGCACCGCACCGGTGGACGTGATCAGCGCCACGGAATTGCAGAAGACCGGCCAGCAGAACGTGTTCGACGCGCTCAACACCATCCTGCCGTCGTTCGACCTGCCACCTGTCGGGTTCGACACCGCCGGCCTCGTGCGCTCCGCCCGCCTGCGCGGCCTGAGCCCCGACGACACGCTGGTGCTGATCGACGGCAAGCGCCGCCACGTGTCGGCAAACATCAACGCCGACATCGGGCCAGTCGGCGGATCGGACCCTGTCGACCTCGACATGATTCCGATCAGCCTGATCGACCACATCGAGGTGCTGCGCGACGGTGCGGCCGCGCAGTACGGTTCGGACGCGATCGCAGGCGTGATCAACATCATCCTCAAGCACAACACGAATGGCGGCACGGCCTACGCACAGGAAGGTGCGACCTACGTCCACGACGGTTTCACCAATAACATCGGCGGCAGCTTCGCCACCCCGCTCGGCGACAAGGGCTTCGTCGATATAGCCGGAGATTACCGCTACCACGACCATACCAACCGTGACGGCATCTTCCCGACCGAAGCGCAGACCGGCTCCCAGCTCACGCCGGCCTTCGTCGTGCCGGACAAGCGCACTGTCAGCCAGATCGAAGGCGATCCTCGCTACAACCTCGCCAATATCGGCTACAATGCCGAATACGAATTCGCACCGGAAATCACCGCCTACTCGTTCGCCACCTACGGCTACCGGCATTCGGAGGCATTCGAAAACTATCGTGACCCGAACACCAGCGGCACCTACAGCCCGGGCGCTGTCACGGCCGCCACTCCGTTCGGCAACCTGACTGCTGCAGGCCTGTATCCGAACGGCTTCGAGCCGCTGGAGGCGATCAACGAGGACGACTACGCCGGCACCATCGGCATCAAGGGCGAGGTGTTCAACGACTGGCACTACGACCTGAGCGAGACCTATGGCGGCGACGTCGCCAACATCTCCACAATCGCCTCCATCAACACCGATTATCTACACGCGTTCGGCTACTCGCCCACCCACTTCCACGCCGGCGAGTACAACGACTCCGAATCGACGTCGAACCTGGACATCAGCAAGCCGTTCGACGTGCCGCTGCTCGCCGGGCCGCTCAACGTGGCGTTCGGCGGTGAATTCCGCCACGACAGCTACCAACTGAATCCCGGTGACTTCGCCTCGCAATACGGCGGCGGCTCGCAAGCCTACCCGGGCTTCACCAACGTGGATGCCGGCTACTACCACCGCACTAACGAGGGCGGCTACATCGACGTGGCCACCACGATCCTGCCGCACTGGCAGGTGGATCTCGCCGGACGCTTCGAGCATTACAGCGATGTCGGCAACACCGAGACAGGCAAGTTCACCACGCGCTACGACTTCACCTCCTGGTTCGCGTTGCGCGGCACGATAAGCAACGGCTTCCGCGCCCCGACACTGGCACAGGAAGGCTTCGCCGCCGTCAACGTGGGCCCCACTACCGCCAGCGGCCAGTTCCCCGTCAATTCCGCAGCCGCCCGCGCGCTTGGCTCCATACCGCTGAAGCCGGAACGCTCACAGAACTACGAAGTGGGCTTCGTCACCACGCCGATCGACCGGCTGCACGTGGCCTTCGACCTCTACCAGATCGACATACGCGACCAGATCGTGGACTCCGGCCAGATCAGCGGCCCGAATGCCTTCGCCGCCTTTGCGCTGAGCGGCGCATTGCCGCCGACCTGCTCGCCGGGAAGCGGGTGCAACCTGTACGCGCAGTTCTTCACCAACGGCGTCAACACGAAGACCCGCGGCGCGGACGTCACGATCGACTACACGACCTTCCTCGGCGATGCCGGCAAGATCAGCTGGCTCGCCGCGGCAAACTTCAACGACGTGGAGCTGACACGTATCGAGAAGTCCGCCCAGTTCACGCCAGACGTGCTCGACGAGATCACCCGCGACACGCCGCGGAACAAGATCGTGCTTCAGGGCAACTACACGATCGGGCCGTTCAGCGCACTCGCCCGCGTAACGCGCTTCGGCGAGGTGGATGAAGTGCTCGCCAACGGTGATACCGGTGGCGCCCCCTACACCTCCAACCGCAACAAACCAGCCTGGATCGGCGATCTTGAGTTCGGCTACAAGATCACGCCGCAAGTCACACTCACACTCGGCGCCAATAACTTCACCGACAAATACGCCTACCACACGACGGCCGCCTCGCGTTACCATGGCGCGGTGCTCTACATCCCGTCCTCGCCCTACGGCATCGACGGCGGCTTCTACTACGGGCGCCTGAACTTCGCTTTCGGCAACAAGCCCGCGCCGATGCCGGAGCCGCCGCCGCCCGCCATTGCCCCGCCGCCCGTCGCGGCCGCTGCCGCACGCACCTACCTCGTGTTCTTCGATTGGGATCGCGCAGACCTCACAAGCCGCGCACGCCAGATCGTGGCCCAAGCGGCCCAGGCCTCCACGCAATCCCAGACCACGCGCCTGGAAGTGAACGGCTACACGGACCTCTCAGGCACCGCCGCCTACAACAAGAAGCTCTCCATACGCCGTGCCGAATCGGTGGAAAGCGAACTGGTCAAGGATGGCGTCGCCAGAGGCGAGATCTACATCCACGGCTTCGGCGAGACCGACCCGCTGGTGCAGACCGCACAAGGCGTGCGCGAGCCGCAGAACCGTCGCGTGGAGATCGTGCTGAAGTAGTGCTCCGGGGGGCC
Organism: uncultured Acetobacteraceae bacterium; assembly: GCA_964247675.1. Taxonomy (GTDB): domain Bacteria; phylum Pseudomonadota; class Alphaproteobacteria; order Acetobacterales; family Acetobacteraceae; genus BOG-908. The sequence goes on from CAXTVW010000061.1 coordinate 7,285, forward strand.
GCACTTGGTTGGTGCGGCCCCCCACTAGCAAGGAAAGCAAGGCCTTCTTTTTTGAAAAAAAGAAGCAAAAAACTTTTGTTCGTGCTGTCGCGGACTTTATGAGCACCGCCGTCACATTTACTTCCAGACTTGCGGTCGGGTCTGACATCTCTGCGCTTCGGCTGGTCATGGATGATGCGATCACCTATCTCCAGCGGGACTTCCTCACGCCGGAACAGATCGACGCCAGCCGCCGCGTCATGGGCCTGGACACCCAGCTGATCGACGACGGCACCTACTTCATGATTTTCCACAACACCCGGATCGCCGGCTGCGGCGGATGGAGCCGCCGCGCCACCCTGTTCGGCGGCGACCACACGGCCGGACGCGACGCGGCCCTCTTGGACCCCGCGCAGGACGCCGCCCGCATTCGCGCCATGTACACCGCACCTGCCTACGCCCGCCAAGGTGTAGGCCGGCGCGTGCTGTCATTATGCGAGAACGCAGCCGCCGCCGAAGGCTTTCGCCAGGCGGAACTCGCAGCCACGGCGGCCGGCGTGCCGCTCTACACAGCGTGTGGTTACGAAAAGGGCGAGCCTATCGAGGCCGGGATCGTGCCGCTCGTGCGTATGCGCAAGCAGCTTACAGAGTAAGAAAAACCTCGTTTCCCCAGAAAAGGCAAACGGTCCCGCTACTGCGAGCCCGCACAACCAAGATCATAGCGCGCAACAGTGCAGGCGAACGGAGCAAAAGTTTTTTGGTTCTTTTTTTCAAAAAAGAACCGCTTACTTCCTTACTGCTCAGTCTTCGGCGCCGGCCCCTTCACGGAAGCCACGTAAGCCGCCGTAACCGCGTCCTTGTAATCGTTGCCGAAATGCGTGCGCACGTAGTTCACCACGGCGGCGATCTGGTCGTCACTCAGCACGCCGTTGAACCAGGGCATCCCGCCATTGCCGCGCAACACCATCGCCACCGGATAGCCCGGCGCCGCCAGGCGCTTGTTGTCCTCCAGCGCGGGTATCCGACCGGCGCCCACCGCACCCACGGCGCCCGGCATGTGGCAGCCCTGGCAGACATGCTGGTACAGCGCGTCGCCCGTGGTGGCGGATACGCCGCCCAAATTGTTACGGGTCGCGGCGTCGGCAAAGGCGTGTGCGGGGGCTAAGGCGAGAAAAGCAAGCAAGGCCTTCTTTTTTGAAAAGAAGAAGCAAAAAACTTTTGCTCCCCCGCCTGCCTCAAGGCGCGCACAACCGGAACCCACGCTTGCATCCGCACAGATGCTGGCAGCAAAAGTTTTTTGCTTCTTTTTTTGAAAAAAGAAGGCCTTGCCTGCTTCCTTCACCCTAACCAGCCCCCACCGCGCGCGCATGCAACTGCGTCACCGCGGACACCGCCGAGAGCAGCGCCCCTTCCTGCCAGCACCCGACATGGGACGCATGCTCGCCTGCCAGCACCAGCCTGCCTTCCATCGTCGTCAGCGTGCGGTAGTGCTCCCGGCGCGATTCCTCGCTCCACTGGCTGCAGCAGCCCAGCGTCCAGGGCATCCGGCTCCACGCCACCGCCACGCCGTTGGAGAACTCCGCCGGATATTGCTTGTGTATCTTTGCGCCCTGCGCGAGCGCCTTCTGTATGCGCTCTTCCGGACTCATCCCGGCGAAATCCCACGCCGCGGCGCCGAACATGTAGCCGCCCAGCATCACCGCCGGGCCGCGCTCGAAATACCCGTGGCTCGGGTAGGACATGACGCTGATCTGCTGGTCGGTGAACGTGATACCGCCGTAGATCTGCTCGTCCTCCTCCCAGAACCGCCGCTTGAACTCCAGCCCCACCTTCACCGAGGATGCATACGGCACCGCGGCGATCGCCGCGCGCATCGGCGCGCTCACGCGCACGTCGAGTTCGCACAGCACCGGCAATGGGATCGTGCAGACGCAGTACTCGGCTTTCGCCTGCTGCACGGCGCCGCCCTGGTTGTGGTCCTCGTACGTCACGGTCACGCCGGTATCGTCCTGCGCTATGGCACTGACGCGCAGGTTATGCGTCACCAGCCCGTCGATCTGGCGCGCGAACGCCCGGCCGATCATGTCCATGCCGCCCACCGGCTGGAACATGGTGGTCTGGAAATCGTTTAGCATGTGGAAGGCCATGTACTGCGACAGGCCGGAGCGCATGATCTCGGCGCGCGGCAGCGGCTCGGACGGCACGCCGGCGCCGTCCGGCCCGCCCATCGGCGCCCGCTCGAAGCCGCGGCGCTCGCTGGCCAGCCGCGCCTTGTAGGCGCCGTCGTGGTCCAGCAGGCCCCACACCTTCATGTTGCGCAGGATGTCGGTTGCCTCTTCGGCACTCACCGTCTGGTCCAGGCATTTCTGGTTGATCGCCTTGCTCAGCAGCTCGGCGGTGTAGCCGGTGAAATCGCCCATGATGTGCCGGTAGCGCTGCGGCGCGCCGCCGAACGAGGCCGTGTCATGCAGGTAGGCGTTGTGGTTCAGCTCGATGAACGGCTCCAGCGCCACGCCGAATGCCTTGCAATAGTGCAGAATCGCCTGGTGGTGATACGGAATGCGCCACGGCCCGGGGTTGATGTAGTTGCCCGGCGCGAACCCGATCTTCTGCGTGGCGCCGCCCAGCTCGGTCAGCGTGTCGCCGCCGCGCAGGGTGTAGTTGCGCCCGCCGGAGCGGGTCTGGAACTCCAGCACGCGCACGTTGTAGCCGGCGCGGTTCAGCTCGTAGGCGGCGAGCATGCCCGCCAGCCCTGCGCCGAGCACCAGCACGGTGGTGCCGGGCGCCGCACCGGAGAGCTTCGGTGGCTCCTTGAAATCGGTGCCCGTGGCATGGCCCATGCGGGTCATCGCCTGATACATGGCCACGCTGCCGGCCATGATGCCGACCCGCGTGAGAAGCTGCCTGCGTGTTGTCATGGGATAACACTTAGCAGATTGCGTGCCACGGGAAGAGGCGAGCACAGGCAAGAAAGGCCTTCTTTTTTGAAAAAATAAGCAAAAAACTTTTGCTCCGGCTGTCGCGGTTCTGTCCTGAACGGCGCGACAGCGGAGTCAAAAGTTTTTTGCTTCTTTTTTTCAAAAAAGAAGGCCTTGCCTTGCCTTAAAGCGGCGCCTCCGCCCCGATTTCCGCCTCCACGACCGAAACCGCCCCGCGCTCCACCGGCCGGCACACATCCGCCACCTTCGCCAGCACGGCGCCCAGCAGCATCAGCCCCGCCATCGGCAGCGCCGTCCCGTCGGTCAGCAGCCCCACCAGGAACCCGCTGCTGGCGCCGATCAGGAACTGCATCGTGCCGATCAGGGCGGACGCGGTTCCGGCATGCGCGCCGTGGTGGCGCAGCGCGCCCACCGTGGCGGTGGGATAGATGAACCCGGTGAGCCCCTGCGTCAGCGCCAGGCACAACACCATCCAGGGTGCCGGCACATCCAGCAGCGCCAACCCGACCAGCACCAGGTTCAGCGCCAGATACAGCGAGCCAGCGCGCCGCAGCGTGCCGTCCAGCTCCAGGCGCCGGATCACGTGGATGTTGAGCTGGCTGGCGGCGATGTAGGTGGCTGCCACCAGGCCGAAGCCGATGGCGAACTGCCCCGGCGTGAAATGGTAATGCGTGATGAACGTCACCGGCGAGCCGCCCAGGTAGGCGAACAGCGAGAAACTGCAGAAAGACATCATCAGCGCGTGCGTCAGGAAGCCGCGCTCGGCCAGTATGCCGCCATACCGCCGCAGCATCGGTCCTGCCTCTATGCGCGTGCGGCGCGCCCGCGGCAGCGTGTTCGGCAACCGCCACGAGGACAAGGCAAGTGCCACCACGCCATACCCCGCGTTGATCCAGAAGATGCCGCGCCAGGTGGACCATTGCAGCACCAGCCCGCCCAGCGACGGTGCCAGGATCGGCGCCGCGCCCAGCACCAGGATCAGCCGGCCCATCAGCCGCGCCGCGTCGTGCCCCTCGCTGATGTCGCGCACCACGGCGCGCGGGATCACCGCGCTGGCCGAGGCGCCGAACGCGGCCAGGAACCGCCAGGCGGACAGCACGGCGATGCTCGGCGACAGCGCGCAGCCCACCGACCCCACGGTGTAGATCAGCGTGCCCACCAGAATGGGCGAACGCCGCCCGAACCGGTCCGAGAGCGCGCCCTGCACCAGCTGCCCCAGCGACAGCCCGAGTATCCAGGTGCCAAGCGTGATCTGCGCCGAGCCGGGCGCCGCATGCAGGCTCGCCTCGATCGCGGGGAACGCCGGCAGGTACATGTCCGTGGAGACCGGACCCACCGCCTGCAGGAAACCGAGCAGGATCGGCAGCCAGCCCGGTATCCGCCCGCCCGGCTTCCACATCGCCCCTAGCCCCTGCGCGCCAGCGGCGGCACGAACAGCGGCGCGGTGTCCCAGGGGAACAGTATCCAGGTGTCCTGCGGCACTTCTGCCACGAAGCTGTCCACCGCCGGCCGCCCGGCCGGCTTGGCGTACAGGCAGGCAAAATGCCCGCGCGGCAGCAGCCCCCGCACCAGCCCCGCCGTCACGCCCGTATCAACCAGGTCATCGATCACCAGGAACCCCGCCCCGTCGCCGGCCGCGTCCGGCGGCTTCACCACCACCGGCGCCTGCTGCGTGCCTTCCTCGCCGGCGTAGCTGACCACGGACACCGTCTCCACCAGCCGGCACTCCAGCTCGCGCGCCACGATGGCGGCCGGGATCAGGCCGCCTCTTGTGATCGCCACTATGCCTTGGAAGGGAGGGAGAGCCATCAGGGTGGTGGCCAGCGTCCGTGCGTCTCTGTGCAGCTGGTCCCAGGTGACTGTGGCGTAAGGCAAGGAAGCAAGGCCTTCTTTTTTGAAAAAAAGAAGCAAAAAACTTTTGCTCCTGGGAGGCGGGCTGCGGAAATGCCTAGAACAGGCGGCCGCCGTCCGGGAGTTTGAAATCGGGTTTTATTAGGACCACTTCGCCGTTCTCGTCCGGCAGGCCCAGGGTCAGGACTTCGCTCACCATGGGGCCGATCTGGCGCGGCGGCAGGTTCACCACGGCGCAGACCTGGCGCCCGATCAGCTGGTCGGGCTTGTAATGCACGGTGATCTGCGCGCTCGACTGCCTTATGCCCAGCTCCCCACCGAAATCGATCCATAACCGGATGGCGGGCTTGCGCGCTTCCGGAAACGGCTTTGCGTCCGTGATGGTGCCTACGCGTATGTCCAGCGTGTCGAAATCGGTGATCTCTGCCATGGGTGGTGCATAGGCCGTCGAGGGCGATGAAGCAAAGCAAGCAGTCCTTTTTTGGAAAAAAGGACCAAAAAACTTTTGCTCCCGGCGCCTGCTTCAACGCCCGCCCAGGGTCGGCAAAACGCACCACGCGCTGAAGTGCGCAAGCCCGGATGAAGGCTGTCTGCCTCAAGGTTAAGCCCGCACGATTCAACACCAAGGGCGCCACGAAAGGCGAAGTCACCAAGCGGGGAGGGCAAGCGCTTGCTTGCTTCCAAATGCTCTTGGTGACTTTGCCTTCCTTGGTGTTCTTGGTGCTACCTCTTGCTCGCTGGCGATCTAGGCCACCCCTCGAAACCAGGCCGGATCAACGTGCTTCCTCCCCCTAACCCGGACTCCAGATGCCCCCCTTCCTGCTAGCCGAAATCCACCGCGGCGGCCGCGTCGAATCACGCCACACAGGCGCCTTTGCCGTCGCGGACACAAACGGCCGCCTCGTTTTCTCCCGTGGCGACGCAGACCGCGCGATCTTCCCGCGCTCCGCCATAAAAGCGCTCCAGGCCCTCCCGCTTGTCGCCTCCGGCGCGGCCACGCGTTTCGGGCTGACGCAGGCCGGGCTGGCGCTCGCCTGCGCCAGCCATGTCGGCACGCTGGCGCACACCCAGGCCGCATCCGCCATGCTGGCCGCCTGCGGGCGGGATGCCGCCTGCCTGGAATGCGGCGCGCACTGGCCCACCAGCAGCACTGCGGCGCGCGCGCTGGCGGCAAGCGGGGCCAGGCCGGGCCCGCTGCACAACAACTGCTCCGGCAAGCACGCCGGCTTCGTGTGCACCGCGGTGGCCGCAGGGCAGGACCCGGCCGGATACGTGTCGCCCGACCACCCGACCATGCGCAACGTCATCGCCGCCGTCGCGGCCGTGACCGGCGCCCCCCTGGCCGACCAGGTCCCTTCCATCGATGGCTGCTCCATCCCCACCTACGAGATCCCGCTGGCGTCGCTGGCCTCCGGCTTCGCGCGGTTCGGCGCCGGCGTGGGCCTGCCGGAGGGGTTCGCGGCGGCTGCGGCCACCCTGCGCCAGGCCGTCGCCGCCAACCCGGAGATGCTGGCGGGGGCCGGCCGCTTCGATACCGAACTGGCCGAGGCGCTGGGCGAGACCGCGTTCGTCAAGCTGGGCGCCGAAGGCGTCTATTGCGGCGCGCTGCCCACCCTCGGCCTGGGCTTCGCGCTGAAGTGCGACGACGGCGCCACACGCGCCGCCGAAGCCGCCACCGCGGCGCTGCTGCGCCACTTCCTCGGATCCGGCGAAACGCTGGACCGCCTGGCAGCCCCCGTCCTGAAGAACTGGAACGGCATGGCCGTGGGCGCGATACGCCCCTGGCACGTCTAGGCCTGGCAGCCCCGGCCCCAGGAAACTTCCCGTTATTGGTGACAATGCTGGCCCGTATGCTGCATGATCCGCGACGATGATGCCGAAGGCGTGTCCTTGTCCCTGAACGATCCCGGGACACATGCCTGCCTGACCATACCCTGTATGTGAAGCGATCCCCATTGTGAAACGGCCCACCCAGACCCGACCGCCCGCCACGTCCGAAATGGCCCTGCTGCCGCGCATCTTTGCCGTTCTCGCGGCCGTGCTGCTCGTGGGCTCGGTGGCGCTCGCCGCGCTGTTGCCGCCCGACATCTCGCTCTACGGCGCGCTGCATCTGATGCACCCGGTCAGCCCGGACCACCTGCAGCATCTCGTGGCGGGACGCTTCGGGCATTTCGGCTGGAACGGCCTGGCACTTCCGCTGCTCAATCGCCCGGTGTGGCTGATCCCGGTGTCGCTAGGGCTGATCTGCGTTGGCGGTGCGATCACAACGCTCAGCCCGGCGGCGCCTCGCACGAAGCAACGGCGGAGCTAAGGCAAGGGAAGCAAGGCCTTCTTTTCGAGAAAAAGAAGCAAAAAGCTTTTGTCTGCGCTGTCGCGGAGCGATGAAGCGTGCGCTCCCGCACCACCCGGCTGCCCCCAGAACCGACACACCAGCCGCAGATGCGGGGACCAATAATTTTTTGCTTCTTTCTTTCAAAAAAGAAGGCCTTGCTTCCTTCCTACCCCGCCTTCTTCCGCCCGGAGAAGTTCGTGATCACCTCATGCACGCCCCCGGCCGCCTCGTCGGTAACCGCGCTGGCCACGTCGCCCCAATAGCGGTCCAGCGTGCCTTTCGGGATGTCGTGCCCTTGCGCCACGTCGCCGGCGATCTTGCCGGCCGGGTCGGTCACCAGCCAGTGTATCTCCACCTGCTGCTGCCCGCCCGGCTCGTCGGACACTTTCACGGTGCCGCGCAGCAGGAAGTCGGCGGACCCGCGATGGTCCACCAGTTGGTCGCCGGTCTCCGGCAGCTTGCGGCGCATGAAGCGCGCCAGCGCGGAATCGCCATCGCCCGGCGCGCCTGTCACGCCGGTGAAGAAGATGCGCGCCGGCCGGTTGTACAGGCTGTTCGGGTCGCTCTGCTTGATGGTGGCGTCCACCGAGCGCAGCAGCCCCAGGAGCTGCGGCGCCACTTCGGCCGAAGCCTGCTGGAACGCGGCCGGCGAGGCCTGCGCCCATTGCGCCGCCGGCACCGGCTGGCCGGCCACGTCGCCGCGGTTGCCGCCTTTCGGGTCCAGCAGCGTGTAGGTCGGCACCACCTGCGTGCCCTGCAGCACAGCCGAAAGCCGCAGCACCCACTCGCCCGGGCCGCCCACGGTGGCATAGGCGGGGATCTCCTCGGCCACCAGCGCCTCGGCCACGTCGTGCGCCCACACCGCGGCGTCCGGGGCGGGCAGCAGGCCCTGTTGCGGCGGCGGGATCACCAGGCGTGGTGGCGGGGGCGCGGACAATTGCATGGCATGGCGGCCGGGGTTGCCGGCGAACGGTCTCGGCAGATCGCCGCAGGCTGTCAGGAGTAGGCAAGCAAGCAGTTCTTTTTTGCAAAAAAGAACCAAAAAACTTTTGCTCCCTGTCGGCGGCAGGTGGCTGGCGTGTCGTTTCATACTGCTATTCCGGAGATCTGGTGGCCGATCGGGCCGCCGCCGGCGAGCGTGCGGCGGCGATGGCTGAAAAACTGCGCCTCCTCCTTGCAGGTGTCCAAACCGACCGAGAACGCGGCCACCCCGGCCGCCAGCAGCCTTGCCAGACAGTAGCCGGACAGGTCGAACCACCAATGGCCCGGCCGGCCGGCGGCAAAGCACGACGCTGCTCCAGGAAAGCCCGGCGCCACCTCGGCATACAGGTCCTCGCCCACCTCGTAGCTCGCCTGCGCGATACACGGGCCGACCACGGCGGCGATCCGGTCCCGCTGGGCGCCGATCTGCTCCATCGCGGCGATCGTGGCTTCCAGCACACCGGCCGCCGCCCCGCGCCAGCCGGCATGGGCCGCGCCCGCCACCCGCGCACCGGCGTCATGAAACAGGACAGGCGCGCAATCGGCCGTGATCACGCCAAGCGCCACCCCCGGCACCCCGCTGACCATCGCATCCGCCCGCGGCCCGGCGCCGGGCGCCCAGGCAGCCTCCACGCGCACCACGCCAACCCCGTGCACCTGCGTCACGCCAAGCAAGCTCGCCGCCTCCACCCCCAGCGCCTCGGCCACCAGCGCGCGGTTGCGCGCCACCAGCGCCGGATCGTCCCCGCCGGACAGCGAGCAGTTCAGGCTGGCATACGGCCCCGCCGAAACACCGCCCTGCCTGGTGAAGAACCCGTGTCTGGCGGCCAGCGAGGGATGGGTGAGGAACGGCACGGTCATGCGGTGAATCCGGGTGGGTCTGGCGCGTCAGGATGGGTGAGGCACAACGCCTTGAACAGCGTGCCCATGCGCGCGGGTGCCGCCAGGCGCGCGGCCGCCTCGCGCAGCGCCGCCGCCCGGTCCGGCCGCGCCGCGGCCAGACGCTCGGTCCGCTGCGCCAGCCCGAGCCGGTTGAGGAACGCGCCCTGCGGCACCGGACCGTAGGCGGCTGCCCCGGCCTCCTCGGCAGCCCTGGCCAGAGCCGCGAAATCGACATGCGCGGTCAAGTCGGCGCTGCCCGGATCGGAGAGCGGGTCCGCCGGCCGCCCGTCCCGCAAGGCCTGCAGGCTGTCGCCCGGCAAGGTGTGCGCGGTGCCGTAATCCAGGATCAGCGCGGCGCCGCCGTCTTGCACCAGGCGGGCGGCCAGGTCAGCCGTCCAGGCCAGGCCGGCCTCGCCGATCTCCACCACCGCGCCCGCCGGCGCCTGGCGGGGCAGCGCCTCGGCCGGGCGTTCCGTGAAGCCGCCGTCCTCGACGTGGCGTTCGGCCCAGCCATCCTGCCGGCGCACGAACTGGCGGATCGGCAGCGCGTCGAGGAACTCGTTGGCGATCAGGATGATCGGGCCGCGCGGCACGCCGTCGAGCGTGTCGTGCCAGCGCGCCTGCGGAACCCGGCTGGCCTGCTCGGCCCGCAGGTGCTGCGAGGTCTCGATCAGGTGTATCCGCGCCGCCGCTGCGAAAGCCGGCGCCACGCGGGCCAGCGCCCGCAGCGCGTCCGCCATCAGCGTGCCGCGGCCCGGGCCGGCTTCGACCAGGTTGAACGCGAACGGCGCGCCGATCTGCTCCCAGACCACGGCGGCCCACGCGCCGATGAGTTCGCCGAACACCTGGCTGATCTCCGGCGCGGTGGTGAAGTCGGCAAACGGGTTGTGGGTGGCGTAGTAGGCGGCGTTCGCGCGGGCCATGAACGCGTCCAGGCGTTCAGGCAAGGAAGCAAGGCCTTCTTTTTTGAAACAAAGAAGCAAACGACTTTTGTCCCTGCCGCCCGCATAGCGGCGCGCGCAGAACTTGAGCTGACCATCGAAGGAAGCAAGCAAGGCCTTCTTTTTCGAGAAAAAGAAGCAAAAAGCTTTTGGCTGCGCTGTCGCGGACGCGTCCACAAAGCCGCGACAGCGGAGCAAAAGTTTTTTGGTTCTTTTTTTCAAAAAAGAACTGCTTGCCTTGCTTGCTCAAGCGTCCAAAGCCACCGCCGGTCGGGACCGTGCGAACAGGATCAGCCCCACCCCCGCCAGGATCATCGGGAACGACAATATCTGCCCCATCGTGGCCCCGTCCCACAGATACCCAAGGAACGCATCCGGCTCGCGGAAGAACTCGCCGATGATGCGCGCGATACCGTAGCCGATCAGGAAGATCCCGGTGAGCGTACCGAAGCGCGCGCGTATGCGGGGGCTGCGCGAGAACGCAAAGACCACCAGGAACAGCACCACGCCTTCCAGCAATGCCTGGTAGATCTGGCTGGGGTGGCGCGGGATGCCGTCCTGTGAACGGGGGAACACCATCCGCCACGGCAGCCAGTCAGGCGCCGGCCGGCCCCACAGCTCGCCGTTGATGAAGTTGGCGATGCGGCCGAGGAACAGGCCGATCGGCGTCACGATCGCCATCCGGTCCGCGAAGCCGAGTATCGGGATCCGATTGCGGACGCAGAACACGATTATCGCGGTCACCACGCCCAGCATGCCGCCATGGAAGCTCATGCCGCCGTCCCACACCCGGAAGATGTCCAGCGGGTGGGTCAGATAATGGCCGGGCTGGTAGAACAGGCAGTAGCCGAGCCGGCCGCCGAGCACCACGCCCAGCGTGGCCCAGGTAAGAAAGTCGTCCGTCTGCGGCAGGGTGGCGACCGCCGGCTTCAGGCGCACCAGGCGCCGCATCACCTGCCAGCCGGTGACCAGGCCCACGATATAGGCCAGCGCGTACCAGCGTATCTGCAGCGGGCCGAGATGCAGAAGCACGGGATCGAATTGCGGAAACTGGAGGGGCGCGCTCATCGGTAGGGGTTCGCCTGGCTGAGGTAGTCCCGCACGTAGCGGCCGATGCCGTCCTCCAGCGAGGTGAACGGTGCCGCGTAGCCGGCGGCGCGCAGGCGGTCCGTGCGCGCGCAGGTGTAGGACTGGTATTGCCCGGCGAGCGCGTCCGGCATGTCCACGAAGGCCACGTCGCACACGCGGTTGCTGGCGCTCGCCACCGCATGCGCCATGTCCAGATAGGTGCGCGGCTGGCCGGTGCCCACGTTGAACAGGCCGCACACGGCGGGGTTGTCCAGCAGCCACAGCATCACCGCCGCGCAATCGCCCACCCAGATGAAGTCGCGCTGCTGCGCCCCATCCGGCAGGTCCGTCCTGTTGCTGCGGAACAGCGTGGCGGGCCGGCCGGCCGCCAGCTCGTCATGCTTCACCTTCACCACCGAGACCATGCCGTGCTTGTGGTACTCGTTCGGCCCATACACGTTGAAGAACTTCAGCCCGGCCCATTGCGGCGGCGCGCGCTCGCCGCGCCGCAGCATGTCCATCACCCGCAGGTCGAACACGTGCTTGGACCAGCCGTAGAGGTTCAGCGGTTCCAGGGTGGCCAGTGCTGCGGGATCGTCATCGAAGCCGCCGGCGCCGTCGCCATAGGTGGCGGCGGACGACGCATACACGAAACGCACGCGATGCTGGGCGCACCAGGCCCACAGCATCAGGCTCAGCTCCACGTTGGTGCGCCAGACGTGGTCGCCGTCGGTCGCCATGGTGCCGCTGATGGCGCCCATGTGGAACACCATCTCCAGGTCAGGATCGGTGGCCAGCCAGGCATCCAGTCCGGCCGGATGGATGATCTGCATGGGCGGATGGCGGGCGATGTTGCGCCACTTGCCGTTCGCCCCCAGCCGGTCGGCGATTACCGTCTGTATGCCGCGCTGGGTGAGCTCGCCTTGCAGGTAGCTGCCGATGAAGCCGGCGCCGCCGGTGACCAGGATCATGCGGCGGCTTTATAGGGGGCAGCCCAGATGATACAAACCCGCTTCACGGCGCGACCACCGGAAGGAAGACATCACCATGGCTGAGCGGCCCCGCTTCTTCGAAGACATCGCCGGCGTCGCCGGCGGCGCGCTGTCCGCCCTGGCCGGGCTGCGCGACGAGACGGAAGCCATGATACGCGCCCGGGTGGACGAGACGATACGCAAGCTGGAACTGGTGCGCCGCGAGGAGCTGGACGCGGTGATGGAACTGGCGGCGCGGGCACGGGCTGGGCAGGAGGCGGCGGAGGCTCGGGTGGCGGCTTTGGAGGCTCGGGTCGGGGTTCTGGAGGCTAAGTAAGCAAGGCCTTCTTTTTTGAAAAAAAGAAGCAAAAAACTTTTGTTCCCGCGCCTGCACCGCGGCCTTGTCTGGTTCCGCCAGCGTTCGTGCTTGCAGGACTAGGCGAGCGCCCGTGCAGGCGGGGGAGCAAAAGTTTTTTGCTTCTTTTTTTCAAAAAAGAAGGCCTTTCTTACTTCAC
>CAXTVW010000062.1:0-19599 GCA_964247675.1 uncultured Acetobacteraceae bacterium
CGTGCCGGTTGTTTGGATATCACGGCTTGGATGATGGGCAGGGCGGGTTTTCGCTGGACCACATGTTCGGTTTCTAAAAGCTCCGCTCGGCGGCTGCGTCCAGCACCCGCCGACAGGGAGCAAAAGTTTTTTGCTTCTTTTTTTCAAAAAAGAAGGCCTTTCTTGCTTCTGAATGCGCTTTACCCAGTCGCGTTTGCGCGGATAGTGTACCGTTGCACTGCGTGACGGTTCCGGGCGCGCGGGCTTCGGGGGGCGCGCGTGAGGGTATCAGGGTTGTTGGGCGCGGTGGCCGCGTTGGGCGTGGCGCAGGCCGGTTTTGCGCAGCAGAGCACGGTTCCGGCGGCGCAGGCGATCACGCCGACGGCGCCTGGTGCGGTTAGCCCAGGGGCGCCGAAGGTGGTGCCGCCCGGTGCCGCGCGGGGGGCGATCGAGGACGTGATCGTGACGGCGACGCGGCGGCCGGAGCGGCTGCAGCGTGTGCCGATCAGCATCACGTCCGTGGGCAGCAAGGAGCTGAAGCAGCGCGGCACGGATGATCTGGGCGGGATCGCGCAGCTCGCGCCCGGGCTGAACCTGAACAACCAGGGCGTGGCGCAGGAAAACCCGACCATTCGTGGCGTGAGCACGGGGGCGAGCACGAACCAGGGGGCGCAACAGGCGACGGTCGGGCTGTACCTGGACGACATACCGGCGCAGAGCGCCGCGGTGCAGGGCGGTGCGGTGGACATTCCGCTGTTCGACATACAGCGCGTTGAAGTGTTGCGCGGGCCGCAGGGGACGCTGTTCGGGTCGGGATCGCTGAGCGGCGGCATACGGATACTTACGAACAAGCCGGACATGGATAATTACGGCGGCACGGTCGATCTGACGGGAAGCGGGACGGAAGATGGCGGGGCGAATGATTCGCTGAACCTGGAAGCGAACTTTCCGATCGTGCCGGACAAGCTGGCGGTGCGTGTGGTGGGGTATGACCGGTTTGCCAGCGGGTATATCGACAACATCGTGACGCGCCAGCGCGACGTGAACGATTTGCGGAACTGGGGCGGGCGGGTGCTGGTGGATGCACAGCCGACGCAGGCGCTGAACGTGCTGCTGACGTTCATCCATGAGAACGCCTACGGGTCCAGCGACGGGCGGTCGATCTACGGTACGAACAATCCGAACATCGACCCGGCGCGCGACGAGGATGCGTTGAGCGAAGCGGGGCAGTATGCGCAGTACGTCGGCTACAACCTGGCCGCGAGCTACGATCTTGGCGATGTGCAATTGTTCGATTCGACCACCTATGCTGTGCGGGAATCGGGCGGGTCATTGGATTTTTCAGGCTACCAGAACCTGGTGCTGAGCCTGTTCGGGGCGCCGGCGGGGGATCTGAACAGGCCGGATGCAGGCCGTGATTTCAGCTCGTCCGATACGTTCACCGAGGAGGTGAGGCTGGCGTCCGAGGGCGACGGGCCGCTGAAATATACGATCGGAGCGTTCTACCAGCACATCACGGGGTCGGCGGGGCAGACGATCTTCTCGTCTCTGACGGAGAACTATCTGGGATCGCTGCTGGGCGGGCCGAAGCCGGCGTATGGCGATCTGGGCGATCTGGAGGCCACCCAGCAGCAATCGGAAGAGGCGCTGTTCGGCGAAGGCACGTATACGGCGGGCCAGTTCGATTTTACGCTCGGGCTGCGGGCGAGCCGGACGGAAGTGTCTTTCGTGACGAAAACGAAGGGGCTTACGTTCACCGACTCGCTCTCGACGGTTCCGGTGGTGACGCCTGGCAGCCAGAAGGGCTATCCGATCACGCCGCGCTTTGCGGTGGACTATCGGGCGACGCCGGACCTCACGATCTACGCGCAGATCTCGCGTGGTTTCCGCACCGGCGGGCCGAACCTTACCTACGGTTTCTCGCCCGGTATTCCCGCCTCGTATACGTCCGACACGCTGTGGAACTACGAGTTGGGCGAAAAGGCGTTCCTGCTGGGCGGGCGGCTGCGCATCAACTCGGATGTGTATTTCATCGACTGGTCGAACATCCAGATACCGACGCAAAGTTCGGCAGGCAACCTCTACATCCAGAACGCGGGCAATGCGCATTCCTACGGGTTGGAAGCGGAGATCGCGGCCTCGCCCACGCATTGGCTGGATGTGGGGACCTCGGTTTCGCTGAACAGGGCGGAGATCGCCACGAACGATCCGACGCTGGTGCGGGCCACGGGGGCGCTGGGCGTGTTCACCGGCGACAGGCTGCCGGCGGCGCCGCAGTTCACCATCACGGATTATGCGCAGTTGAACTTCGACGTGCTGCACTATGCATCATATTTCCGGGTGGACGAGAATTACGTGGGCGAGGAATCCACGGACTTTGCCAACGCGGGAGCGAAATTCGGCAATTTCAGCCTGGTGAATTTGCGGGCGGGCATGCATGTGGGGTCGGCGGAGATCGTGGCGTTCATCAACAACGCGTTTGATAATAATGGGATCAACAACGCGCTCGAGGCGACGTTTGCGGACCATTTCGCGACGCAGTTGAAGTCGGCGTTTCGGAACAGGCCCTTGACGGCTGGGTTGACGTTTCGGGACTCGTTTTAGGGGAGAAAGGAAGGCCTTCTTTTTTGAAAAAAAAGAAGCAAAAAACTTTTGCTTTCCCGACGCTGACGCGCTTCGGTGTTCCGGTGGCGTCCGGCTGGTGCAAATGCGGAGTAGGTCCTCTTTTTCCAAAAAAGGACTGCTTCCTTCGCGTCAGAGAACGGATTTGTGTCTGCCAGCAGGCGGGGAAGATTGTTGTTCTTGGCCGCCAGATGGCCTACGATGGCGGGCAGTCGTGGGGTGATCTATGCGGACCGTGGGCCTTATTGTCTGCCTGACTGGCCTGGCGGTCGGCCCGGCTCTCGCCGAGGATTATCCCGGGCGTGCACCGACCCCACCTGACGGATTCGATGTGTTGCAGGCCAGCGATGCCGCACGGGCGTATTACCGGCTTCCGGCCCGGCCGGTCAGGAACGGCGTGAACTCCGCTGCCGCAGCCGCGGCCTGGACCAAAGGCATGGCGGCGGCGCGGCACTACGTGACGCCGGAGCTGCGCATGACAGGCCGCCGGCACGGGCCGGAGCGGGTGGCGGTGCTTGGATCAGCCGCGGCGCGGCAAGGGGTGATGCAAGGCCTGCGTGCAAGCGCCCAGACGACGGCGAGCACGAACTGGACCGGGGAGTCGCTGGTCAACGGTGTTGCGAGCTTCGGCAGTGGAGCATTCAACCAAGCGCTTGGCCTGTGGGTGATCCCGTCGGTGCAGCAGCCGGTTGGCACCTGCGGCGGCACGGACGTGTCCGCTATCTGGGTTGGGCTGGACGGTTTCGGCGCGAGCAGCGACGTCCTGCAGGCCGGCACTGAGGGCGATGTCAGCTGCGTCAACAGTGATTCGACGCCGACCATCTATCCCTGGTTCGAGTGGTTCCCGGATTATTCCTTCGAGATCACCAACTTCCCGCTGGCTGTCGGGTCCTCCGTCTTCGTGTCCGTGGAGGCAACCAGCGCCACCACCGGGCAGGCCATGATCGTGAACCTGCAGACAGGCGCCTATACGACGACCCCGATTACGCCGCCGTCCGGAACGCGACTGACCGGCAACAGCGTCGAGTGGATCATGGAGCGGCCGACGCTTGAGGATAACAAGTTGGGCACGTTGTCGGATTTCGGCGTGGCGATGATGTGCTACGAGCTGGCGCAGGTAGTGGGCGTGAGTGGCTCGGTCTCGCCGGGCGCGCCGGGAGCCGGGCAGAGTTCCTACCTGATCACGATGGTTAACGACGGCACGACGATTGCAGAGGCCGCCGCCATGGGTCCGACCGGCCAGGCGTTCTCCGTCCAAGGCCCCACAAAGTAGTCAGTTCAGGTCTGGCTTTTTCTTACTTGATCAACAGCGGGACCTGCCGAGCGCCAAATGCGTCCTCGACAGGCTGAGGCTTCTCCGCGCCCGCCGCGTCCATGATCTGCTTCCTCCGGAACACAACGCGGCGGATGTGGGTGGTCACGTCCCGGAGGTCTGCGGGGTTGATGACGTAGATGCCGGCGCGGGCGGCGTCTTCCTGGAACGCAGGGTCTAGGGTCTGCTGGCTGAGTATGCCCAAGATGATTCCGGATGTGCCGAACCGGTCCGTCGCGTCTTTCACGAGGGTCGGCAGGGAGAGGGTCTCCTCGGTGTGCAACACGAGCGACAGGCCTATGCCGTCCTTTCCGGCGCGGATGTACAACGGCGGACTCGGCTCCATCATCTCCCAGCCGTTCTGCTTGAGGTAGCTTCTGGTGAGGCTGAGCTGGCGCGCGAAGGTCAGGCCGGACGGCCAGGTTTCAGGAGCGGCGGCGAGGCGGGCGCGGCGCCAGGCCCAGACTGCAGCGCCGGCCGCACCGGCGGCGGCAAGGGTTGCGGCGATCATCGGCGGCGGCGCTGATGCGGCGGGTCAGCGGCGGCGTGCTGGGGCCAAAGCGGGCGTACGCGGATCGGGCGTCACACATGCTCCAACACGCGGGCGGTGCCCGGCGCGTGACGGAGGGTGGCGGCATCTACGAGGCATTGCGGGAGCGGGCGCGCGGTGATCTGGTTGCCGCCGCCGGAGGGTGCGGGGGGCGTGGGCTTTGGCGGTTCCGGGTCCCACGAACCGCCTTGGGCGCGGCGGGTGGATAGGAGGTCCCGCACCGCCAGCGCCAAGGGCACGCCGAAGGTGAGGGTGCCGCTAAGGATGATCTGGGTTCCTGGCGTCATGCGGGGCGTTCCACATACTAGGCGGGTTCGGACACCAAGCTTGGCATTAAGGCGGGTGCGGCGCCAGCAGAAAAGCGGGCTGCGGCAGCAGGGAAACGCCCTGCCAAGGCCGGTTGCCGATCGTTACAGCAACCGGGCGGTTGACGGGAGCGTTTCGAAGGGCAGTGATATCCAGGAGCGTTGGCATGCGTAGAGCGATTGCGGTTGTGTTGTTGCTTGCCGCGGCGGTGCCGTTGAGCGGGTGCATCGTGGCGGCGCCGGGCGGTGGCGGCGGTTGGTGCTATTATCACCCGTATCGTTGCCGGTGAGGTGAGGCGGAGGTGATGTACGGGAGCCTGGGCTGACGGTAGTTCGGCGAGCAGGCTCGGATGCGGTTCGTCTGCCTAAGGCGCTTTGTGGCTTGGTGGGGTGCCAAAGCGCACCCCACCCTACGGGTGCTGAGCGATGCGGACGCAAATGGCGTGTCATAAAAAAAGCCGCCGGGGCTGTGCCTCGGCGGCTTTTCGTCGGTCAGAGCAGAGACGCCTTACTTGGCGTGTTCGGTGCTCTTGGCGTGCGCCTTGGTGGTGCTCTCATGGGCCTTGGTGGAGTGGCCATGGGCTTCCGTCGCGTGCGAGTGGGCGGTCTTGTGATCACCCTTGTCGTGGTGCTCGGCGGCGGCCTTGTGGGACTTGGCGGCCTTCTCGTGATGGTCGGCAGCCTCGTGATGAGTTGTCTTAGGCATGTGTAGGCATCCTTTGTTGGTCATGCGCTTCTGTGGCGCACGTGAATAGAACGCGCGGAAGTGATAGCGGTTGCCGGAACCGTGTTGGCCGGTTCCGGCGATGGCGTCAGCTCAGGCTGGCTAGAGCGCGGCGCAGGGCGCTGGCCTGCGGGTTGCTGACGCCGTGGCCCATGACGATCTCCGACGTGGTTGTCGGGCGGCCGTAATAGCTGGCGTCGGCGTCGGTCTGCGGTTCGATGGCCGAGCCCTCCAGCGAGATGCCGGCATAGACGCCCGAGGAAGACGCCCAGGTGATGACGTCCGCACCGCCGTGGGTGGTGGTGGAGCCTTCAACCTCGGAGCCGAGGGTGGCAATGGCAAGGCCGGCGTCGGCGCCGATCTTGAAGTGGTTCTGCATGATGGCGCGCAGCGCCTTCTCCGAGCGGATGAAGAGAATCAGCTCGCTTTCCGTGGCGCCGATCTGCAGGCCGAAGCTGCCGGACGCGATGGTGTAGAAGGCGGGGTCCGACCAGCCATGCGCACCGCGTACCATGAGGACGGCGGTGCCGCCCTGGCCGCCGAAGAAGAAGCCGGCCTTGAAGATGCGCGGGGCGATGAAGACGGCGCGCGTGGTGGCCATCATCTGGCGGGCGTTGCCGAACTCCTTGTCGCGGCGGAGATCCTGCAGGGTGCCGAGCGCGTGGTCGACGGTGGCCTGCTGGTCTGGGCCGGCGAAGGCGGGGGTGGGGAGGGTGGCGGCACCGAAGAGGGCGCCGGCGAGGATGGTGGAGATGGCGGCCCAGCGCCTGGTGGTGGTCATGGTATCGTATCCTTTGGTTCGGCGGCGGAGCGCCGGTTGACGAACGGCACAACCTCGTGAGCGGGGGATTGTTCCCTTCGGCGGGCGAAAATGGCGGGGTCGGGAGAGAAAGCAAGGCCTTCTTTTTTGAAAAAAAGAAGCAAAAAACTTTTGCTCCCTCGACGTTGCGGCGTCTCGTTGTGTCCTGGTGAAACCGGCTGGTGCAAAAGCGGGGTAGTAAAAGTTTTTTGGTCCTTTTTTTCAAAAAAGGACTGCTTCCTTTTTGCTTAGTTCCTGCACCAGCGCGCGCAAAGCCGTCTTGAGCGGGCCGGCGCGCGTCGGATCGTAAGGGTTGGGTTCGGCTTCGTCGGTGTAGGTGCGCTGGGCGAGTTCGAGCTGAATGGCGTGGATACCTTGCGACGGGCGGCCGTAGTGACGGGTGATGTGGCCGCCGAGGAAGCGGCCGTTGAGGATGGTGGTGAAGGGGTGGGGAGCGGTGGCGGCCAGGGCGCGGGCGGTCAGGGCTTCGGAGGCCGACGCGCCGTTGTTGGTGCCGTAGTTCAGGTCCGGCAGCAGGCCGGGGAACAGGCGGGGGATCTCGCCGCGTATGGAGTGGGCGTCCAGCAGGTGGGCGGTGCCGTGCTGGGCGTGGATGCGGTCGAGTTCAGCGGTCAGCGCCTGGTGGTAGGGGGTCCAGTAGAGGGGGATGCGGCGGGCGATTTCCGCCGGTGTGAGCGGGGCGGCGTAGAGGGGCGCGCCGGCGAAGGTTTCGGTGGGGCAGACTGTGGTTTCGTGCTGGCCGGGGTAGAGGAGGCCGCCCTCGGGGTTGCGGTTGAGATCGACCACGGTGCGACTGTGGGTGGCGGTCAGGAGGCTGGCGCCTTCTGCGGCGGCGAAGTCGTAGAGGAGGTCGACGTGCCAGTCGGTGTCGATGCGCTGGCGGCCGACGGGGGTGAGTTGGGCGGCGATGTCTGGCGGGAGGTGGGTGCCGGCGTGGGGGATGGAAATGAGGAGCGGGGAGGTGCCGCTATGGAGGGTGTAGGTGGGGGGCGTCATGCGGGCGTTATCCGGCGGGGGTGTGGCGGGAGGCAAGCTGTTGTGCGTCTTTGTGGGTGGACGATCAGCCTTCGGGCCGTTCTGCAAGGATGCGCTTGCCGGACAGGCGGAGCAGCGACTGCGATGCCCGGGTGACCAGGTCGGTTAAAGCTATGGAATCTGAGGCGGCCAACAGCAGCAAGTAGCCGAGTTGGAAGACGAATCAGCTGCCGGTGAAAGCCTCATCGTTGCAGGTATGTATGCCGCAATGGGATCCGGTGTAGGGATTCGATAGCGAGAAGAGCGCCAGCACGTCACAGAAGACGGACAGACTGACGGTCCCCCTCCCCCGGTGCAGCCTCAATGTTCAGCAGTCCGCGACAGCACGAGAAAAAGTCTTTTGCTTCTTTTTTCAAAAAAGAAGGCCTTGCTTCCCTGATCACCCCAGTTCCAGCCCCGCAACAGCAAAACTGCCGCTTTCCACGAGCCTGGTCGCCGCCGCGATGTCCGGGGCGAAAAAGCGGTCCTCTGTGTAGGGGGGGATTTCGGCGCGGATGATGGCGATAGCGGCTTGCAGGGGGGCGGAAGTCTGGTGCGGCGCGTGGAAGCCGATGCCCTGGGCGGCGGCGAGCAGTTCGATGGCGATTATGCTGGCGGTGTTGTCGCACATGTCGTGCAGGCGGCGTGCGGCAAAGGTGGCCATGCTGACATGGTCTTCCTGGTTCGCGCTGGTCGGCAGGCTGTCCACGCTGGCGGGGTGGGCGAGGGACTTGTTCTCGCTGGCGAGTGCGGCGGCGGTGACCTGCGCGATCATGAAGCCGGAATTGATGCCTGGATCGGTGACCAGGAAGGCGGGCAGGCGGGACATCGTGGGGTCGGTGAGCAAGGCCGTGCGGCGTTCGGAGAGGGCGCCGATTTCGGCGATGGCGAGGGCCATGGTGTCGGCGGCGATGGCGACAGGTTCGGCGTGGAAGTTGCCGCCGGAGAGGATTTCGTTTTCGGCTGCGAAGACGAGCGGGTTGTCGCTGGCGGCATTGGCTTCGATGGCCAGGGTGCGGGCGGCGTTCCGCAGGGTGTCCAGGCAGGCGCCCATCACCTGGGGCTGGCAGCGCAGGCTGTAGGGATCCTGCACGCGGCCGCAATCGAGGTGGGAGAGGCGGATTTCGCTGCCGGCGAGGAGGTGGCGGAAGGCGCTCGCGGTGGCGATCTGGCCGGGCTGGCCGCGGGCTTCGTGTATGCGGGCGTCGAAGGGGGTGTCGCTGCCTTTTGCGGCGTCCACCGAGAGGGCGCCGGCGATGATGGCGGCGGCGAAGAGGCGTTCGGCCCGGAACAGGGCGGACAGCGCGAGGGCGGTGCTGGCCTGGGTGCCGTTCAGGAGGGCGAGGCCTTCCTTTGGACCTAGGGTCAAAGGTGGGATGCGGGCCTGGGCGAGGGCTTGTGCGGCGGGGAGGCGGTGGCCGGCGAGGGTGGCGTCGCCTACGCCGATCAGCGTGGCGGAGAGGTGGGCGAGCGGGGCGAGGTCGCCAGAGGCGCCGACGGAGCCTTTGGCGGGGATGCAGGGGAGTAGGTCGGCTTGGAGGCAGGCCAGGATCTGGTTGAGGATCAGGGGGCGGACGCCGGAGAAGCCGCGGGCGAGGCTTTGGATCTTGAGCGCCATGATCAGGCGGGTGATTTCGGGGGAGAGGTCCGGGCCGGTGCCGGCGGCGTGGGAGAGGACCAGGCGGCGCTGCAGTTCGGCCAGTTTTTCAGTGGGGATGGAGGTTTGGGCGAGTATGCCGAAGCCGGTGTTCACGCCGTAGGTGGTGCGGCCGGAGGCGACGACCCGGGCGATCGTGGCGGCGGAGGCTTCTATGGCGGGGAGGCAGGCCGGGTCGAGGCAGACCGGTTCGCCGGCGGTGAGGCGGCGGAGGTGGGCGAGCGTCAGGGGGGTGCCTAGGCGGAGGATCATGCGGCGGCGGCTGATGTTGCCGGCGTGGTGTGGCGCAGGAGGTTTCTGGGCATCGCTCGCGTCTCGCTCGTAACGGTGTCGGGTTTTCGGTTGGCGGTTTGGGGAAAGCAAGCGGATGCCGTTGCGAAATCATCCGGGTGTTTCCTGGGCGCCCGGCCGCTGCAGGTGCGGGGAAGCAAAAGTCTTTCGCTACCTTCTTCAAAAAAGACACCGTGCTTGCTTTTTTGCCAATTTTTCGAAACGTTATGGTATCAACCGTGCGACGTGAAGCTCCTGGTTTACCCGGCGTTCACCGGAATGGGCTGTAATGAGAGACTTTCTTGGAGCCAGACTTCATGCCGGCGGCGAGTCGCGCCCATTCCGACCCCTGCAGAACGAGCCGTGATCACCCATGGCTGGGGCACGATGCCGATATCGCCCTGGCCGATCGGGATGCGTTGCTCCTGGCGGTGTTCGAGACGAACACCGTAGGCGTGACTGAGACGGACGCGGCCGATGGGCAGTTCCTGCGTGTCAACCGGCGGTTTTGCGAGATGACCGGCCGCACGGAGGCGGAACTGCTTGGCGGATTGCGGCCGGAAGACATCGTACGTCCGGATTTCCGCGCCGCTGCCGACGAGGAGCGGCGGGCTGCGATGCTCGCTTTCGGGCGATGGGATGCGGAGGTCTGCTACCTCCGCCTCGACGGCAGTACGATGTGGGCACATGTGGGTGTAATCGTCTGCAAACGCGGTCCTGACGGCCAGCCGCTGCGCTTTTTCGCCCTTGTCCAGGACATCACCGAAAGCCGTGTGGCCGAGGAGCGGCTGCATGAGAGCGAGGCGTTCCTGCGGCTGAGCATGGAAGCCGGCCATATTGGCACGTTTCGGCACAATTTCGTGGACGGGCTGATCGAATGCGGCCCGGACGCGCGCACCCTGCACGCGCTCCCTGACGGCGACGCCCCGGTCACCAACGAAATCTGGATCAACACGATCCTGCCGGAAGACCGCGCGCGGCTGCGCGCCGAAGCCGCGGACGCGTTCGCGCACTCGTTGGTGGACATCACCTATTACTACCGTATCCATCACCCCGTGCTCGGCCAGGTTCGCCACCTGGAGGTCCGCACACGCTATTGCTATGGCGCTGGTGGACAGGCGCTGTCCTCGATCGGTGTGGTGATAGACGTGACCGAGAGCCGGGAGTCGCAGGCGCTGCTCAGCCTGAGCCTGGAGATCGGCGGTATGGGCGACTTTCGTCACGACCTGGCGGCGGGCCTCGTCTATATCGGCGCAGGTACGCGTGCCATGTACGGGTTTCCGGCATCCCGGGGAGTCATCACGGCGCAGGAATGGTTTTCCCGGCTGCTGCCCGAAGAGCATCCGCGGGTCATGACATATCTGCGGCAGGTGCTGGCGAGCGGCGAGCAGCATGCCGCTGTCGATTACCGCCTGCTGGTAGGCGGGCACGTGCGGCACATCCAGGCCCGGGTCAGGATGGAGTATGGCCTGGACGGTACGCCGCTGCGCGGGCTTGGCGTGGTGATCGACGTGACCGAGCAGCGCGAGGCGGAAGCCAGGATCGTGCACATCGCGCACCACGACGTGCTCACCGGCCTGCCGAACCGCCTGCTGTTCGGCAAGGGGCTGGAGACGTTCCTCTCGCAGGCACGCCAGGCTGACGGCGCAAAAGGCGGCTTTGCGATGCTCTGCCTCGATCTCGACCGGTTCAAGGAAGTCAACGACACGCTGGGGCACCACATGGGCGACGCCCTGCTCTGCGAGGTCAGCGTGCGGCTGCAAGGAAGCCTCCGCAAGACCGACCTGCTCGCCCGGCTGGGCGGGGACGAGTTCGCCATCGTGGCCGCCTGCACCGACGGGCCCCAGGGCATCGCGCGCCTTGCGGAACGGCTGGTGCGCGTGCTTGCCGCGCCATTCGAGATCGAGGGCCAGGTGGTGTCGACCGGCGTCAGCATCGGCATCGCGCTGGCACCTGATGACGGGCTGGACGGGGACATCCTGCTGCGTTCGGCGGACCTCGCTCTGTATCGGGCGAAAGCGTCCGGACGCGGCGGCTGGCTGTTCTTCCGGCCGGAGATGAACTTGCAGTCGCAACTGCGCCGCCAGATGGAACTCGATCTGCGCCGCGCGCTGGCGGAGGACGAATTCGAGCTGTTCTACCAGCCGATCGTGGACATCGGATCGTTGCGCGTGAGCGGGTTCGAGGCGCTGATACGCTGGCGGCATCCCGAACAGGGCCTCGTTCCGCCTGACCGTTTCATACCCCTGGCCGAGGAGATCGGCCTCATCGTTCCGATCGGGGAGTGGGTGCTGGCGCAGGCGTGCCGCGAGGCCGCTTCGTGGGCCGGCGGAAAGGTCGCCGTCAACCTCTCGCCCGCCCAGTTCGCCAGCCGCAGCCTGGTGGATGCGGTAACGGGCGCGCTGCGCGGATCGGGCCTGGCCGCGGCGCGGCTGGAACTGGAGATCACCGAGACGGTGATGCTGCAGGATACGGAGGAGACGCTCGCCACGCTGCACCGGCTGAAATCGCTCGGTGTGCGTATCGCAATGGATGATTTCGGCACCGGCTACTCGTCGTTGAGCTACCTGCAACGTTTCCCTTTCGACAAGGTGAAGATCGATCGGTGCTTCACGCAGCAGCTTGGCGTATCGCGCCAGAGCGAGCCGATCGTTCGCGCCGTGGTCAGCCTGTGCGCGGGCCTGGAAATGGTGACGACGGCCGAAGGCGTGGAGACCGAGGATCAGCTCTGCCGGCTTGCCGCGGCGGGATGCCAGGAGGCGCAAGGATACCTGTTCAGCAAACCGCGGCCGGCGGGAGAGATCGCCGACATCATCCGGCGTATCGAGCAGCCGGCGCGGTTGGGGGCGATGGGGATTGCTCCGCTGACAGATGCGTCGGGACGTAGGTGGGCGGGGTATGAGAGTACGCCGGTGCATTCCTGAGGGCGTGCGAAAACGGGCAAGCAAGGCCTTCTTTTTTGGAAGGCATAAGCAAAAAACTTTTGGTTCCTGTCGGCGGGTGCTGAGGCAGCCGCCTTCGGAAGCAGAAGTTTTCCTGGTCCTTGCTTTCTGATCGGCTTGCATGCCGGCGGCGGTTCGTTCCAGGCTGTGAGCGAACGGCTTGGAGGATGGTATGCGTTCGCTTGTGGTCGCCGCCGGGGCAGTCTTGATGCTTACCGTTTGTGCGGACGCCGCTGGCGCCGCGCCACCTTTGCAGGCCGACACGGCGGAGACGACGGCCTCGGGCGCCACGTTCAAGGCGCCGAAAAACTGGTCGGTCGTGCAAGATCAGGGCGTGATCAGCCTGCAACCACCGGAAGGCAAGTTCCGCCTTGCCGTCGTGGATGGCGGCCAGGCGGGCAACGCGGCGGATGCCGTGCGCGCCGCGTGGCAGCGCGTCGATGCGGGGGAACACCACGCGCTGGAGGACACGGCACCGCGCGCGGCGAAAGACGGCTGGGACGAGGCGTCGCTGTTTGAATACAACACCTCGCCGGAAGAGCATCTCTCGATCACCGCCGAGGCGTTCCGCCACGGGCGCGACTGGACGGTGCTGATCGGCAAGGGCAGCCAGTCAACCTTCGAAAAGCGGCTTGCCGCGGTGTTGCTGGTGGTGGGCAGCCTGCGCGCGCCTGGCAACCAGCGCGAGAGCTTCGCCGGCCGCACGCCGCACCCGCTTGATGCGGCGCGGATCGCCGAACTGCAGACGTTCCTGATGGACGGGATGGCCAAGCTGCGCGTGCCTGGTGTGGCGGTGGCGCTGATCGACCACGGCAAGCTGGTCTATGAGGGCGGGCTGGGCGTGCGTGAGCTGGGGCGGCCGGAGACGGTGGATGCGCACACGCGTTTCATGATCGCGTCCAACACGAAGGGGCTGACGACGTTGCTGCTGGCCAGGCTGGTCGATCAGGGCAAGCTGGGCTGGGACCAGAAAGTGACGGATGTGTATCCGGACTTCCGGCTGGGCAGCCAGGCTACCACGCAGCAGGTGCTGATACGCCACCTGATCTGCGCCTGCACGGGCGTTCCGCGGCGCGATTTCGAGGTGCTGTTCAACACCAGCGCGCAAACGCCGGCATCGGACACGTTCAAGCAGCTTGCGGATACGGAACCGACCAGCGGCTTCGGCGAGATGTTCCAATACAGCAACGTGATGGCGGCGGCCGCCGGCTATGTCGGCGGGCACATCGCCCATCCCGATCGCGAGCTGGGCGCGGCTTACAAGGCGGCGATGCAGGAGCAGGTGTTCGGCCCGCTCGGCATGACGGAGACCGGCTTCGACTATGGGCAGGCGCTGTCGGGCGATCACGCCAGCCCGCATGGCGACACGATCGACGGCCGGCCGGTGGTGGCGAGCATGGACCTGAACTACACGTTCCTGCCCGTGGCGCCTGCCGGCGCGGCGTGGTCCTCCGTGCATGACCTGATCAAATACGTGCAGGACGAGTTGACGCAGGGCCGGCTGCCGGACGGCACAGAGTTCGTCTCCAGGCAGAACCTGCTGATGCGGCGGAAACCCAACGTCACCATCGGCGAGGACGAGGCGTATGGCATGGGTCTCGCGACCGACCAGCGTTACGGCGTGGTGGAGGTGCATCACGGTGGCGACCTGATCGGCTTTCATTCGGACGTCATCGCCATCACCGACGCGCAAGTTGGTGCGGTGATATTGACGAATGGAGACAACGGTTACGAGTTGCGAGGGCCGTTTGCCCGGCGGTTGCTGGAGGTTCTCTATGACGGCAAGCCGGAAGCCGCCAAGGAGCTGGATGCCGCGGCCCGCGGCATAGACGCCGAGTTGGCGGGTGAGCGCCCGCATCTGCAAGTGCCGCCCGATCCTGCGCAGGTCTCGCGACTTGCTGCGTATTATACCAATCCGTCGCTGGGTAGCATCCGGGTGAGACACGACGGCAGCGGCGTGGTGTTCGATTTTGGCAGTTGGAACAGCCCGGTCGCCACGCGGAAGAATGACGACGGTACGGTGGCGTTCGTGACGGTCGCACCTGGGGAGACGGGGTATCCGTTTACGGTGACGACATCGGGCGGCAAGCGGGCGCTGATCGTCCGGGATGGGCAGCATGCTTATACGTATGTAGAAAGCTAGGAAGCAGGCGAACGTTTCAGCAGCCGCCGACAGGGAGCAAAAGTTTTTTGGTTCTTTTTTTCAAAAAAGAACTGCTTGCCTTGCCTTACTTCTTCCCGAGCATAGGCAAGTTCAACTCATGCTGGCGCGCGCATTCGATAGCGCGCTCGTAGCCGGCGTCCGCGTGGCGCATGACGCCGGTGGCGGGGTCGTTCCACAGCACGCGTTCGAGGCGGCGGTCGGCGTCTTCGGTGCCGTCGCAGACGATGACCATGCCGCTGTGCTGGCTGTAGCCCATGCCGACGCCGCCGCCGTGATGCAGCGAGACCCAGGTGGCGCCGCTGGCGGTGTTGAGCAGGGCGTTGAGGAGGGGCCAGTCGCTGACCGCGTCCGAGCCGTCTGCCATGGCCTCGGTTTCGCGGTTGGGGCTGGCGACGCTGCCGCTGTCCAGGTGGTCCCGGCCGATGACAATGGGGGCGCGGACGCGGCCGGTGCGGACGAGGGCGTTGAAGGCCAGGCCGATGCGGTGGCGGTCTCCCAGGCCGAGCCAGCAGATGCGGGCGGGCAGGCCCTGGAAGCGGATGCGGGCGCTGGCGTGGGCCAGCCAGGTGTGCAGCGCGGTGTCGTTCGGCATCAGGGCGGCGACTGTCTCGTCGGTGACGCGGATGTCTTCGGGGTCGCCGGAGAGGGCTACCCAGCGGAAGGGGCCTTTTCCCTCGCAGAACAGCGGGCGGATGTAGGCGGGGACGAAGCCTGGGAAGTCGAAGGCATCGGCCAGGCCTTCGTCTTTGGCGACCTGGCGGATGTTGTTGCCGTAATCGACGGTGGGGATGCCGGCGCGGTGGAAGCCCAGCATGGCTTCGACGTGGCGGCGCATGGAGGCTTTGGCGGCGGTGGCGACTGCGGTGGGGTCCGTGGTGCGGCGGTGCTCCCACTCGGCGACGGTCCAGCCGGCGGGAAGGTAGCCGTTTGCGGGGTCGTGGGCGGAGGTCTGGTCGGTGACGACGTCTGGGCGGATGCCGCGGGCGAGGATTTCGGGGAACAGGTCGGCGGCGTTGCCTTGCAGGCCGATGGAGATGGGTTTGCCGGTCGTGCGGGCCTGGTCGAGCATGCGCAGGGCTTCGTCCAGCGTTTGCGCCTGGGCGTCCAGGTAGGCGGTCTCCAGGCGTTTTTCGATGCGGCTTTGCTGGGCTTCTATGGCGAGCATGGAGGCGCCGGCCAGGGTGGCGGCCAGCGGTTGGGCGCCGCCCATGCCGCCGAGGCCGGCGGTGAGTATCCATTTGCCGGCGAGCGAGCCGCCGAAATGCTGGCGGCCGATCTCGACAAAGGTCTCGTAGGTGCCTTGGACGATGCCCTGGCTGCCGATGTAGATCCAGGAGCCGGCGGTCATCTGGCCGTACATCATCAGGCCGAGGCGATCGAGATGGGAGAAATGCTCCCAGGTGGCCCAGTGGGGGACGAGGTTGGAGTTGGCGATCAGCACGCGGGGCGCGTTCGCGTGGGTGCGGAATACGCCCACGGGCTTGCCGGATTGGACGAGGAGGGTCTCCTCGCCGGAGAGGGTGGTGAGCGAGGCGACGATGGCGTCGAAGCAGGGCCAGCTGCGGGCGGCTTTGCCTATGCCGCCATAGACGACCAGGTCCTCCGGGCGTTCGGCCACGTCCGGATCCAGGTTGTTCATCAGCATGCGCATCGGCGCTTCGGTCTGCCAGGAGCGTGCTGTGAGGGTGGTGCCGGTCGCGGCGCGTATCTGGCGCAGGTTTTTCATTGCGCGGGCGGCTTTTTGCTGGCGGAGGCGGATATGGCGGTTCTCATGGTGTTTAACGCAGCGTTCACCAGGTTGTATTACAACGGTTACTGCGGCTCGGGTAAGTGCGGGTGGCGGTCGGGTAAGGAAGAAAAGCCTTCTTTTTTGAAAAAAATAAGCAAAAAAATTTTACTACCTCGCATTTGCGCAAGTTGCGTCTGTTCCACGAAATGACGTGCTGACCCGGCGGCTGTTGCGTTAGACAACGAGGAGCAGTGCGGGGATAGCGCAGCCTGCAGCAAGAAGAGCGATCGTAGCCGTTCTGCCGCGCGGTTTGGTCAAGGCGATCCAGATGCCAAACGCGGTCGATACGACAAGGCCGAGAGCCACGACGAGGAAAAACCATTTCAGGAGGTAGGTGGAGACCGCCGGCTGGTCGTCGTCGGGCTTGGGCTGACTTGGCGCAGGGGTGGTCTGGGTTTCTGCGGGAGGCGGAGGATGATGGTGATCCAGCGCGAAGACCTGGTCTTTGTGCAAGCGGCCTAATCTCTCGACGATCTCGGCGGGGTAATAGCCGCCATGTGCCTCGTGCAGGTTGAACAGTTGCAGCGAGCCGGTTAGCGCGAAAAAAATGACGCTGGGCGCTATGAAGGCACCGAGGTAGCCGTGCCACTGACGCAGCAGCAATGGGTTCAATTTGGTGACTCCGGAAGAAAGAAAGTAAGGCCTTCTTTTTTGAAAAAAAGAAGCAAAAAACTTTTGTCTCTCCGCATTTGCAGCGTTCGAGCGTTTCAAGACCAAACACAGACGCCCAAAATACGAAGTAGTAAAAGTTTTTTGCTTCTTTTTTTCAAAAAAGAAGGCCTTTCTTCCTACTTGCAGAGTTCCGCGGCGTGCGCCTGGTCACCTGCCGTTGGTGTGATGTCGGTCAGCACATTGCCGGCCTGGGCTTCCGAGATGAGCGTTGTGGCATCGGTGGAGAGCAGGAAGCGGGAGGCGACCGCCTTGTTTGCGGCGGCAGTGACGACGCAGACGTAGCCAGCGTGGGTGCCGTAACGTTCTTCCAGGGAGGCGCGAGGGTCTTTTGCTGCCAGACGTGATGCCTTGGTTTCCTGCAGCGGGAAGGAGGAGCCGGTAAGGCTGCATTGCTGGCCCTTGAAGGCCGTGACCGCGTAGTTGTTCCAGCCGCTATAGGTGGCGAGCGGGGCTTGCAACAGGACGGAGGGGACACCGGACGTTTCGTTGCCGTCCTTGTTCAGGGCGGGAACGAGTTCGGGGAGGACGGCCTGCACGGTGGGGGGCTGGTTGGTTATGATGCCGGACTGGTCGAAGTAGTCCAGGCGGGGGCCGAAGCCGAACTTTTCCGGGTGGTTGAGGGCCAGGCCGCCATAGGGGTAGCCGGGGACTTTCAGGATGGATTGGGCGGCTGTGGTCGGGGTCACGAGTTGGCCGCTGGCGAGGGTGGGGTAGCTGCTGGGGGGCATCGGCGTGCCCTGGGTGAGGTAGGCGATGAAGTCTGCCTGCAGGGCGTTGTTGGTCTGGGTTTCCGGGTTGGGGTTGGCGGGATAGGCGCAGGCGCCGGTGGGGGGCAGGGTGGCGGCATAGGTGAAGCCGCCGGCGCCGCCGCCGTGGGTGGTGGAGGGCTCGTAATAGCGGTGGACGTTCGCGGGCAGCGGGATGTCTGCCTTGGCTGTCATGCCGACCAGGTCGGGGGACATCTTCTCCTCATACATCTCGTTGGAGCCGAAGGTTTCGAGGATTTCGGGGCAGGTGTTGGTGCCGGTGCAGCGGTCCAGCAGGCCGGAGGCGGGCTGGTTGCGGGCGAGGTTGGGGTAGTCCGCCCACCAGACGGGGGCTTCGTCGGCCGGCATGTAGAGGTTGGTAATGACGTCCGGCAGGGCGAAGCGGATGTTCATGTAGAGCTGGCGGCCGTCGATCTGCGACCAGGCGCCGTCGGCGACCTTTATGCCGCCTTCGTCCGCGTTGAAGCCGAGGTGGATGGTGGAGCGGATGAAGGAGGCGGATTGGGAGACGCCGACGTCGATCACCTTGGAGACGGCGCCGGCGATGGGGTTCGCGGTGCCGGCCTCGTCTGTTTTTCTGTGGCGGAAGAAGCTGATGATGTCTCGCGTGGCGGCGTAGCCTACGCCGAGGACGAGTGGGTCTTTCGCGGTGAAGACCATTTCGTAGAGGAGGGACGGGTCGAAGCCGTTCTTCAGGCAGATGCGGGTGGGATCTGGGGTGCCGGGGAAGGGAGTGGTGGTGCAGTCGGCCCAGGCCCAGGCGTTGGCGGGGATTTGGTGTTTGGGGCCGTCTATGCCGGTGATGGTCTGTTTCGCCAGGCTGTAGAACTGGGTGATGGTTGGGGAGGTGTCCAGGCTTACGGGCTTGTAGGGGATGGGGGTGGTGAAGATGACGAGCTGGGAGGTGTTGCCGGAGGCGCCGAGGGCGATGTGGCCGTAGACGGGGCCGGTGATGGAGGAGCCGTCCCTGTTGGTGGCTACGGGGACCTGGATGACCTGGTTGGTGCCGGTGTAGGGCGCGTTGAGGGACGTGCAGGGGTAGGCGGTGGTGCAGTTGGACAGGAGGTCACCCTGCCAGCCGCTCTGCATGTAGATGGCGCCCGGAACGATGGAGGCGGCGCCTGGGATGGCGTTGTTGCCGCGGTTGGGGACTTCGTAGAACAGCAGGCCGTTGGCGGCGGAGAGGTTCTGCGGGACGGCGATCTGGAAGGTGGCGATGTAGGGGATCTTTCCGTTCGCGTTCTTTGGCGCGAGGGCGATGTCCTGGATGATCTCGTTGTGGGGGTCCGCGGGGTTCAGCTCGCCCAAGGCTCGGCCGGACAGCAGGGTGTAGGCGCCGACGGTGCCTATGGTGGCGCCGCCGAAGGCCGGGGCGGAGCTATCAATTATGATCTGGGTGACGGCGGCACTGGCTGGCGGGGCGAGGGTCAGGAGGCAGGTGGCGGCCAGCGCGGTGGTGGCGCGCAGGGCGTGTTTGGGCGTGCGTAGGCTGGTGCGTTTCATGGTGTTTCCCCGGATTTTGCGATTGGACCGCGTTGGGCCGGGGGGGAGTGAAACATCGGCTCACGGGTTTGTCGTGAGGCGGGGGTTCAACAGAATGTGAGTGTCGCCTGGGGGACACTTTGCACGCGGGTTTTCGGCCGCTGGATGCGGCGGGGTTTGCGGCTTGGGGTTTGGGGCTGGTTGGGGGCGGTGCGGCTGGCCTTTGGGGCTGGGTTAGCCGGGCGGGCCGGTGGGTTCGGTCTGGCGGAGGAAGGTGGGGAGACGGTCGGCGAGGGTGGGGCCTTCGAGGTCTATGCCGATTTCCCGGCTGATGTTGGCCAGGAGGGAGGGGATGGCGGCGGGTTTGGTGGGGAGGGAGGGGACGGTTTCAGAGGGGGTGGCGGAGGTGGTCCGGGGGTGGGCGTGGCGGTAGGCGCGGTCTTGCTGGCGCTGGGCGGCTTTCTCGATGGCGGCGTGGTGGGTGGCGGCGATGGCGGCTTCCAGGGCGATGACCTGGCGTATGGCGTTGA
>CAXTVW010000063.1:0-19561 GCA_964247675.1 uncultured Acetobacteraceae bacterium
TGGCCCTGCTCTCCGCCTGCGCCAGCCACACCCCGCCGATGACGGCGACCCAGGAAGCCGCCACCTACGTGGCGCGTGCCAAGCCGAGCTACACGCCGCCCGGCTCGCCGGACGACCCGTGGGGCCCCTACATTACCGAGGCCAGCAAGAAATACGACGTGCCGGAACGCTGGATACGCGAGGTGATGCGCGTCGAGTCGCACGGCCATGAATTCACCGCCAGCGGCGCGCTGATCACCTCGCCTGTGGGTGCGATGGGCCTGATGCAGGTGATGCCCGCCACCTACGACGAAGTACGCGCGCGCTATAACCTGCCGGACGACGCCTTCGACCCGCACAACAACATCATGGCCGGCACCGCCTATCTGCGCGAGATGTACGACGCGTTCGGCAGCCCAGGCTTCCTGGCCGCCTATAATGGCGGTCCGGCGCGGCTTGAGGATTACCTGACGCACAACCGGCCGCTGCCGTCCGAAACTCGCCGTTATGTGGCGATGATCGCGCCCTACATCCAAGGCGAGTGGCCGCAGGCGCGCTCGCCTGCCGAGCAATACGCGGTGAACCAGTTGCCGATGGACATACCCGCCGGCCCCCGATACCCGCGCCACGTCAACGTGGCTGTCGCCGCCCGAAGCCGGCGCGGGCGCGACAACGTGCGTTACGCCAGCAATGACCGTCACCGCGCTGGCCGTGCCTCGGCAGCTCCGGTTGAAGTGGCCGAGGCGCCGGAGCCGCGCGTGCACGCCTCCGTCCGGCTGGCGGCCGTCACCGGACATCACAGCTACCATCTCATCGAGCCGGCGATGGCCACCGAGCGCGTGGCCCATACGCGCGGTTCGGCGACGCTGCGCTCGGGCCACGCCACGATCACGCATGTTGCCGCGCATGGGTGCCACAAGTCCCGCTGCGTGACCTGAAGAAAGCAAGCCGTTCTTTTTTGAGTAAAAGAACCAAAAAACTTTTACGTCCTGTCGGCGCCTAGCCAGAAAGCCGGCGACAGCGCAGACAAAAGCTTTTTGCTTCTTTTCTTCAAAAAAGAAGGCCTTTCTTTCTTCCGTTCTTTCAGCCAACCCTCCGCGGCATGTACGCCATACAAGTCGAATCCCTGACGAAGCGCTACAAGGCGGCGCTAGCGGTGGACGACGTGAGCTTCAACGTGGAGCGCGGCCAGACGGTAGGCCTGCTGGGCGGCAACGGCGCCGGCAAGACAACCACGATCGCCATGCTGCTCGGCCTGCTGGTGCCCACCGCTGGCCGCATACACATGCTGGGCCACGACATGGCGAACGACCGCTTCGCCGCACTGGCAAAGGTGAACTTCTCCTCACCCTACGTGGCGCTGCCGCACCGCCTGACTGTGGCGGAGAACCTCCGCGTCTATTGCCACCTCTACAACGTCCGCAACGTCGAGCGCCGCGTGGCGGATCTGGCAAACGAGCTGGACCTGCACGCCTTTCTCAACCGCCCCGCGGGCCAGCTCTCGGCCGGGCAGAAAACCCGCGTGGCGCTGGCCAAATCGCTGATAAACCGGCCGGAGCTGCTGCTTCTGGACGAGCCCACTGCCAGCCTGGACCCCGACACCGGCGACCTGGTCCGGAGCTGGCTCGAGCGCTACCGGGCGGAAAGCGGCTGCACCATCCTGCTCGCGTCCCACAACATGGACGAGGTGGCGCGGCTGTGCGGCCCGGTGCTGATGATGAAGCAGGGCCGCATCGTGGACCGCGGCACTACGGGCGAATTGCTGACGCGCTACAACCGCGACGATTTGGAGGACGTGTTCCTCGACATCGCGCGCTCCCGCCAGGCGGAGCCGGCCGCATGATGTCGCTGCGCCGCATCTGGGGCCTGATGTACCGCCATCTGACACTGTTCCGCCGCTCCTGGCCGCGCCTGCTGGACCTGGCGTACTGGCCGGTGCTGCAGATGGTGATCTGGGGCTTCACGTCGCGCTTCTTCGCCGCGCGGCTGGGGGACCACGGCGCGGTCACGATCGGCATGCTGCTGGGCGGCGTGCTGCTGTGGGAGACCGCGTTGCGCAGCCATCTCGGCTTCGCGGTCACCTTCATGGAGGAGATCTGGTCGCGCAATCTGGGCCACATCTTCGTGTCCCCGCTGCGGCCGTGGGAGCTGCTGGCCGCCCTGCTCGGCATGTCCGTGGTGCGCATGCTGCTGGGCGTGGTGCCGGCGATGATACTGGCGGGCCTGCTGTATCACTTCAACATCTTGGGCGTGGGCCCCGTGCTCGTGCTGTTCGCGCTGAACCTGATGATGATGGGCTGGTGGATCGCGCTCGGCTGCATCTCGCTCATCCTCAGCCAGGGCGGCGGGGCGGAAAGTCTGGTATGGTCCATGCTGATCGGCCTGGCGCCGATAGCCTGCGTGTACTACCCGGTCTCCGCTTTGCCGCACTGGCTGCAATACATCGCACTGGCGTTGCCGGCCGCGCACGTGTTCGAGGGCTTGCGCGCGGCGATCGGGCACAAAGAGATACTTTGGGGCCAGCTGGTTTGGGCCGCGGGGCTGAACGTCGTCTGGCTTACCGCGGCGATGTTGCTTTTCATGCAGCAGTTTCATGCGGCCCGGCGGAATGGCGCGCTTATGAACATTGGGGAATAGAAGCGAAGGCTTTCTTCCCTGAAAAGAAGAACCAAAAAATTTTGTCCCTCCGCCGATGCAGTGCGTTGTGTTTCCCAACAGCGCCCGGCTGTTGATGCAGGCGACAGGAGCAAAAACTTTTTGCTTCTCTTTTCCAAAGAAGGCCTTTCTTTCTCCTCATGAACTGCACACGCTTCTGGCTCATCCGCCACGCCATCGTGGAGGAGACCTCGCGCGCCGTCCTCTACGGCCGCATGGACGTGCTGATCTCCGCCGAGAGCCTGGCCGTGCAGGGCGCCACCTACCGCGCCCTCGCAGCCCGTCTGCCGCGCGATGCCATCTGGCTGGTCACGCCGTTGCAACGAACCAGGCGAACGGCGGAAGAGATACTCGCAGCCGGCCTGCCCGCGGTGGTTCCGGAGGTGGAGCCAGGCCTGACCGAGCAGGACCTGGGCGCCTGGCAGGGGCTGCCTCACGCCGACCTGCCGGCCCGGCTGACCGATCCGGCGCATCCCTTCTGGCCGATCAGCGCCGCCGAGGTGCCGCCCGAAGGGGAAAGCATGCAGCACGTGCTGGAACGGGTTGGCGCCACGCTGGAGGACCTGGCGCTGACATATGACGGGCGGGATGTGGTGTGCGTCAGCCATGGCGGCGCGATACGCGCGGCGGTGGCGCATGCGCTGGGGGTGGGCGCTTCCGCGGCCTTGCACCTCTCAGTGCAGAACCTGTCATTGACGGTGCTGGAGCGGTTCGCCGCCGGCTGGCGGGTGGTGCTGGTGAATGATGGGGCGGAGATAGGGTAAGGAAGGCAAGGCCTTCTTTTTTGAAAAAAAGAAGCAAAAACTTCGTTCCCGGCGCCGGCATAAGGGCTCGCAACGTTCTGCAAGCACGGCGACTGGCAAGATCAAAGCGCACGCCCAGGCCGGCGTCAGGAGCAAAAGTTTTTTGCTTCTTTTTTTCAAAAAAGAAGGCCTTTCTTACTTTTCACATCATCTAGTTTGTCAGCTTGCCCTGATAACGCCATCATGTGGCATGAGAATAGGCCCGTAGCCGAACAAGCGAAGGAGTGTCCTAACGATGCCGTACAGCACGCGAGCGACCCTGTTCGCTTCCCTCCTCCTGGCTCCCTTGGCAGCCCGGGCGGAAACGCCGCAGAACCAGCAGGCCTTGGTGGACCGCGCGACCCTGGCCGCGCAGGAGATCCTCAATGACGATCAAGGCGGCAATGCACGCGCCGTGCTGCCGCGCGCCCGCGCGGTGGTGATCTGCCCGCGCGTGTTCCGCGCCGGCTTCCTGATCGCCGGCGAGGGTGGCGGCTGTGTCCTGCTCGCCCGTGGTGGCCAGGGCAGCTGGTCGGCGCCGGCGTTCTACAGCCTGAGCAGCGGCAGCGTCGGACTGCAGGCCGGCGTGCAGGACGCTGAGGTGATGATGTTCATCCTGACGGAAAACGGCCTGCGCTCCGTCATGGACAACCAGTTTAAGCTGGGCGGCAACGCGTCTTTCGCGGTGGTGACGCTGGGTGGCGGCGTGCAGGGCGCGACGACCACCAACCTGAACGCGGACATCGTGGCCTTCGAACGCCCGCGCGGCTTCTTCGCCGGCTTCTCCGTAGAAGGCAGCGTGATGTCTGCCGACAATGAGGGCAACCAGGCCTACTACAACCAGCCGGTCGGCACGGTGGACATCGTAATGGCCATGCGGGTGAGCAATCCGGCGGCCGACCCGCTGCGCGGCTTGCTGATGCGCTACGGCGCCGGCCAATCCGCGCCCGCTTTGCCGCCGCCTGTCGCCTATCAGCAGGGGCCGCAGGGAGAGCCGCCGGTGGGCTACGCGGCGCCTTCGGGCATGGTGCAGCAGCAGAGCCTCCCGCCGCCGCGGTAGCGCCACATGCATGCCCGGTCTGACCTTCGGATCGCCATCGTTGGCGCGGGCTTCGCCGGTATCGGCGCGGCCGCTACGTTCCGCCGGGCGGGCTTCACCGGCATCACCGTGTTCGAGCGCGGACCGGGCGTGGGCGGCACCTGGCGGGACAATACCTACCCGGGGGCAGCGTGCGACGTGCCCTCGCATCTGTATTCGTTCTCCTTCGCCCCCAAGCCGGATTGGGGACACCGCTATTCCGGGCAGGCAGAGATACTCGCCTATCTGGAGGACGTGACCGACAGGTTCGGCCTGCGCCCGAGCATACGCCTGAATACGGCGGTGCAGCGCGCCACCTGGGACGAGGCGGCACGCGCCTGGCTGGTTGAGACCTCCGACGGCGGACGCGCGATGTTCGACGTGTTCATACCAGCGGTCGGACAATTGAGCGTGCCGCGCGTGCCGGACTTCGCCGGTCTGCAGGATTTCGCCGGCGCCCATTTCCACGCCGCGCGCTGGGACCATGCGGTGGACTACGCGGGCAAGCGCGTGGCCGTTGTGGGATCGGCCGCCAGCGCGGTGCAGATCGTGCCTGAGCTGGCGAAGGTCTGTGCCCGGCTCAGCGTGTTCCAGCGCTCGCCGAACTGGATCATCCCCAGGATGAACCACGGCTACGGCCCGCGCACCCAACGCGCATTCCGCGCGCTGCCGGCGCTGCGACGGCTCATGCGCCACGCCATCTACACCTACCAGGAAGCGCTGTTCGGGGCATTCCGCACCGGATCACGCCGGAACCGCTGGATGACAAAGCTGGCGAACTGGCACCTCGCGCGCCAGGTGGCCGACCCTGCCTTGCGCGCCAAACTCACGCCGGATTATCCGCTCGGCTGCAAGCGCCTGCTGGTCACCGACGATTACCTGCCGTGTTTCAATCGCAGTAACGTGGAACTGGTGGATTCAGAAATCGACCGCTTCACGCCGGCCGGCATACGCACCCGGGATGGCGTGGAGCGCGCTCTGGATATCGTGGTGTTCGCCACCGGCTTCGACGTGCGAAACTGCCTGGCGCCCGTGGCGATCACCGGCCGAGACGGCCAGTCCCTGCAGGAAGCGTGGTCCGACGGGCCGCATGCCTATCACGGCGTGGCGACACCCAGTTTCCCGAACATGTTCCTGCTCTACGGCCCGAACACGAACCTTGGCCACAGCTCCATCATCTTCATGCTGGAATGCCAGTTCCGCTACATCACGCAATGCCTCGCGCACATCGCGGCTGCCGGTGTGGCGGCTATGGAGGTGCGGCCGGAGGCGAACGAGGCTTACAACACCGGATTGCATGCGAAGCTGAGCCGCACGGTCTGGGCGGCGGAGTGCGGCAACTGGTACGGCCAGGGCGGCAAGATCACGGCGAACTGGTCGGGTTCAACGACGGCGTTCTGGGCGCAGATGCGGCGGGTGCGGTTGCGGGATTTCGTGGCTACGGCGAAGTGAAGGAAGGCCTTCTTTTTTGAAAAAAAGAAGCAAAAAACTTTTACGACTGACGCTTCGGCGGCGTGCGTTTCTGTCCTGATTTCTGCGCCTGTCGCTATAGTCGGCGACAGTGAAATCAAAAGTTCGCTTCTTTTCTCAGAAAAGAGTTCTTGCCTCTTTCACGAAACCTGCCGCCCCTCCCCCCTCCAATAAGGCTCCCGCAAAACACGCTTAAGCAGCTTGCCCGACGCATTGCGCGGCAGCGCCTGCGCAAAATCCACGCTGCCAGGCGCCTTGAACCCGGCAATGCGTGTGCGGCTCCAGGCAATAAGGTCCGCCGCACTGACGTCCTGGTCAGGACGCAGCACCACGATAGCCTTCACCGCCTCGCCCCACCGCAAATCCGGCACGCCGATGACCGCCACCTCCGCCACGGCCGGGTGTTCGGCGAGCGCGCTCTCCACCTCCGCAGGGTAGACGTTCTCGCCACCGGAGATGATCATGTCCTTCATCCGGTCGTGGATGAACAGGTAGCCGTCCGTATCGATGTAGCCGGCGTCGCCGGTATGCAGCCAGCCGCCAGGCTCGATCGTGCGCGCTGTCTCCACCGGTCTTTGCCAATAGCCGGCCATGTTCGCGGCCGAGCGCGTCACCACTTCGCCAACCGTTCCGCGCGGCACTTCCGTGCCTGTGGAGTCCACAATGCGCAACTCCACCCAGGGCAGCGCGCGGCCCGCTGCGCGCAGGCGATATTCGTCTTCCGGCGAGGCCAGTGCGGCGGCGTGATCGGCGGCCGCCAACGCCACGATGGTGGCCGAGGTCTCCGTCATGCCGTAGAACTGCACGAACGGGACACGCATCACGTCCATGCATTCCCGCAATAGCGGCAGCGGCATAGGGCTGGCGCCGTAGCCGACTTCCTGCAGGCTGGAGAAATCCGTGTCTCGCGCCCGGGGGTGACGCACCAGTATCTGCAGCGCGGCCGGCACCAGGAACAGCCGGGTCGTGCGATGGCGTGCAATGGCATCGATCGTTCCATCAGCGTCGAATTGGCGTTGGATGTGACAGCACGCGCCGTGAAACAAGCCAATGATGCCCCAGATCGTTCCGCCGACATGCGATACGGGCATCGCCAGCACCGCGCTGTCCGCGGCTGACCATTGGTTCCAGCCGAGATCATGCGTCTTCGCCGCAAGCAGGCCGTGCGTGATGTTGCCATGGCTCAGCATCACGCCCTTTGGCTGGCCGGTGGTGCCGGACGTATAGAGCTGGACGGCGATATCGCCTGGCTCGGCCACATGTCCGACCGGCGTGCCGGGATGTGCGGCGGACCAGGCCGATAAATGCTGCCATTCTCCTGACCCGTCCTCTGCCGCGAGGGCGAGGCTGACGCCGGGCAGGTTGGCATAGGCGGGCTCGGCGGCGTATTCGCGGCCGAGCACGAGCACGCGCGCCTGGCAATCAGCGATGATCGCGCAGACCTCCGGCGGCGCCAGGCGCCAGTTGACCGGCACCGTCACGGCTCCCGCCTTCATGGCGCCGTAGAAAAGCAGGAAGTAGGCCGCCGTGTTGCGGCCGACATAGGCAACGCGTTCGCCTGGCTGCACGCCGGCCGCGGCGAAGGCGTGCGCGATGCGGTTGGTCTGCGTCTCGAACGCGCAGAAGCTGATAGTCTCGCCTTCAAAGACAAGGGCTGGTCTGTCGGGCTCGTGTTGCGCGGTGTTCGTGATCAGCATGGTGCTATACCCTGCGACTGTCAGTTCGCTTCGAGGTTGACACTCGAGGAAGCAAGAAAGGCCTTCTTTTTTGAAAAAAAGAAGCAAAAAACTTTTGCTCCCTGCGCAGGTTCACATGCCTTGTAGCATCCGGAAGAAACCGGGCGCTGCAGATGCGGGGGCAGCAAAAGTTTTTTGGTCCTTTTTTTCAAAAAAGGACTGCTTGCTTTCTGTGTGCCGCTACCTCAAAGCGGCTGACTACTTCGCTTTCTTGGTAATCACGTCGGCTAAGTCACCCACGTTCTTAAGCCCGTCGATCTCACGCGTGTTCAGCTTGATTCCGAAGCGCTCCTC
The DNA here is from genome assembly GCA_964247675.1 of uncultured Acetobacteraceae bacterium. Taxonomy (GTDB): domain Bacteria; phylum Pseudomonadota; class Alphaproteobacteria; order Acetobacterales; family Acetobacteraceae; genus BOG-908. The sequence continues at coordinate 7,995 of CAXTVW010000063.1, forward strand.
GACGGAGACCATGATCTCGATCTGCTTGAAGCTGTCCCAGCCATCCACGTCCTTGGCGGAGAGCTCCGGAGTCAGCTTCATGTCGTCACGCATGAACACGTCGTTGAAGATGTCGGTGAGGTCTTCGTAGATGCGGGCTTGGTCGGTCATGGCGTGGTGCCTTCGCTGACATGGATGAAGGTGGTCCCTGGCGTGAAGGCGGTCAAATCCAGCACGGCGGTGCTCGCACCTGAAGGTTCGGTGGTGAGCGGGGTGAAGCCGAGTTTGCTGTAATGCTCGCGCACCATGGCGTTCTTCTTGGTCGGCAGGTATTCGCCAACCAGGCGCGTGGCGCCCAGCGCCCGCGCGTGCGCCGCCACCAGGTTCAGCGTGGTGCGTTCCACGCCGCGGCCGAGCACGCGGCAACTCATCAGCCAGGTGTCGATGGTGACGGTATCCGGCGCGGTCAGGTGGCCGATGACGATGGCGATGATGCCGTTATCGCCGAAGCGGTCCAGCAGACGCATCTGCAGGCCGAAGGCGTGCGGGTTCGCCATCACGGCTTCCACGTCGGCGTCCTGGTGGCGGCGGGTAGTCAGGTTGAACTGGTTCGTCTTGTTGATGAGCTGCACCACGCGTGTCTGGCCCACGCTGTCGAACCGGTTCCAGACCAGGCGCATGTCCAGCGCGCGAAGGTAGCTTTCCATGTCGGTGGCGGTCGCCCGCAGATCGTCGCGCGCGCGGTTGTCCTGATATTGCGCACCGCGTTTCAGATCGTCCGCGGTGATGCCCAGGCTTTCGAAATAGCCGGCGTCCGACAGCACACCGGGCACGCGGGCGGGGTCGTCATCGGGCACTTCGGGGACGGCCACCATCGGTAATTGCTCGCGCACCAGGTTGCGTTCGAACGGGTTGTCGTCGAGGAACACCATCGCATCGAGGCCGATGTTCAGCTCGTGCGCGATGGCGCGTATGTTTGCAGCCTTATCATCCCAGTTGGCGCGGAAGCTGGCGATGTCTTGGCGCTTCAGCACCATCTCGGGGTGGCGCTCGAACGGTTCCAAAGCGTTGGCCGGATCGTTCTTGCTGCTGACCGCGAGGATGATGCCGCGCCGGGCGAGGTCCTTGGCGTATTCCTGGACCGCAATGAAGCCCTCGCCCAGCGTGCTGCCCTGGCCGAGCACGATGCCGTCCAGCCCGTCATCGCCGATGACGCCGCCCCACAGCGTGTTGTCCAGATCGAGCACCAGGCATTTGGCTGAGCGGCCCTGACGGGCAGCGATCACCCGTGCCACCAGCTCGCCATAGGTGGGTGCCAGCGCCGGCGTCACCTCCTGCTTGGCGCGGTGCCAGAGCGCGGGGTCATGCCAGCTGCTTGTGCCGTCCCGGCGCGCCGCGTCGTCCACCGCCACAAGATCGACGCCACTTGCGTCCGCCTCGGCTCGCAGCCTTTCGTTCAGGCGCGCGACGATGCGGCTGCGCGAGCCGGGCAGACGGTGCTCGTTGCCGCCGAGCAAGGGGGCGAAAACGTCCAGCGCCGTCTGCTGCATCACCGGGCAGGCGAAGGCGGTCTGCGCGAGTGTCCAGCAACGCCCGATACGGGCCATCGTCTCGGCCAGGGCGGCGTCCACATCCGCTTCCGACAGTGCTGCGTGCAGGCCCTGTGTGAGGTGGTACGCATCGAAGGCAAACAGCACCGCATTCGGACGGAAGGCGTGCAGGGCGGATCCGCTGTCCAGCAACGCCTGCATATACTGGCCGTAGTCGTTCTCGTATGTGGAGACGTGGATGTTCCGGCGCAGGCCGGCCACGCGTATGCCCGGATGCAGATGCGCCAGCGTGGCGGAACCGAGGATCGCCAGGCGCACCGGCGTGGTGCTGGTGTCGGCAGGCACGGCACCGTCAAGGGCGCGGCGTATCGTCTCGTCGAGCGCGTTGGTGCGGGTGAAATCTAGGCGCGCGTTGGCCAGGGCCACCGCCTGCGGCCAGGGATCGCCCGCTATGGAGAGCGTGCGCAGGCGGGCGCGCCAGTCTTGTATCTGCGGCAGCCAGCGCAGTTGTTCCACCCTGCTGGGTCTTTCGTTTGATCGTGATTACGAAGCCAGCAAAGAAAGCGAGCAGTCCTTTTTGCAAAAAGGACCAAAAAACTTTTGCTCCCTGTCGGCGGCCATTTCAGCACCCGCCGACAGGGGGCCTTCCTTACCCTTTCGTCTTGTCCAGCCAGGCCGGCAACTGCGCCAGCACCATCACGCGAAATTCCGCGGCGGACTGGATCGCATCCGCAATCCGCCCCGCGAAAATCTTCGCACCCAGCGAGCTTTGGCTGGACGCAGCAGAGAGCAGCGTGGCCGCCAGCGCCGGATCGGAGGAGCCGGACGCGGCGGCGGCAAGCAGTCCGGTCGAGCCAGGACCGCCTGGCGGCACGCGTGTCGCCAACGCCGGAATCCGCGGCTCGGTGAGCTTGTAGACAAGCTCAGGATGTTCCGAGTTCCGGCTGATCATCGCGAGATAGGGGGTGATGCGACCGTTCGGCACCTCGCCGGCTTCCGCGAAAGCCACCGATTCAGCCACCAGCTTCGGGTCCTCGGCGCCGGCCAAGGCGATGAAGTAGCGCAATTTCTCTTCCGTGCTGGTCGCTGCGATACCGAGCCGCTTGAGCGTGTCATAGGTCGCCTGATCCGCGGTATGGCCTACCATGGTGAGGACGGGCCCGCGCAGATCGGGCGACAACGATCCCGGGTTCTGCACGAACGCGTCGAAGCGGCGGTGCGCCTCCGCGAGGGTTGCCGGATCCTGCAACGCGCCCAGGGCGGCGATGAGTTGAGAACGCAGCAGCAGATCGACGAACGGCTCGCCTGGTTTCGCCTCCCACCCGAGGCGGGCGGCCTCCGGACGGATCAGCCCGGCGGCGAACGCATCGAAACGCGCCCGCAGCGGCGAGCCGATCAGCGCACGGTCGAGGCGTTGCAGATGGGCGACCGTATCGGTCCACACCGCGATGTTCTGCTCGTTCGGCAGGCCACCCAGGAGGTTGAGATACTCGGCCAGGTTGGCGCGGTTAGCCAGGAAAAGTGCGAACTGGTCGCCCAGCAGGTTTGCCCGGTCGGCAGGTGCCAGAGACGGCAAGACCTTCGCCAGCGCCTGCAGCGAAGCCGCATCGTACTGCGTGCGGTAATAGCCGTTCTCGCCCAGGTTCACCTTCACCGGCGCGTCGCAGGCGCCGGCCTGGACGCTGGCCGCCGCACCCTGCAGCATCACATGCTGTGTGGCCTCGCCCGGGCCGCCGATCGTCACCGGGATGATCCAGTTCATCGGCTTCGGATGCGGATCGTGGATGGCAAAGCGGTCCTCGGTCAGCGTCAGTTGCGCGTGGCCATCGGTGCAGGCTCGGGCCACGTGCACCAGCGGAATGCCCGGTTGCTCGGTGAAGGTGGCTGCCACTTTCGCCACGTCGCTGTGCGCGGCTGCACCGAGCGCGTTCCAAAGATCGGCGCTGGTGGCGTTGCCGAACTCATGCGCCTTCATGTAGCCGCGCATGCCGGCGCGGAACACATCCGGCCCGATCCAGTCTTCCACCATGCGTATGATCATGCTGCCCTTCTGGTAGCTGATCTGGTCGAAAGCCGATTCTGCTTCCGTCTCGTCGCGTATCACCTGCTGGATCGGATGCGTGGTGGGCAGCGCGTCTTGCGCCATCGCCTCCTCGCGCGCGCCGTGCTGGCGCGGCCAGATCTCCCAGTCGGGGTGCAGGTGGTCGGTCACCTTCCAGCCCATCCAGGTGGCGAAGCCTTCGTTTAGCCAGATGTTGTCCCACCATCCCATCGTCACCAGGTCGCCAGACCATTGATGCGCCATCTCGTGCGCCACAACGTATGCGATCTGCTGGCGCGTGGCGGGCGAGGAGGTCTTCGGGTCGAACAGCATCGCGTCGTCGATGAACGTGATGGCGCCCCAGTTTTCCATCGCACCGGCCTCGTAGTTTCCGGGGACGGCGATCATGTCCAGCTTAGGCAACGGGAAATGCACGCCGAAATAGGTGTCGTAATACGGCAGCACGTGCTCTTCCACGTCCAGCGCGTAGCGTGCCTGGTCCTGCCGGCCGGTGGGGGCGTATGCGCCCATCTGAACGCCGTCAGCTTCGCCGCGCACGGCCGTCATGTCCCCGGCCAGCAGGGCGAGCAGATAGGTGGACATGCGCGGCGTCGCATCGAACAGCACGCTTTGCTGCCCGGTGGGAGTGGGTGTGGATTTTCCTGGCATGTTGGATACGGCGACCATTCCCGCGGGCAAGGTTACCGACAAATGAAACACCGCCTTGAACGCCGGCTCGTCCCAGCCGGGAAACATCCGCCTGGCATCGGCCACTTCGAACTGCGTGACCAGCATACGCTTCGTGTCGCCCTGCGCGGTCTTGTAGTCATCATAATAGATGCCGTTCGGCGTCTGCGGGATCGGGCCGGTGTATTTGATCCCAAGCGAGTAGGCGCCAGGTGCTATCGGGTGGTCGAAATGCAGCGTCGCCGTCTGCGCCTTCTCATCCTGCGTGATCGTGGCCTGTCCGCCACCCACCAGCGCCGCGCTGTCCAGCTTTAGGCCGGCCTGGTTCAGCGTGATGCTGTCCGTGGCAGTCCGCACGTGCAGCCGTATCACTTCGCTTCCCGTCAGGGTCAGCTTGTCGAGATCCGGCGTGATGTCGATGCGGTAGTCGTCCGGCACGACGGTTTTCGGCAGCTTGCCAGGCGCCGCATCGAAACTGAACGGCGCCTCGGCGTAAGCGGCGGCACCGGATAGGAGAAAGGTCGAGGTCAGCAGGGCGAGTTTGCGCATGTCGGTTACTCCGAAAGTAAGAAAGCACGGCCTTCTTTTTTGAAGGAAAGAAGCAATAAACTTTTGATGCCGTTGTTGTGCGCTCGTTTTGACTGCGTTGGCAGAAGGCACATCATGCCTTGAACTACGAACCTTGACGGCTCTTGTCCCGGATTTGGCGGAACTCGTTCCCGGCATACCAGTCCGGCCAGATGTTGCTGTCAGCCAGCTTATAGCCCATCGCATACAGGATCTTCAGGTCCGCTACCGGGCCTGACAGGTCCCATTTCGGGTCAAACTCGTCGGAGGGCTGGTGGTAGTGATTCGCGGTGTAGGCATCGCGCGTCGCGCGGCCGGCTTTCGGGCCGCCCTGCACGAGGTCGAACCCGCCCTCCGGATCGATCATCGGCACGCCGACTTTCGCCAGGCTGATGTGGTCGGAGCGGTAGAAACTGCCCTTCTCCGGCTCGGGATCGGGCGCGATCACCCGGTTCTGCGTCTTCAACTCGGCCGCCAGCAGGTCCTCCATCTGCGAGGCGCCGTTGCCTATCACCACCATGTCATGCGCCGGCCCCTCCGGCAGGTTCGCATCGATGTTGACGCCACCTACGATGTGCGCGAGCGGCCAGACCGGATGCTGGGCGAAATACTGCGAGCCGAGCAGGCCTTGCTCCTCCAGCGTCCAGCAGATGATGGCGACCGTGCGCTTCGGCTTAGGATCAGCGTGGACGAAAGCCTGGCCGATTTCCAATATGCTGGACACGCCCATGCCGTTGTCGATCGCGCCGTTATAGATCTTGTCCGGCCCCGGCACGTCCGGCTTCACGCCCAGATGATCCCAATGCGCGGTGTAGAGGACCACGTCATCGGGATGCGCGCTTCCCTCGACCACGCCGATCACGTTGCGCGTGTTCAGGTGGGAAACTTTTGAGTGCAGTTCGGCGGACATCGTCTCGCCCGCCATCACCACCGACTTAAAACCAGGCGTGTTGGCCGCTTTCTTCTGCGCGTCGTAATCCAGCCCGGCGCGCGCGAACAGGTCACGCGCCGTATCCAGCGTGATCCAGCCCTGCACGGGCACTTTGGACGCGTTGCCGTCCGCGTCATCCAGCCAGGATTTCGTCCCCGAATTCGAATTGCGCACCACCTGCCAGCCATACGCGGCAGGCGCGGTCTCGTGCACGATCATCACCGCGGCCGCGCCATGACGAGCCGCTTCCTCAAATTTGTAGGTCCAGCGCCCGTAATACGTCATCGCGTGACCCTTGAAGAACGCGGGATTGGCATGCGCGTCTTCGTTGCCGGGATCGTTGATCAGCAGCACTACCGTCTTGCCGCGCACATCTACGCCGGCATAATCGTTCCAGTGATATTCCGGCGCCACCACGCCGTATCCCACGAACACCATCGGTGTGTTACTAACGGACACCGCGCCGGTCTTGAACTGCGGCGTCCAGTAAACAGTATCGGACGGAAATTTCGGCGTAATTGCGCCCTTCGGCGTGTTGAACACCAAATGCGAGGCCGCTGCATCGAGCGTGACGTTGACGGTCGGCACCGGCTGGAAGTAGCTGCCGTGATTGCCTGGCATGAGGCCGATACGCTTCATCTCGTCGGCGATCCACGCGGAGGCCGCCTCGCCTGCCGTGGTGCCGGGACCGCGTCCCTGGAACGCATCGTCTGCGATCGCCTTGTCGCGTGATGCCAGGTCGGCCGCGTTGATGTCAGGCGTGGTTGCGGGGTGTGCGGGGTACTGCGCCACGGCCGGTGAAGCGAAGAAGCAGGCGCCCAGAAGCAGGCTGCGCGCGGTCGGTGGTGTCATTCGGGGCCGTCCCTCTTTGGTGGCCGCACCGTAGCGGGACACTTAAAGAAGGCAAGCAGTCCCTGTCGGATGCAAGCAGGATGGAACGCCGACAGGGACCAGAAGTCTGTCGCTTCTTTTCTTCAGAAAAGAAGTCCTTGCTTCCCGTTCACTCGACCGGCAACACCAGCATGCTCATGGAATACCCAGGCAGACTCAGGCTCCCGACCCCCGCGCGGAAAGCCACGTTGCCCACTTTATGGATCGCCGAGAGATCCGCGCCCGTATAGCTATACATCGCAGCGGAGGCCGCCTCCGTCTGCCCCGCCACCGTCACCGGCACGGTCAGGGCGCTCGCCGTCTTGTTGATCAGCACCAGACCCAGCGTGTGCGGATTGCGTAACGCGCCGTAAGCGGAGACGGAACCCTGGTCCGCGCTGGCGGTCTGCACGCCCGTGGTGCCCAGACCATGGCCGGCGCCGTCCACGTTGCGGTAAAGCAGGAAACTGAAGGCGATGGGATCCGTCGGCTGCGGCGGGTTCCACATCGTGGCCAGCCCCACGCCCTCCCGTCCGAAAATCCCCAGCACATCGGCTTCCGCCAGCGCATCGGTGATCAGTCTGTTGCCGCTATCTATGGAGTATTCGGAGATAGACAGCTTCGTGCCTGGATAATACTGCGCGATCCACTGCTGGAAACGCGGGATGAGCTGCATCGGCCCGTTAAAATAATACTGCTCCACCCAGGTGCCGCCATTATAGGTCGGGTCCCACAAGGTGCGGGTGGAGGCGAGCTGGCTCGTGGCGTCCGTGAAGTTGAAGTAGTAGTGTTCGTCGAAATAATCTAGCACGCGGCGGTTCCTGGCCGCGCCGAACGCAGCCATCTGCTGCAGGTAATACTGGCCGGCGAACAGGTTGTTCTGCGCGGCGGGCGAGCCGATCCAGCCGCCAAGCGTGAAATCCGATGGCCCGAGCACAACCGCGGACGGGTCCTGCTGCTTGATCGCCAGCGCGTATTGCTCGCCGAGCGTGGCGATCGTCGCGTATGTGGCGCCGTTCGGCATCACATCGCGATGCGTGTTGCCCCAGCCGAACGGCTCGTTGTCAAGCTGGTAGAACTTGACACCGCCTTTCGCCGCCAGCCCGAATTTACCGACGAGATGTGCCACCCACGCTTTCTGGAAAGCAGGTGAGTTGGCAATGTTATTCGCCAGCACGTCCGTGTCGGTCAGTTGCACGCCGGCGGTGGTGAGGCTGTTGCCGCATGTCTCCCCGGCAGGAAACACGTAAGGGTTCGTGGCTTGCTGCGGCCCGTAATCCGGCTGGTTCGTGGGCGTGCCGGTAACTGGAAAACTGCAGCTCCAGGCAGCACTGTTGTTGATGTAGGGGATGATGGGAATGGTCAGCAGCGTGGCGCTTTGCGTGGCCTTGTCGGCCGCAACCAGCGCGTCCGGCCCGCCGCTCGGCACCGGGTTGGCGTTGCCTCCGCCCATGAAAAACCAGTCGAACCCGGCATTGCTGCTATCGACCTGCCAGTTGTAACGCGTGGCGGCGTCTCCGCCCCAGCGCAACACGCTCAGCCGCGCCTTCGCCTGGTAGGCCGGGTTCACCCCGGAGTTGGCCATGCCATAGATGTAAGGGCTGATCGGATGCTGCCCGGCGGAGGGGTCCACGCTGATTGCGGGGCCTGCGGCCGCCTGCGCAAAGGCGCCTGTAGCGTGCGAGGTCGCCAAAACCGCAAGCGTCAGGACGTGATGTTTGATTGCCATGGCCGGTATCCCATATCGTTTCCGATACGTTATCCGCGCAATCCGGTGTTGTCACTACCTAAAGTTGCACCAACGGCACGAGCGCTACCCGAAATTGTGGCGGAGCTTCTATCCCTGCCGCCCCGCCACGAGATCCTGCACCACGCCAGGATCGGCCAAGGTCGAAATATCTCCCAGGCCCTCCGTCTCATTCGCGGCGATCTTGCGTAGGATCCGTCGCATGATCTTGCCGCTGCGCGTCTTCGGCAGACCAGGCGCCCACTGTATCAGGTCGGGTGCCGCGATCGGCCCGATTTCCCGCCTCACCCAGGCCACCAGGTCCTTCCTCAAATCGTCGGTGGGTTCCACGCCGTCCTTCAGCGTCACGTAGGCGTAGATCCCCTGCCCCTTAACATCATGCGGGAATCCCACCACCGCGGCCTCCGCCACGTTGTGGTTGCTGACGAGCGCGCTTTCCACCTCGGCTGTGCCCATGCGGTGGCCGCTGACGTTAATCACGTCGTCGACCCGGCCGGTGATCCACCAATATCCGTCGGCATCGCGGCGCGCCCCGTCACCCGTGAAATACTTGCCCGGATAGGTGCTGAAATACGTCTGCACGAAACGCGCGTGGTCGCCGAAAACCGTGCGCATCTGCCCAGGCCAGCTATCGGTTATGCAGAGGTTGCCCTCGACCGCCCCCTCGAGCTCGCGCCCTTCCGCATCCACCAGCACAGGCTTCACACTTGGCAAGGCAAACGTCGCCGACCCCGGCTTCAGCGCCACCGCGCCGGACACGGGGCTGATCAAAATCCCCCCCGTCTCCGTCTGCCACCAGGTATCGACGATCTGGCAACGTTCTTCGCCCACAACGCGATGATACCAGAGCCAGGCTTCAGGATTGATCGGCTCCCCCACGCTGCCAAGCAGCCGCAGCGATTTGCGCGAGGTACGCAACACCGGCCCATCGCCCTCCCGCATCAGCGCGCGTATCGCTGTAGGCGCGGTGTAGAATATGTTCACGCCATGCTTGTCGATCACCTCCCAGAAACGGGAGCTGTTCGGATAGGTCGGCACACCCTCGAACATCACCGTGGTCGCCCCATTCGCCAGCGGCCCGTACACGATATAGGTGTGCCCCGTTACCCAGCCCACATCGGCCGTGCACCAGAACACCTCGCCAGCCCGGTAGTCGAACACCAGCTCATGCGTGAACCCGGCCCACACCAGATACCCGGCCGTCGTGTGCAGCACGCCCTTCGGCTTTCCCGTGCTGCCGCTCGTGTACAGGATGAACAGCGGATCCTCGGCGCCCATTTCCTCAGGCGCACACTCGGGCGATGCCGATTCGAGCAGCGCCGCATAGGCATGGTCGCGCCCCGCCTGCATCTTTACGTCGGCGCCGGTCACCGCCACCACGATCACGCCCGTCACGTCGGGGCATTGCGCCAGCGCCGCGTCCGCGTTCGCCTTCAGCGGCACCGTGCGCCCGCCACGCCGGCTCTCATCGGCGGTGATCAGCAGCGTGCTGCCGCAATCCTGCAGGCGGTTGGCCAGACTGTCCGGCGAAAACCCGCCAAACACCACCGAATGGATCGCGCCGATGCGCGCGCAGGCCAGCATCGCCACCGCCGCCTCAGGCACCATCGGCAAGTAGATCGTAACCCTGTCGCCCTTCTTCGCGCCCAACCCCTTCATCGCGTTCGCCAGCCGGCAAACCCGTCCATGCAGGTCGCGATACGTGATTTTCTCGCTGCACCCAGGATCGTCGCCTTCCCAGATGATCGCAACCTGGTCGCCACGCTCCGCCAGATGCCGGTCCAGGCAGCTCACGGACGCATTCAGCCGCCCGTCCTCGAACCACTTGATCTGCACGTCGCCTTCGAAACTCGTGTTCTTGATGATCTCGGGAAACCGCATCCATGCCAGCCGCTTGGCCTGCTCTGCCCAGAAATGATCCGGATCGGTCGCGGCATGGTTGGTCATCAAGCGTAGCTGGGCCGCAGCCACGCTTGCATCGGCGGCTGTGGCGGGGGGGACGTGGAACAGCAGGGTGTCTTCGGACATGCGGCGCTTGGCTCCCGGTCAGGAAAGCAAGCAGTTCTTTTTTGAAAAAAAGAACCAAAAAACTTTTGCTCCCTGTCGGCGGCCTGAACCGCCTTTCGACAATGCAAAAGTCTTCCGCTCTTTCAGAAAAGACGGCCTTGCTTTTTTTCTTTTATTACCAGCCCATCACGCACGCTGAAAGCCACCGCCGTCAACCTCTCCCCCCGGCACGGGCCGCGCAGGCACACGCCATCCTCGCGCCGGAACTCCGCCCCGTGCATGGCGCAAACGATGCGCAACCCGTCCGCACTCAGGAAGCGCCCGGGCAACCAATCCAGCGCCACGCCCAGATGCGGACACGCGTTCACATACACCGCCACCGCGTCGCCAGCCCGCACGGCGAACAAGCCGCCCTCCAGTCCCAAAGCGCCTTCCGCGGGAATGTCCGCAAGCCGGCACAGCGCCTCGCTCACCCCGCCTTCGTGCCGCCCAGCTTGCAGATATGCGCCCAGAACGCCGGCTCCACCGGCGCCACCGACAGGCGCGAGTATTTCAGCATCGCCAACCCCTCCAGCGCCGGGTCCGCTTTCATCGCCGCCAGCGTCACCGGATGCTTGAACGGCCGCACGGCCTTCATGTCCACGCACACCCAGTCCCCCTCATCCGCCGTCGGGTCCGGATACGCCGCGCGCACCACCCGCACGATGCCCACCACCTCCTTGCCGGTGTTGGAGTGGTAGAAGAACGCCAGGTCGCCCACCGCCATCGCTTTCAGGTTCCGCTTCGCCTGGTGGCTGCGCACGCCGGTCCACGGTTCCACGTCGTGCTCCACCTGCTGGTCCCAGGAGAACGAATCCGGCTCGGTCTTCACCAGCCAATGGTTCACGCCACCAGGCTCCCGTCGCGATACACCTGCCGGAACGGCCGGATGATCACGGACTCGAACAGCCCGGCCTTGCCGTAGGGATCAGCCTCGGCAAAGCCCGCCGCCGCCGCCCGGTCCTCCACATCCACGATGAGCAGGCTGCCGCACGGACGATCATCGAGGTCCAGCATCGGGCCGGCCTGCACCAGGCAGGATTCGTAGGTGAGCAGGTAGGCGAGGTGGTTGGCTCTGGTGGCCAGTCGCACGTCCAGGCTGCCTGGCTTGTCTGTGCAGATCAGGGCGAACAGCATGTTCCGGGCCTT
>CAXTVW010000064.1:0-19120 GCA_964247675.1 uncultured Acetobacteraceae bacterium
AAATGCGGGGAAGCAAAAGTTTTTTGCTTCTTTTTTTCAAAAAAGAAGGCCTTGCCTCCTTTTTAGCCAAATGACGATGAAACGTCTCAAGCAGCCGCCTGGCCGAACCCGTGGGTCCATTCGGGTCTCGCTTTATCGAAACGCTCTCACTTCCCCACCCGATCCAGCACCAACCCAGCCGTCAAGATCTGCGGCAGCACCTCCGGCTCGCCCGCCGCCGGGTAGAACACATAAAGCGGCACGCCCGCCCGGTCATATTGCTGCAGGAAGGCGGTGATCCCCGCATCCCGCCGCGTCCAGTCCCCCTTCAGATACGCCACGTGATGGGCGGCAAACGCGTCACGCACCGCCTGCGGTGCCAACGCCACCCGCTCGTTCACCAGGCACGTCACGCACCAGGCCGCACTCATGTCCACCAGCACCGGACGGTGCTCCGCCCGCAGGCTGGCCAGGCGCCCGGCAGAGAACGGCTCGGACCCGTCGGCTGCCACGCCTTGCGCCGCCTGCGCCGCCGGCGCCGCCAGCGCCACCGCCGCCAGCAACGCCAGCCCGCCGGCCGCACTCGCCAGTGCGGCCAGGTTCAGCACCACCGGCCGCTCGCGCGTCTGCCCGAACCCGTAGGCCCAGGCGGCGAACGCAACCAGCAGGAAGCTCGCGAAGATGGCCGCCAGACCCGTCTGGTCGGTCTGCTGGCTCGCCACCCACACCATCCACAGCGCCGCCGCATACATCGGAAACGCCAGCAGGTGCTTCAGCGTGTCCATCCACGCGCCGGGCTTCGGCAGCAACCGCGCCGTTGCCGGGCTGAGCGCCAGCGCCGCATAGGGCGCCGCCAGCCCCAATCCCAACGCCACGAAGATCGCCATCCCCTCCACCGCCGGCATCGCCAGCGCGGCGGCCAGCGCCGCCCCCATGAACGGCGCGGTGCAGGGCGTGGCCACCACCACCGCCAGCAGCCCGGTGAAAAAACTGCCGCGCGAGGCCAACCGCTGCCCCGCCCCCGCCATCTGCCCGCCTACCAGGAACACGCCCGACAAGTTCAGACCGATGGCAAACAGCAGCCACCCCGTAGCCGTGGTGAACACCGCCGACTGGAACTGCACCCCCCATCCCGCCGCCCCGCCAGCCGCCCGCGCCGCCAGCGTCAGCCCGCCGATCGCACAAAAGGCCGCCACCACGCCCAGCGTGTAGAACGCCGCCTCCCGCCGCACATGCGCCCGCGCCACCCCCGACAGCCGCGCCAGAGACAGCGCCTTGATCGCCAGGATCGGCAGCACGCAAGGCATCAGGTTCAGGATCAACCCGCCGGCAAACGCCAGTACCAGCGCCTCCAGCAGCCCCGGCCCGGCAACCCGGTCCTGCGGCAGCGCCCCCCCGGTCGCGGCCACCGTCAATGCCTCGGTCTGCCCGCCCGTGTCCGTCAGCACCAATACGCCGGCCAAGCTCGTCATCGGCGTCTTCACCGGCCGCAACGCCAGCGAAACCCGCTCCGCCGACACGTGCAGCACCTGTTTGGCACCCTGCTCGATCACCCCCGCCTCAGCCGGAAAGAACTGCGCCGTCCGCAACGATAGATGCGGCGCATCCAGCCACAGCACGCCTCCCGGCGTCACATGCGCCGCAAACGGACTGGCCCGCGGCACGCGCGCATCCGCGGCCTGGAACAGCGCCGCCTGCGCCCCAGCCGCACCCGTGCCCACCGGCAGATCCAGGTGAAACGTGGCGTCCTCCGGCACGCAGACCGTGGCGCAAACCAGCCAGGTCGCATGCGCCGTGATGGCAGCCGCCTTGTCCGCCGTGGCCGTGACGGGCAGCAGCACCTCACCCGTATAAGCAAAACTGGTGAACGGCCCCTCATGCAGCAGTTCCGGCGCCGGATACTGGATCGGCCCCGCCTTGGCCCCCGCCACCTCCAGCGTCGGTGCCGCACCCGCATCCCCAGGGTTGGACCAATACGTATGCCAACCCGGTACCAGCTTCAGGTGCAGGCCGATCCGGAACGGCTTGTCCGCCACGATACTGTCGGACTCGCTGACCAGCGTCGCCGTGCCGCGCGCGTTGGTCACCGCCGCGCTCTCGCTGGCGGCGGCTGGGCCGGCTGCGAGCAGGGCGAGCAGGGCGGCTATCGGGACGCGCATCGATACTCCTTGAGAAAGCAAGCAAGGCCTTCTTTTTTGAAAAAAAGAAGCAAAAAACTTTTGCTCCCTCGCTGCTGATAGGCGCGGCCAGGTCTTGCAGGCGCGCCTTGTTGCGGCAGCGCGCATGCCTGTGCCGGCCTGCCTTCCTTTTCAACACCGCCGCCAAACCGGTTACACGTCACTGATGGACCTACCCATCCAGGACGCGCTCCCCGCCCTCCTGCAAACCCTCGCCACCACGCCAAACGCAATCCTCGTCGCCCCCCCAGGCGCCGGCAAGACAACCGGAGTCCCCCTCGCCCTCCTCGCCGCCCCCTGGCTCGCCAACCAGCGCATCCTCATGCTGGAACCGCGCCGCCTGGCCGCCCGCGCCGCCGCCACCCGCATGTCGGCGCTCCTGGGCGAACCGGTAGGCACCACCGCCGGCTACCGCACCCGCCTGGACAGCGCCATCACCCCCACCACCCGCATCGAGGTCGTCACCGAGGGCCTCCTCGTCCGCCGCCTGCAATCCGACCCCGGCCTGGAAGGCGTAGGCTGCGTCATCTTCGACGAAGTGCACGAACGCGGCCTCGACGCCGACCTCGCCCTCGCCTTCTGCCTGGACCTCCAACGCGCCCTCCGCCCGGAACTCCGCCTGCTCGCCATGTCCGCCACCGCCGATGGCGCCCGCCTCGCCACCCTCCTGGCCGGCCCCGTGGTGGAAAGCGCCGGCCGCATGCACCCCGTCGCCCAGCACCACGCCGCGCGAGACATCCCCGGCCCGCGGGACCTCGCCGACGCCATGGCCCGCGCCATACGCGCCGCTTTGGCCGCCCACGCCGGTGACATCCTCGCCTTCCTCCCCGGCATGGGCGAGATCCGCCGCACCGAACAATCCCTCGCCGGCTGCGGCGCCCTGGTCCTCCCGCTGCACGGCGACCTCCCTCCCGCCGAGCAGGACCGCGCCCTCACCCCGGCCGCCGGCCGCCGCGTGGTCCTCGCCACCTCCATCGCCGAGACCTCGCTGACCGTCCCAGGCGTGCGCATCGTCATCGACGGCGGCTGGCGCCGCACCCCGCGCCTGGACCCCGCCACCGGCCTCACCCGCCTGGAGACCGTGCGCATCAGCCGCGCCGCCGCCGAGCAGCGCGCCGGCCGCGCCGGCCGCGAGGCTCCCGGCGTGGCCATCCGCCTATGGACCACCGCCCTGCACCGCGGCCTGGCCCCCTATGACCGCCCGCAGATCTTCGAAGCCGAACTCGCCGGCCTCGCACTCGACTGCGCCGCCTGGGGCGCCATCCCCGCAGACCTCCCCTTCCCCGACCCGCCACCCGCCGGCGCGCTCGCCGCCGCCGGCAGCCTCCTCACCCTGCTCGGCGCCCTGGACGGCCAGGGCCGCATCACCCCGCTGGGCCGCCGCATGGCCCAGCTCGGCGCCCACCCCCGCCTGGCAGCGATGATGCTCGCCGCCCCCGACCCGGCTTCCGCCGCGCTCGCCGCGGACCTTGCCGCCCTGCTGGAGGAACGCGACCCGCTGCGCAACACCGCCAGCGCGGACGTGGCCACCCGCCTCTCCGCCATCGCCCACGGCGCCGCCGACGCCGACCGTGGCGCGCTCTCCCGCATACGCCAGGCCGCCACCCAGTACCGCCGCCGCCTGGGCACCCGCGCCAGTCCGGACGGCGACCCCGGCGCCCTGCTCGCCGCCGCCTTCCCCGACCGCATCGCCCAGCGCCGCGGCGAGCCCGGCTCCTTCCGCCTGTCAGGCGGGGGCGGCGCCCGCCTCTCCCAGGCCGACAAGCTCTCTCAGGCCCGCCTCCTCGTCGTCGCCAGTCTGGAACAGAAGGCCTCTGCCCAGATCAGGCTGGCGGCCGAGCTGGATCCCGCAAACCTGCCCCCCGCCATCGCCGCGCAAACCTCCGAGTCGGTAGAGAGCGGCTTTGATCAGGCGACCGGCGCCGTGTTCTCCCGCCGCCGCCGCCGCTACGGCGCGCTGGTCCTGGAAGACCGCATGGTCCCCGCCGACCCCGATGCCACCGCCGCCACCCTGGCCGGCGTACTCGCCGCCAAGCTCGATGCCCTGCCCTGGACCCCGCCGGCCCGGCAACTGCAGGCCCGCGCCGCCCTGCTACACGGGCTGGACTCCGGCTTTCCGGACATCTCGGACACCGCCCTCGTCAACACCGCGCAGGCCTGGCTGGCGCCGCATCTGCACGGCTTCACCCGCCTCGCCGATGCGTCCCGCCTGGAGATGACCGCCATCCTGCGCAACCTTATTGGCTGGGAAGCCGCCGCTCGCCTCGACCGCGAGCTGCCGACGCATCTGGACCTGCCAGGCGGCCGCGCCGGCATCGACTACGATGCACCGGTCCCGGCCGTGTCGGCCCGCGCGCAAGCGTTCTACGGCCTGACCCGCACGCCCAAGCTCGCAGGCGGCCGGATCGGGCTGCAGATGGCCTTGCTCTCGCCGGCGGGCCGGCCGGTGGCGATCACTGCGGATATCGCGGGCTTCTGGCGCGGCGCCTGGGCGGACGTGCGCCGGGACATGCGCGGCCGATACCCCAGGCACTCCTGGCCTGAGGACCCCTCCGCTCCGCCCTAAGCAAGAAAGGCCTTCTTTTTTGAAAAAAAGAAGCAAAAAACTTTTTCTCCCACGCTGCTGACGCGCCTTCGCGTTTCAGGAGGCACCCGGCTGGTTCAGCAGCGGGGTAGGAAAGGTTTTTTGCTTCGTTTTTGCAAAAAAGAAGGCCTTTCTTACCTTCCTTCAGCCCTCAAGCTGCAGCTGGTTCTCAACCTCGATCTCGCTGAGCACGCCGAGCGGCATGCCGGTGGCGGTAGCACTCCCATGCCCTGCCGCCTCGTGGCCATCCGCCGTGGCAGCGGCCCGGAAATACGCCAGCACATGCACGCGCACCGCGCTGGTACGTCCGCCGGCAGGGGCCGTTCGCTCGACCGATCGGATGAGGTCGCGCAGTTCGATGCCCTCGCGCAGGCAGACCTCCCGCAGCGCGTCCCATACTTCCGGCTCCAGGCGCATGCTCGTGCGCCCAGTTCCGGCGGTGATGTTGCGATTGACCAGCCTGCTCCCGCCCACGTGCCGCCTCCTGGCGATTTGTTGCAAGGCCCAGCTACTCCAAACAGCGCTCAAACGAAACGCTTTCTCACCAATTTGTGCTGTTTTCGAGATTACATTTCATCTGGCGAGCGCAAACTCAACGATAGCGCGTGCAAGCCCTGCTCGAACTCGCCTTTGAGCACGCTATGCACGATACGAGACCGCTCCACCCGTTTGAGAGCGGTGAACTTTTCTGAGACGAGGGTCACGGCGTAATGCGTCTCGCCCACATCGCTCGCGCCCGAATGTCCGGCGTGCCGGTGGCTCTCGTCCTCGATCGTCATCCGCAGCGGGGAAAACGCCGCTTCGAGCACTGCGCCCATGCGTGCCTGCCTGTTCATCGTCTGGTTCTCCTTCGGGAAGACACATGGAAAGCAAGCCGACCCTTTTTGGTAAAAAGACCAAAAAACTTTCACCGCCCCGCACGTGCACCAACCCGGTGCCTCCTGAACAGCCGAAGCGCATCGGCGTCACGAAGCAAAAGTTTTTCGCTTCTTTTGACTAAAGAAGAAGGCCTTCCTTGCCTCACGAAACCGGCCTTGCCGCCACCCACCCCCAACGCACATAACGAGGGATGACCGAGCGTACGCGCCCAACCCGCGCCAAATCCTACGACCCCGACCCGGCCGCCCCCGGCCGGTGCTGCGACGTCCCGGGCTGCCCAAACGAAGGCGGCTACCGCGCGCCGAAATCGCGTGACTCGCTGCGCGACTATTTCTGGTTCTGCCTGGATCACGTGCGCGCCTACAACGCGAGCTGGGACTTCTACAAAGGCATGACGCCCAGCCAGATCGAGGCGCACATGCGCGACGACACCGGCTGGCAGCGCCCCACCTGGCCGCTCGGCCGTCTCGGCGGCGGCATGCCCGAAGAGGATCTGGTGCATGACCGGTTGGACATCCTGGGTGCGGCCGGCATGCGGCAGGGGCGCCAGCGCGGCCAGCCGGCGCAGAACGGCACGCCCCCCGATCTGCGCCAGCCGCTGGATACGCTCGGGCTGCACTGGCCCGTCTCGCTGGACGAGGTGAAAACCCGCTACAAGGCGCTGGCCAAATGCCACCACCCGGACGCCAACGGAGGCGACCGCCGCGCCGAGGAACGTTTCAAGGTGATAAACCTGGCCTACGCGCAGGTCCGCTCGCATCTTTCCCCGGAACATGCCGGCGCATGAGCGTTACGAGAACGCGGGCGTGACTTTCCGGCCCGTACCCTCACGCGCTACACCAAAGGCGCACCGGCAGCACAGCCAAGGACCGACCACCCGATGAACAAGATTGCCGCCCTGCAACCGTCCGAAGCCCAACCGAGCGTGCCAGGCGCGGCCGTAGCCGCGCGTCCCGACACGACGGTCAACGCCCGCGAGGTGTTCGGCATAGAGACGGACATGGTGGTGCCCGCCTTCAGCCACCGCAGCGAGCAGGTGCCCGACCTCGATCCCACCTACAAGTTCGACCGCGAGACCACGCTCGCCATCCTCGCCGGCTTCGCCTTCAACCGCCGCGTGATGATCCAGGGCTACCACGGCACCGGCAAGAGCACCCACATCGAGCAGGTCGCCGCCCGCCTGAACTGGCCCTGCATACGCGTCAACCTGGACAGCCACATCAGCCGCATCGACCTGATCGGCAAGGACGCCATCGTCCTGAAGGACGGCAAGCAGATCACCGAGTTCCGCGAAGGCATCCTGCCCTGGGCGCTGCAGAACCCCTGCGCCCTGGTGTTCGACGAGTACGACGCCGGCCGGCCGGACGTGATGTTCGTCATCCAGCGCGTGCTCGAAGTGGAAGGCCGCCTGACCTTGCTGGACCAGAACCGCGTCATCCGCCCGCACCCGAGCTTCCGCCTGTTCGCCACCGCCAACACGGTGGGCCTGGGCGACACCACCGGCCTGTATCACGGCACCCAGCAGATCAACCAGGGCCAGATGGACCGCTGGAACATCGTGGCCACCCTGAACTACCTGCCGCACGCGCAGGAGACCGCGATCGTGCTGGCCAAGATGGGCGTGGACGCCAAGGACACGCCGGCCCGCAAGCAGATAGAAAGCATGGTGGCCCTGGCAGACCTCTCGCGCGCCGGCTTCATCAACGGCGACATCTCTACCGTAATGTCGCCCCGCACCGTCATTACCTGGGCGGAGAACACGAAGATCTTTGGCGACGTGGCCTTCGCATTCCGCATGACGTTCCTCAACAAATGCGACGAGGCGGAGCGTTCGACTGTGGCCGAGTATTACCAGCGTTGCTTCAACGTGGAGCTGCCTACGGGCTCTCTGGTTCGCCGCGCTGTCTAAGGAAGCAAGCAGTTCTTTTTTGAAAAAAAGAACCAAAAAACTTTTGTCACGGCTGTCGCGCCGTGCGGAGAGGTCTGCGACCGCACGAATATCTGCCGCCCTGTCCCCCAGCCCGCCCCAGCGCCAGGAGCAAAAGTTTTTTGGTTCTTTTTTTCAAAAAAGAACCGCTTTCTTCCTTACTCACCGCTTGGCAAATGCCTGACTTCACCCAAACCGCCCCCACGCCGCGCAACCGCTTCCGCCACGACGCAACATTGCGCTACGCGCTGGAACGCCACCTCCCCGCGGACATCTTCGCCGACGCCGCGCCGAAGCTGGACCGCCTGGGCGAACGCGCGGCAGCCGAACTGCCCGCGCTGGCGGACGCCGCCGAACGCACCCCGCCCCGCCACGTGCCTTACGATGCCTGGGGCCGGCGCATCGACCGCATCGAGGTCGATCCCGCGTTCGACGCCCTGGTGCGCATCGGCCAGGAGGAAGGTCTCGTGGCCACGCCGTATGACAGCGGCTACGGCGCCCACGGCCGCGTGGTGCAGGCGGGCCTGTCGAACCTGTTCGATCCGGTCAGCGCGGTCGCCACCTGCCCGTTGGTGATGACGGACGGCGCCGCCTGGCTGCTGCGTCAGCATGACCCGGCGCTATGGTCGCAATACGGCGCCAGGCTGACGGCGCGCCACGGCGGCATCACCAGCGGCCAGTGGATGACGGAGAAGGAAGGCGGCTCGGACGTAAGCCAGACAGGCACCGTGGCGCACGCGAACGAGGACGGCACGTTCAGCCTGCACGGCACCAAATGGTTCACCTCGGCCACGTCTGCGGACATAGCCATGGTGCTGGCGCGGCCGGACGGCGAGGCGCCCGGCAGCGCCGGCCTGTCGCTGTTCCTGCTGGAGCTGCGCCGGCCGGACGGCAGTTGGAACGGCCTGACCGTGCGCCGCCTGAAGGAGAAGATGGGCACCAAGGCACTGCCGACGGCGGAGCTGGACCTGGCTGGCGCCCGCGCCGTGCCGGTCGGCGGGCTGGGCCGCGGCGTGGCAAAGGTCGCCTCGCTGCTGAACATCGCGCGTGTGTGGGCGGCGTATGCCGGGCCGGCCGGCGTGGGCCACCTGCTTGGCCTGGCGCGCGATTACGCGCGGGTCCGCCAGGTTTTCGGCGCGCCACTGGCGGACCAGCCGATGCACCGGGCATGGCTGGCGCGCATCGCGGCGGAATACGAGGCGATGCTGGCGCTGTGTTTCGAGGCGGCGGCCGCGGTCGGCCGCGCGGAGGCAGGCGGCAACGGCCAGATGGCCCGCCTGCTGGCGCCACTCACCAAACTCTCCTGCGCGCGTCAGGGCATCTGGGGCACCAGCGAGCTGATCGAAAGCTTCGGCGGCGCCGGCTACGTGGAAGACACCGGCCTGCCGCGCATCTTCCGCAACGCGCACGTGCACGCCATCTGGGAAGGCACCACCACCGTCCTCTCGCACGACGTTCTGCGCGCCCTGCGCTCGCGGGACCTGGCCGCGGAATGGCTGGAGGACATCGCCCATCGCCTCGCCAACCTCACCTATCCGGAGGTGGTCTGCTTAAAGCCGCGCATCGCCGCCGCCCTGGAAATTCTCCGCCCGATGGTGCTGGAGCCAGACGAACGGGACGGCCGGCGCCTCGCCAACGGCATGGCCCGTGTCACCCAGGCCGCCCTGCTGGCCGAAGCCGCGGAATGGCGGATCGTGCGGAAAGCCGACCGCACCGCGCTGGTTGCCGCGGAGATCGTCACGCGCGAACCCCTGGTCCAGGCAATGACCACGGACATGGAACTGGCCGAGCTAGCATACGGCCGCGCGCCTTCCCTCGCGTCCGGGTTGGCCGCCTGATGCGCGTCTCCCTGTTCATCACCTGCTTCAACGACACGCTGTTTCCGCAAACCGGCCAGGCCGCCGTCACCGTCCTGGAACGCCTCGGCCACGAGGTGGAATTCCGCCCGGAGCAGACCTGCTGCGGCCAGATGCACAGCAATTCCGGCTATCCCCGCGAAGCGCTCACCCTCGTCCGCCGCTTCGTGGAGACCTACCGCGACGCCCCAATGATCGTGGTCCCCTCCACCTCCTGCACCAGCACCATACGCGCGCAATACCCGCGTTTGGCCGCCGAAGACAGCGCGCTGCTTGCGGAACTCGACGCCATAATCCCCCGCGTCCACGAATTTACCGAGTTCCTGACACGCGTGCTGAACGTCGAAGACGTCGGCGCCTACTACCCCCACCGCGTCACCTACCACGCCTCCTGCAACTCCCTGCGCGCGCTGAAACTCGGCGGCGCCCCGCGCGCGCTGCTGGGCGCCGTGCGCGGCATAGATTTCGTCGACCTGCCGGACATCGAGCAGTGCTGCGGCTTCGGCGGCACCTTCGCGGTGAAGAACGCCGAAGTCTCCACCGCCATGCTGACCGACAAGATGCGCGCGGTGCTGGCAACCGGTGCGGAGGTTGTGACGGCGGGGGATAATTCCTGCCTGATGCATATCGCAGGCGGGCTGTCGCGTTTGCAGGCTGGGGTGCGGGCTATGCACATTGCGGAGATACTGGCGTGCACGTGAAGAAAGAAAGGCCTTCTTTTTTGAAAAAAAGAAGCAAAAAACTTTTGACTCCGCTGTCGCCGAGCACTGGACCAACGCGCGCGCCTGTAACAGCGTCAGTAGTAAAAGTTTTTTGGTTCTTTTTTTCAAAAAAGAACTGCTTGCTTCCTTCATGAAAACATTCCCAGAGATCGCGCACACCGAACTGCGCGACACCCAGCTCCGCCGCAACATACGCAAGGCCACCACCACGATACGCGCCCGCACTGCGCGCGTGACCGCGGAACTGCCCGATTGGGAACAACTGCGCGACGCCGGCCAGGCGATTAAACAGGCGGCCCTGCGAGATCTCGACAAGCATCTTCTGCAACTGGAAGAACGCGTGACCGCGGCCGGCGGCACCGTGCACTGGGCGCGTGACGCGGAGGAAGCGCGCGAGATCATCATCGGCATCACCCGCCGCCACGGCGCCACGCGCGCGATCAAGATCAAGTCGATGACCACCGACGAGATCGACCTGAACCCGGCCATGCACGCCGCCGGCATCGAGCCGATCGAAACCGACCTCGCCGACATGATCGTCCAGCTCATGGACGATACGCCGAGCCACATCCTGGTCCCCGCCATCCACCGCAACCGCGCCGAAATCCAGGCCCTGTTCGAGGAGAAATTCGGCCAGGGCAAACTCACCGACAAGCCGACAGACCTCACCGCCGCCGCGCGCCTCTATCTGCGCGAGAAATTCCTCAACACACCCGTCGCCATCTCCGGCGCCAATTTCGCCATCGCCGAGACAGGCAGCGTCTGCGTGGTGGAAAGCGAGGGCAACGGCCGCATGTGCCTCACCCTGCCGCGCGTGCTGATCTCGCTCATGGGCATAGAAAAAGTCCTGCCCCGCTTCGAGGACCTGCAGGTTTTCCTGCAACTCCTCCCGCGCTCCGCCACCGGCGAGCGCATGAACCCCTACACCTCGCTCTGGTCAGGCGTGCGCGACGGCGACGGCCCGCAGGAATTCCACCTGGTCCTGCTCGACAACGGCCGCACCCGTATCATGGCCGACGAAGCCGCCCGCGAAACGCTGCACTGCATACGCTGCTCACGCTGCCTGAACGTCTGCCCCGTGTACGAACGCACCGGCGGCCACGCCTACGATTCGATGTACCAAGGCCCGATCGGCGCCATCCTCACCCCGCAACTGCGCGGCTACGAAGAAGCCGGCTCGCTCCCCTTCGCCAGCACGCTCTGCGGCGCCTGCTACGAAGTCTGCCCCGTGAAGATCAACATCCCCCGCATCCTCATCCACCTCCGCGCCGGTGTCACCGACGCCCGCCGCGCCGCCCACACGATCGACCCCGAATCGATCGCGATGAAAGCGGCACTCTGGATGTTCGCCAGCCAGTCCCGCATCAGCGCCGCGCAATCCCTGGGCCGTATCGCCCAGCGCGCCATCGCGCATGACGGCGTGATCTCCCGCCTGCCCGGCCCGCTCTCCGGCTGGACGGACACGCGCGACTTCCCAGCCCTCCCCGCGCAAAGCTTCCGCGCCTGGTGGCACGATCGCGCGCACCCGAAATGAGCGCCCGCGACGAGATGATCGCCCGCATACGCGCCACGCAGACCGCGGCGCCACCGCCAGCGCACGTCCCCGCCTACCGCGCGCACTGGGATGCGGATCGCGAAACCCTGGTCCAGCGCTTCACCGAACGCCTCGCCGACTACCACGTGACCGTCCTGCGCGCCCGCGGCGATGGCGAGATCGGCGACATCGCGACAAAGCAACTCGCCACGCGCGGCATCGCCTCGCTCGTCATCCCCGCCGACCTGCAAGCCTCCTGGCGACCCGCCTCACCCGCCCCCAGGGAAGACATCGGCCTCTCCTTGAAAGACCTGGACGCCGCTGCCGGCGCCATGACCGGCTGCCTCCTCGCGATAGCCGAGACAGGCTCCATCGTGCTCGACTGCGGCCCAGGCCAAGGCCGCCGCGCCCTTACGCTCCTGCCCGACTACCACCTCTGCGTGGTGCGCGAGAGCGCCATCGTCGGCATCATGCCGGAGGCGATCGCGGCCCTGCACACGCACGTGCTGCGCGGCGCGCCAATAACGTTCTTCAGCGGACCATCAGCGACAGCGGATATCGAACTGGACCGGGTGGAGGGCGTGCATGGGCCGCGTACGTTGGATGTGTTGCTTGTTGCGTAAGGCAGGAAGCAAGCGGTTCTTTTTTGAAAAAAAGAACCAAAAAACTTTTACTACTGACGCTGCTGACACGCGCGCACCGGCCTCCGAACACCACGGGCGCATCGACCGCGTCAGGAGCAAAAGTTTTTTGGTTCTTTTTTTCAAAAAAGAACTGCTTGCCTGCCTTCCCTTCCTCCTATCCGCCTGCTCCGGCGCCCAAATTCTGAACGCCACCATCTCCCGCGCAGACCTGCAGATCACCCACAACATCGCTTACGGCTCAGATCCCCGCCAGAAGCTGGACATCTACCGCCCGAACAACACCGGCAAATACCCCGTAATCGTCTTCTTCTACGGCGGCTCCTGGAAGACCGGCAGCAAGGCGATGTATCCCTTCGTCGCCGCAACGCTCGCCAGGCACGGCGCCGTCGTCGTCGTGCCGGACTACCGCCTCTACCCGCAGGTTGAGTTCCCCGCCTTCCTGACAGATTGCGCAAACGCCACCGCCTGGACTTTCGCGCACCTGGACCAGATCGGTGGCGACCCGGACCGCCTGTTCCTGATGGGCCACTCCGCCGGCGCCTACAACGCCATCATGCTGGCGCTGAACCCGCAATACCTCGCCGCCGCCGGTATCAGCCGGGACCGCCTCGCCGGCGCCATCGGACTGGCGGGCCCCTATGACTTCAAGCCGCTGGAGGAGGACCCGGTCGTGCGCGGGGTGTTCGCCCCGGTGGGCAACGGCGCATCGGGCCAGGTCATCACCTTTGCCGACGCCCAGGCGCCCCCGCTCCTGCTGCTGGCCGGCACGGCCGACAAGGAAGTGATGCCACGCAACACCAAAGCCCTCGCCGCCCGCGAGCGCGCAGCCGGTGGACAGGTCGAGGAAAAGCTCTACCCCGGCGTAGGCCATGTCGGATTGATCATCGCGATAGCGCCGATTTTCCAGGGCAAGGCGCCTGTATTGGCCGACGTGGACGCCTTCGTGGCCACACACGCCAAGCAGTAAAACCGGTTCCGTTCGGCAACAGCGCAAATACGTCCAGGGACGCCGAACACTTAAGCAGCGTGGGAAAGACTCCTTTGCTTCTCCTTTTCAAAAGAGAAGGCCTTGCTTTCTCGCTCCAGCAAATTTGCCACACCGGAAAACGCAAAAACGCAACATAATGCGTCGCCAGCCCCGGCCGCCTGGGAAACCGCAGGCAAGTAGTGCACAGACCGGCCTACTTGCTTGGAATTCGTGAATGACCATTGCCAGCGCCGTCCGCGCCATCCTGCCGCGCCTGGTCGAACTCTGCGCCAGGCGCCGCTTCAGCGTCATGGCGATCGGCGCGCTGCTGTCGGCTGGCTGCATCTACGCTGCCGCCCACCGGCTGGGAGTCAGCACGGACACCACGCTGCTGTTCTCCGACAACCTGGAGTGGAAGCAGACCAGCCGCAAGCTGACGCGCCTGTTCCCGCAGAACGAGGGCGTGCTGGTGGCCGTCATCGACGCCAAGATACCCGAAGAAGCCGAAGCCACCGCCGCCGCGCTGGCCACACGCCTGAAGACCAACCACGCGCTGTTCTACAGCGTGGTGCAGCCGGACACGTCGGCCTACCTTCAGCAGAACGCCTTCCTGCTGATCGGCCAGACCGAACTGCAGGACCTGCTGGACCGCACCGTCGATGCGCAGCCGTTCCTCGGCCAGCTCGTCTCCGACCCCAGCCTGCGCGGCCTGTTCGGCGCCTTGTCGCTGGTGGCCGAGGGCGCCAAGCGCGGCGTCTCGGCCGGTGCCATGGGCCCCGCCATGGTGCAGTTCCACACCGCCCTCAGCCAGGCCGCGGACGGCCACGCGCAGCCGCTGTCCTGGGAGAACCTGCTCGCCGGCCCGCTCGCCAAGCAGGCCGGCCGCTACCGCTTCGTCATCGCCAAGCCGATACGGGATTTCACCTCGCTTCAGCCGGGCGGTAAGGCCGCAGCCTTCATGCGCCAGTCCGCCTCTACCCTGCCCTACATCGCCAGCGGCCAGGCCCACATGCGCCTGACCGGCGGCGTGGCGCTGGATGACGAGGAGTTCTCCTCCGTGGCGCAGGGCGCTGCCATCGGGCTGGGCGGCAGCTTCGTGCTCGTCTGCATCTGGCTGTTCGCCGCCGTGCGCTCCTGGCGCCTCGCCGTCCCGATCGCGTTCACCCTCATACTCGGCCTGCTGCTCACCACCGGCTTCGCGGCACTGACAGTCGGCACGCTGAACCTCATCTCCGTCGCCTTTGCCATCCTGTTCGTCGGCATCGCGGTCGATTTCGCCATCCAGTTCACGGTGCGCTTCCGCGAGCGCCGCCACGTCCACCCTGACATGATCGAGGCCCTGCGCGAGACCGGCCGCGGCTCCGGCGCCCAGATCCTGGTGGCCTCGCTCGCCACCGCCAGCGGCTTCCTCGCCTTTACGCCGACCGCCTTCGTGGGCGTGGCCCAGCTCGGCATCATCGCCGGCGGCGGCATGCTCATCGCCTTCTTCACCACGCTCACCTTCCTGCCCGCCCTCCTCGTGCAGTTCCGCCCCCGCCAGGAGAAACGCGAAGTCGGCGTGATGATGCTCAAGCGGCTGGAGCCCGTCGTCCGCCCGCTGCACTGGCCCATACTCGGCGTCTTCATCGTCCTCGCCCTCGCCGGTGCCGCGCTGACCCCGAGCATCCCGTTCGACGGCGACCCGCTGCACACCAAGAACCAGCACACCGAAGCCGTCACCACGCTGATGAGCCTGATGGATGACCCCTTCACCAACCCCTACACGATCGACGCGCTGCTCCCCTCCCTGGACGCCGCCCGCGCCATAACCCCCAAACTCTCCGCCCTGCCGCCCGTCCACGCCGTGCTCTCGCTGAACAGTTTCGTCCCGCAGGACCAGACCGCCAAGCTCGCCATCATCGCCGACGCCAACTCCATCCTCGCCCCCACCCTCGCACCCCCCGCCGTCGCCACCCCGCCGGACGCCGCCGCCCTGCGCCAGTCCGCCCACACGCTCGCCGACAAGCTGCGCGGCGTCCTGCCGAAACTCGCGGCGGACGACCCCCTGCGCGCGATCTCGGGCGATCTCGACCGCCTGCAGAACGCTCCCGACGCCACGCTGCTCGCCGCGCAGAACGCCCTGCTGCGCTTCCTGCCCATGCAGCTGGACCGCCTGCGCGTGGCGCTTGCCGCAAAACCTGTAACCCTGGCCGACGTGCCCGCGGACCTGCGCGCCAACTGGCTGGTCCCGGACGGCCGCGCCCGCGTGCAGGTGCTGCCGCGCTCCAGCGTGAACGACAGCCACGCCATACGTCACTTCGTCGATGTCGTCTCCGAGGTCATGCCGCAAGCCACTGGCTCGGCGGTGTGGATCGTGCGCAGCGCCCAGACCATCATCCACGCCTTCAGCATCGCCGCCATCAGCGCGCTGGCCGCCATCGCCGTCATCCTCGTCATCGCCCTGCGCCGGCCCATAGACGTGGGCCTTGTCATGGCCCCGCTCACCATCTCCTCGCTGCTGACGGTGGTGGTGCTGCGCTCCTGTGGCATCAGCCTGAACTTCGCCAACATCATCGCCCTGCCTTTGCTGCTCGGCGTCGGCGTGTCCTTCAACATCTACTTCGTCATGAACTGGCGCGCCGGCATCACGCGCTTCCTCGGCTCGGCCACCGCCCGCGCGGTGATCTTCTCGGCGCTGACCACAGGCACCGCGTTCGGCTCGCTCGCGCTGTCCGCCCATCCCGGCACCGCAAGCATGGGCACGCTTCTGCTCATCAGCCTTGGATGCACGGTGCTGACCACGCTGCTGTTCGTGCCGGCGTTGCTCGCGACTATTCCGCGGCCTCGGGTTATCCTTGGCGGGAGTGACAGGGAGTAAGGAAGCAAGGCCTTCTTTTTTGAAGAAAAGAAGCAAAAAACTTTTGCTCCTCCACCGCATTTCAGCGTGCGTTTGTTCGGGAATACTGGACTGGTGGAAGTGCGTAGGTGAGTCGGATTACGATGCCGAGAGTTGGTAGGAGCAGTACGCTGTGGCCTCAGCGTCGGATCGAACCCAGTTTCTTTGTTCGGTTAGAGCGCTGTTTCTTCGTCCCGGCCTGCCATTCCCAACCGCAACGGCATCTTTTTCAGTCAAGCCTGGCCAAAAGCTGCCGCTGTTGCGGCGCAAAGCCGACCCCATGGAAAAAGCTGTCGGCGCCACGCCCAACCAGGTCGCGCGAGGCAAAGCACCCACCCAGACCCAGGTTTTCGGACCTTCTTCCAAAGAACCGATCACCCAAAGAAGCCTGCCCGAGTAAAAGCCTCCGTCTCATTCACTCGGGCGTTCTTCCGCGGCAATTACCTAATACTGTGAAGACCCGCTTACGGTGAAGGTGATTGTCTGAACGCTCATAGAAGTCCCACCCGGCGCCACCCCCTCGATTGAAAAATTTGTTTCATTACCTGCGTCAACACTACTAACGTTCACAGGGTTATTGGCCGGCGATAAATGAGAACCAAATGAAGTCGTCGACGCGAAGTAAAGATTTACTGAGGCTGTCAGCCCTGGCCCATTGTTCGCATCGTCAGATTGAATCTCCAGCTGCCCGGGCGAGCCAGGCGTATTGAAAACATAAAATGTTGCTTGTTTGAAGGGAGCAAAGCTTCGGCCGGCACTTCCCACCTGGATCTGTATCAACACGGACTGTGGCGTCCCGAACTTCATTAGATTGCCGGTTTGGCTCCCCCTCGCTGGCTTGGAGAGTCGCACGTCGCACGTCGAACTTGGAGGAGCCCCACAACCCTCCTCGTTGAATGCCAAGGTGTCGTAAGAGAAGTACACCTGGACAGTCTTTCCCTTCAGGTCCGTCCCGGCCGGCCCAAAAACGCCCAGAACATCGAGGGTGTCACTGCCGGAAACCGTGCCGGTGACATACTGTGTGATGAGAGCGGCTGTGGCTGTGGCTGGCTGCAATACAGCGAGTAGCGGAATCGCAGCGGCAAGCAGAGATTTGTGCATTCTGAAGTTCTCAACAGCCGTATCTGGCTTGCGTGAAACTGCTCGTAATTGACGCTTGCAGAGGATTACAACATCGAACAGCTCGGCTCGTTGCGCGCTTCGTGATGATGAGCCATGCCGGTCATTACAGCGGTCATTCTGATCAGGAGTGCCTGTTTCCGCACAAACAGCAATTGTAAGTTCCCGAACAAGCACGCAAGCCGAAAATGCGGGTGCTTTTCAAGACAGGACTGCTTGCTTCCTCCTCATCAAGCAGCCAGCACCTGACAAGCATCCGCCCGCCACCCAACCCGCACACCCTGCCCCCTGCTCACCCCAGGATGCGGCCAGCTGGGCACCACCGCCAGCAACTCCCCCACCGGCGCGCCAACCCTCACATGCAACTGGCTCCCCGCCGAGACCACCGACAGCACAGTCGCCTCCTGCGCATTGTCCGCCTCCACCCCGTCCCCCAGCAAAGCCACCCGCTCCGGCCGCAGGCAGAAAGACACCCGGCTCCCCAGCGTAGGCCGCGCCGCATCGGCCGCCGCCTCCTGCAGGAAACGCCCGCCCCCGGACCAGATGAACCCGCCCGGCCGCAACTCGCGTATGTGCCCGGCCAGCAAATTCGCCTCTCCCGTCAGCCTGGCGCACGCCGCGTCGCGCGGCTCGGCATACAGGCTGGCCGGCGTCCCGGTCTGCAAAACCCGCCCGCCAGACAGCAGCACCAGATGGTCGGCCGCCAGCGCCACCCGGGCGATGCGCGTCGCCAGCAGCACCGTGCAACCGCTCTCCGCGCGCCGCCGCAACGCCGCCAACAGACGTTCGGCGCCGGCCGCATCCAGCCCGGCCCCTGCCTCATCCACCAGCAGCACGTCCCCCGCTTGCGCCACCCTGGCCGCGGTAAGCGCCAGCAGCGCGCATCCGTGCGAGAGCGTGCCCACTTCGGCCAGCGCAATCGCCTCCAGCCCGAGCGCCCCCACAACATCGTCCACGATCGGCCCCGCAGCACGCCCGGCCACGCGGCGCAACGCAGCCTGCACCGTCATCGCGTCGGGCAGCGCCATCCCCGGCGCCAGCAGGCTCACCTTGCGCCGCCGCCGCGGCACCCGGCTCACATCCTCGCCGTCCCGCAGCACCGCCCCGCGCTCCAGCTTCAGCAGCCCGGCCGCCGCGGCGAGCAGGGACGTCTTGCCCGCCCCGGCCTCGCCCAGCACGGCCGTCACCGCGCCCGCCTGCGCCGTGAACGACACATCCTCCAGCGCCAGCCGCTTGCCGCGCAGCACGGTCACGCCGCGCAGGGACAGCCCGCTCACTGCAGGTCACGCCACATCAGGAAGCGCGCCGGGTCAGGGGTGGGGGGCGTAGGCGGAGATCGCCGTGGACTGCCGTGCCGCATAATCCGTCAGCGCCGCGATCGCGTCCGCGCTGGCCCCGCTGTCCTGCGCCCGCACGGCCTTCTGCGCCTGCAGGTCCAGCCGCGCCAGTTGCAGCACCACGTCCGGGTTGGCGTTCGGGCTATTGGCGTAACTGAACGCCATGCCGTGCGCCACCAGGTATGCATCCACCAGCGCCGCCGGCCGCAAAGCCACATCCTCGCGCTCGGAGGGCGAAAGCGCGCAGCCGGCGCAGAGAAGCGAGAGGAGGAGTGTGGTCCGCATCGATGCACCCTAGCGCCGGACGCCGCGGGAAAGAAGGCAAGGCAAGCAGTCCTTTTTTGAAAAAACGGACTAAAAACCTTTGTTCCTGGGCGCGGGCGTCTCAGCATCCACCGACAGGGAGCAAAAGTTTTTTGCTTCTTTTTTCCAAAAAAGAAGGCCTTCCTTGCCTCCTACCCAATCCCCCGCACCACCGGAATATCAAGATCCTTGATCTTCTTCCGCAAAGTATTCCGGT
>CAXTVW010000065.1:0-18531 GCA_964247675.1 uncultured Acetobacteraceae bacterium
CTGGTGGCGTGAAGGAAGAAAGGCCTTCTTTTTTGCAAAAAAGAAGCAAAAAACTCTTATCCGTGCTGTCGCGGACCTTTCCGCAGCCGCCGACAGGGAGCAAAAGTTTTTTGCTTCTTTTTTTCAAAAAAGAAGGCCTTTCTTCCTATGTCTGACATCTTCGCCCCAGAAGGCGGCTGGCGCGTCCGCATACTCGACATGTCCGGCGGCGCCGAAGACAACATCGTAGAAGACGTCAAGGGCTTCCCCACGCTCATGCAGGCCAATGCCTTCGCGCGCGCCTACGTGCGTGACAGCATGGAGCTATGCCGCGCCCCCGGCCTGGCGCCGCGCGACATACTCGCCGCCTGGTTCGCCTACGGCGAGGACGCCCACGTGATCGACGCACCCGACGACGGCTGGCGCAGCGCCAACGAGCTCGGCACCTTCTCCGAACAGCCCGCCCGCGCCGAGGAGCGCGATTGGCGCACCCTCGATCCCCGCCGGGATGAAGAATAGATGCGCGTCCGGTTCGCTCCCAGCCCGACAGGCTACCTGCATGTCGGCAACGCCCGCATAGCCCTGGCAAACGCGCTGTTCGCGCGCCGGCACGATGCCAAATTCCTGCTGCGCCTCGATGACACGGATCTCGAGCGCTCGCGTCCGGAATACGAGCAGGCGATCGCGCATGATTTGCACTGGCTCGGCATACATTGGGACGAGACCTTCAAGCAGTCCGACCACATCGCGCTCTACGACGCGGCAGCCGAAAAACTGCGCGCCAGCGGCCGCCTCTATCCTTGCTTCGAAAGCGAGGAGGAACTCCGCTTCAAGCGCGACCAGCGCCTGAAGCGCGGCCTGGCCCCGGTCTACGACCGCGCCATGCTGAAGCTGACGCCGGAGCAGCGCGCGCAAGCCGAGGCGAACGGCAAAACCCCCTACTGGCGCTTCAAGCTCACCGACACCGAGGTGGCGTGGAACGACTTGGTGCTCGGCCGCCGCGCCGTGAAGCTGACCGCGGTGTCGGACCCCGTGCTGATCCGCGCGGACGGCACGTATCTCTACACCTTCACCAGCGTCGTTGACGACATCGAAGCCCAAGTCAGCCACATCATCCGCGGCGAGGACCACATAACCAACACGGGCGTCCAGCTCGACATCTTCTCCGCCCTCAACGCCAACCCGTCCCGCCTGACCTTCGCGCATTTGCCTTTGCTCATCGATTCCGATGGCGGCAAGCTGTCCAAACGCCTGGAAGGCCTGTCCCTGCGCGCGCTGCGCCAGGACGGCGTGGAGCCGGCCGCCATCGTCGCCTACCTGGCCCGCCTCGGCACCAGCGACTCTCCGGAAGTCGCCCCGCTAGAGGAACTGGCCCGAACCCACGACCTCTCACGCGTGTCCCGCTCACCGGCCCGCTTCGACGTGCGCCAGTTGCTCGCGCTGAACCGCCGCGTACTGCACACGGCCAGCTTCGAGTCCGTGCACGACCGCCTGCCGGCCGCGGCCACCCAGCCGTTCTGGGACGCCGTGCGTGGCAACCTGGACATGCTGAGCGAGGCGCGCCACTGGTGGACGGTCGTCGCCGGTGAGGTGGTGCCCCCCGTGCTGGACGGCCAGGCGGATTACCTGCGCGACGCGCTGGACCACTTGCCCGCCGAGCCGTGGGACGCAACCACCTGGTCAAGCTGGACGGAGATGCTGCGCACACTGAGCGGCCGGAAAGGTCGCGCCCTGTTCATGCCGCTCCGCCTGGCGCTAACCGGCGAGGAGCATGGGCCGGAGCTGGCGGCGCTGCTGCCCTTGATGGGGCGGGAGCGGGTGGCAAGCCGGTTGCGTCTAAGCGTCATCTAGGAAGAAAGCAGTTCTTCGTTTGAACAACGCGACTCCGCGTCTGCATCCCGCATACCGAGAGAAATCCGAAGCACGTCAGCCGCGGAGAGGAAAACGTTTGGGGCTATCCCAGATCCGCGTGCGTTTGTCGCGTTGATGGCAGAAGGTTTACCACCCGATGCGGCGCATATTCTCGCGGGAGCACCGTGCTTCCCGGTTCGGCCAAAGATTTCTTCTTCCTTTCAAAAGAAGGTCTTTCTTACTCCAGCTTCTCATGCCAAGTCCGCCCATCGCGCTCGATAAGCGCGATGGAAGCCGTAGGCCCCCAGCTGCCCGCCGCATACGGCCTTGGGCGCTCGCCGCTAGCCTTCCAGGCGTCCAGGATCGGCTCCACCCACAGCCAGGCAGCCTCCACCTCGTCGCGGCGCATGAACAGCGTGGCGTTGCCGCGCACCGTGTCCATCAGCAGGCGCTCGTAGGAGTCCGGGTAGCGCAGCGAGAACGCCTTTTCGAAGCTGATGTCGAGCTCGGCCGGGCGCAGGCGCAGGCCGCCCGGACCGGGGTCCTTGGACATCATGCCCAGCATCATGCCCTCCTCGGGCTGCAGGCGTATCACCAGGCGGTTCGGCTGGATGTCCCCGGCCTCGCGCGGAAAGACAGCCACCGGCACTTCGCGGAATTGTATCACCACCTCGCTGACCTTTTCCGGCAGGCGCTTGCCGGTGCGCAGGTAGAACGGCACGTTGGCCCAGCGCCAGGTGCGCACTTCAGCCTTCAGCGCAACGAAGGTCTCCGTCTCGCTCGGTGCGTGCTTGTCCTGTCCGCCATCCTTGCGGCCGGCGTCGAGGTCTTTCTGGTAGCTATCCACCGAGCGGCCGCCGACGGCGCCGGACACGTACTGGCCGCGCACCGTCTGGTGGCTCACCTCGTGCGGCGCCATCGGTTTCAGCGCACGCAGAACCTTCAGCTTCTCGTCGCGCAGCGACTCGGTCGCCAGGCTGATCGGCGCTTCCATTGCCAGCAGGCAGAGGAGCTGCAGCAGGTGGTTCTGCACCATGTCGCGCAGCGCGCCGGAATGGTCGTAATAGTCGCCGCGGGATTCCACGCCGACCGTCTCGCCAACCGTGATCTGCACATGGTCGATCACGTCCGCATTCCACAGCCGCTCGAAGATGACGTTGGCGAAGCGCAGCGCCAGCAAATTCTGCACCGTCTCCTTGCCCAGGAAATGATCGATGCGGTACGTCTGCTCCTCGGTGAACACGCAGCCTACCTCCGCGATCACCTGGCGGGCGGAAGCAAGATCGTGGCCGATCGGCTTTTCGAGCACCACGCGGGATTTCGGCGTGACCAGGTTCTGCGCAGCCAGGTTCTTGCAGACCGCACCGTAGAGGTCCGGCGAGGTCGCCAGATAGAACACCCGCACGCGATCGGGTGAGTCCCTGAAGACCGCCTGCACCTGCTCCCAGCCATCCGGCTTGGAACCGTCCACGCGGGCGTAGAACACCACCTGGAGGAAGGCGGCCAGCGTGGCGTCGGGCAGGTCGGCCGGCTTTACGTGCTCCTGCAGCGCGCTCCTGGCGCGCTCGCGGTAGGTGTCATCGGTGAGGTCCGAGCGGGCAGCGCCGATGATCCGGCACGCGGCGCCGAACTGGCCGTCCCTGAAGCGGTGATAGAGGGCGGGAATGAGCTTGCGTAACGTCAGGTCGCCGGTGGCGCCGAAGACGACCATGTCGAAGTCTTCGACCGGTTTGCTGGCTGGCATTGGGTGGTCTCCTCGGAGGTCAGGCAAGCAAGGCCTTCTTTTTTGAAAAGAAGCAAAAAACTTTTGCTCCCTGTCGGCGGCCGTTTCAGCACTCGCCGACAGAGAGCAAAAGTTTTTTGGTTATTTTTTCAAAAAACAACTGCCTCCTTATTTTACCGTCGCGACACGCAGAGAATTCGTAGTCCCCGTATGCCCGAACGGAATACCCGCGGCGATCACCACCGTGTCGCCATGCCGCGCAAACCCTTCGTCGCGCGCCAGCTTGGCTGCCTTGGTGACCGCCTCCGTCATCGTGCGCGCGTCCTGCGCGTGCATAGCGTGCACCCCCCAGGCGAGCGCCAGCCGCCGCGCCACGGGCAGCTCTGTCGCCATGGCGATGACCGGCTGGCTCGGCCGTTCCCGCGCGATGCGCAGGGCGGTGTGGCCGGAGGAGGTGAAGGCGGCAATCGCGCGCGCGCCTATGCCGCGGGCGACCTGGCTGGCCGCTGCGGCGATAGCGGCGGAGACCGATTCGTGCACGGCGGCGCGGCCGGCATCCATCACGTCCCGCCAGCCAGGGTCTGCCTCCACCCGGGCGACGATGCGGTCCATCATGGCGACCGCCTCGGCGGGGTACTGGCCCGCGGCGGTCTCGCCCGAGAGCATCACCGCGTCCGCGCCGTCGAACACCGCGCCGGCCACGTCGCTGGCTTCCGCACGCGTGGGGGCTGGGGCGCTGATCATGCTCTCCAGCATCTGGGTGGCCACGATCACCGGCTTGCCGGCCGCACGGGCGGCGCGGACGATGCGTTTCTGCGCCAGTGGCACCTCCTCGGGCGGGAGTTCCACGCCGAGGTCGCCGCGCGCCACCATCACGGCGTCCGACAACGCGATGATCTCCTCAAGCTGGTCCAGCGCCTGCGGTTTCTCGATCTTGCTGACGATCCAGGCGCGGCCGTCCGCGATCTTGCGGGCTTCGGCTACGTCTTCCGGGCGCTGTACGAAGCTGAGGCCGATGAAATCGACGCCTTGCGCCAGTGCGAAATCCAGGTCCTGGCGATCCTTTTCCGTCAACGCCGGAATGCCGAGCGCCACATCCGGCACGTTGACGCCCTTGCGGTCGCTCAGAGAGCCGCCGGTGACGACCTCGCATTCCAGGTGGCCGCCGCGGGCGCGCAGGACGCGCAGGCGGAGCTTGCCGTCATCCAGCAGGAGCGTGGTGCCGCCGGTGGCGGCGGCGAGGATTTCCGGATGCGGCAATTGCACGCGCCGGGCATTGCCTGGGGTGGGGTCCTGGTCGAAGGTGAAGGCCTGGCCGGTGCTGAGGTGCACGCGGCCGGCGGTGAACTTGCCCACGCGCAGCTTGGGGCCTTGCACGTCCGCCAGCAGGCCGATCGGCCGGCCGGTTTCGGCCTCCAGGGCGCGAACGGTCGCGATGTTGGCGGCGTGGTCCGCGTGGGAGCCGTGGGAGAAGTTAAGCCGGAAGACATCCGCGCCGGTGTGGAACAGGCGGGCGATCATCTCCGGCGCGCTACTGGCGGGGCCTAGCGTGGCCACGATCTTGGTCTGGCGGTGGCGTCTCAGTCTGGCACGCGCTGGCATTCGGGCTCCGGGGCGGTAGCGGGCGGAGTATGGGCAAAGCTTCGGTGACGCGCCATGTGTGGGGCGTGGTTGCATGGGAGATACGGGTGATGGCGGTGCCGGACATGGATGCGGCGATGCGCACGGAGGTGGAGGCGGCAGCGTTCCGCCGGCTGGTGGCGCATCTGCGCGAGCGGTCGGACGTGCAGAACATCGATTTGATGAATTTGACGGGGTTTTGCCGAAATTGCCTGAGCCGGTGGTATCGGGAAGAGGCGGGCGAGCGCGGGCTGGAGATGGCGGATCCGGATGCGCGCGAGGTGGTGTACGGGATGCCGTATAAGGAGTGGCAGGCGAAGTATCAGACCGAAGCTACGCCGGCGCAGAAAGCCATGTTCAACCAGACGAGCGCTGAAAAGTAGTCACTTAGAATAGGACCAAATCGTCCCGGTGGATCACCTCATCGCGCCCGCGCCACCCTAGCACCGCCTCGATCTCTTCAGACCGCCGCCCCGCGATACGCACTGCATCGTCCGCGTCGTAAGCAGACAACCCTTGCCCCACCCGCTCTCCACCCGCGCCCAGCACCAACACCGCATCGCCCTGCACAAACGCGCCAGACACCGCCCGCACCCCCACCGGCAGCAAAGATCCACCACTCGCCAGCGCCCGCGCCGCCCCCGCATCCACGGTGTAAGCGCCGGCCGGTTGCAAAACCCCCGCTATCCAGTTCTTCCGCGCGGACCGCCCGCCAGGCGCCGGCAAGAACCAGGTGCACCGAGCGCCACCCTCAAGTGCCGCCAGCGGATTATCCCGATGCCCTAACGCGATCGCCATCGCCGTCCCCGCCTGCGTGGCGATGCGCGCCGCCAGCAGCTTCGTGCGCATCCCGCCCGACGAGTACCCCGCCGGCGGATCGCCACCCATCGCCTCGATCTCCGGCGTCAGCACCGCCACCTCGGCAATATGCGCCGCGCGCGGATCGATCTTCGGATCGGCCGAGTAAAGACCATCGATGTCCGAGAACAGGATCAACTGATCCGCCTGCACCATCTCCGCCACGCGCGCCGCCAGCCGGTCATTGTCGCCGAACCGTATCTCCGCGGTGGCCACACTATCGTTCTCGTTGATCACCGGCACGCAGCCCAGCGACAGCAACGTCCGCAACGTCGCCCGCGCATTCAGATACCGGCGCCGGTCTTCCGTATCGCCCAACGTCAGCAGCAACTGCGCGGCGACCAGCCCATGCGCTCCCAACGCCTCGGACCACGCCTGCGCCAGGCGAATCTGGCCCACCGCGGCGGCCGCCTGCTTTTCCTCCAGTCGAAGGCGCGCCTGCGTCAGCCGCAACGCATGCCGCGCCAGCGCTATGGCGCCGGAGGACACTACGATCACCTGGGTTCCACGCGCACGCGCCGCTGCGATGTCGGCGGCGACGCCGTGCAGCCACGCTGTGCGCGGCTCGGCGCGGGCTGCGTCCACCACGAGCGCGCTGCCTAGCTTCACGACGATCAGGCGGGTCATGAGAAAGAAAGGCCTTCTTTTCTGAAGAAAAGAAGCAAAAGACTTTTGCTCCCTGTCGGCGACCCTTTCAGCAGCCGCCGACAGGGACCAAAAGTTTTTTGGTTCTTTTTTTCAAAAAAGAACGGCTTCCTTACTTGCTTCGGTCCGCCGTAATCGCGTCCTGCAAAGCCCGAAGCATCTCCGGCACCCCCTGCCCCGACACGCCGGACATCGTATGCACAACCTGTCCGGAAGCCCGCGCCAGCGCACTACGCCGCGCGCTTACCTCGCGCGCCGACATCGCATCCATCTTGTTCAGCACGATCAGCTCCGGCTTGTCTTCCAGACCCGCGCCATATGCCGAGAGCTCGCCGCGCACGGTGCGCCAGGCTTCCACCACGTTGCCGGCGGCGCCGTCCACCATGTGCAGCAGCACCGCGCAGCGCTCCACGTGGCCGAGGAAGCGGTCGCCCAAGCCGGCGCCCTCGTGGGCGCCCTCGATCAGGCCGGGGATGTCCGCCAGCACGAATTCTTCCGTGTTGGACAGGCGGATCACCCCCAGTTGCGGGTGCAGCGTGGTGAACGGATAGTCGGCGATCTTCGGCCGCGCGGCGCTGGAGGCGGCCAGGAAGGTGCTCTTGCCGGCGTTCGGCAGCCCGATCAGGCCGGCATCGGCAATCAGCTTCAGACGCAGCCAGATCCAGCGCTCCTCGCCGGGCCAGCCCTTGTCCGCCCGGCGCGGCGCGCGGTTGGTGCTGGATTTGAAATGCGTGTTGCCGTGGCCGCCATCGCCGCCGCGGCACAGGATCACCGTCTTGCCCGGCGTATCCAGGTCCGCCAGCAGCGTCTCCTGGTCGTCCGCCAGGATCTGGGTGCCGATGGGGACGCGTATGTGCACGTTGTCGGCGCCGGCGCCCGTGCGATCCGAGCCTGCGCCATTGCCGCCCTTGCGAGCGCGGAAATGCTGCGTGTAGCGGAAGTCTATAAGGGTGTTGAGATTGGGCACCGCTTCGAACACGATGTCTCCGCCGCGCCCGCCGGTGCCGCCGTCAGGGCCGCCGAATTCAATGAAGCGCTCACGGCGAAAGGCGATGACGCCGTCTCCGCCGTCTCCGCTGCGCACGTAGATTTTCGCTTGGTCGAGGAATTTCATGGAAGAAAGGAAGGCCTTCTTTTCTGAAGAAAAGAAGCAAAAGACTTTTACTCCGCTGTCGCGCGCTATTTATTCAGCACGCGACAGGTCACAAACGTCTTTCGGTTACTCTGCCGCTACGGGCAGCTTTTCTACGGATACATAAACACGGTCGTCAGCGCGGGTCTGGAACTTCACCTTACCCTCGACCACGGCGAAGATCGTGTGATCCTTGCCCAGGCCGACATTGGTGCCGGGCTTCCACTTCGTGCCGCGCTGGCGGATGATGATGTTGCCGGGGACCACTGCCTCGCCGCCAAACTTCTTAACGCCCAGCCGGCGTCCTTCGGTATCGCGGCCGTTGCGTGACGATCCGCCTGCCTTCTTGTGTGCCATCTGTTCTCTCCTCGCTCAGGCAGCGACGATGTCTGCCACGCGCAGCACGGTCACGTGCTGGCGGTGGCCGTTCTTGCGACGGCTGTTCTGCCGACGCCGCTTCTTGAAGATGATGACCTTGTCCAGCCGGTCCTGCGCCACAACAGTGGCCGTCACCGTGGCACCGGCCACAACCGGCGTGCCGATAGTCACACCAGCGTCCGACCCGATGGCCAGAACGTCGGTGAACGTGAAGGTGGTGCCGGGTTCGGCTTCCAGCTTCTCGACCTTCAGCAGCGCGTTCGGCGTGACGCGATACTGCTTTCCGCCTGTGCGGATGACAGCAAACATGATCCAAGCTCCGTGTGGACGCTGATTTGCGCCCAATTCTTATGGTTAGGGCGTCTGCGCGCCCGAAGGGCGGCGTTCTAGAGCCGCGTGAGGCCGTGTGTCAAGTCAAGGCAAGAAAGGCCTCCCTTTTAATAAAAGAAGCAAAAACCTGCATCCGCACCAACCGCGCACTCCAGGACGCCATCACTCTCGTACAGTCGGAGGAGCAAAAGTTTTTTGCTTCATTTTTCAAAGAAAAAGGCCTTTCTCGCCTACTGCGGCCCCAACTCCCGAAACTTGCGTGCCAGATCAAACTCCCGCGTCGTCACATAACTCTCCAGCCGTCCAAGCCGCTGCTCCAGCCGCATCATCGTCTCGCCCAGCGCCAGCACACCGGGATTGCTCGGCGCAGCCACCCCGCCGCCGCGCCATTGCCGCCGCAGTCCCGACAGTCCGCCGGCACGGCGCACGATCCGCCAGCAAATGAAGAGCACGAGGACCACGAAGGCGAAGGTGAGGAAATTCTCCAGATCCGTTGCCGTGTGGCCGCCGAGGTGCATGTTGCCGGCCTTTGCGCCCGAACTGATCTTGCGGTCGGCCTGGTCGCCGATGGCTTTGGCGTGTTCGGCATCCAGCACGACGATGGAGCTGTCGTCCGAGGCGTTCTGGTTGAGCGTGCCGCTCACGGGGCCGAGCTTCGCGTCGCCGCCGCCACGCATGTTGACGGTCGCGTTGCGCATGGAAGCGGCGATAGACAGGTCCCCGGCGCCGTTCATGTGCGCCTGCAGGCTGTCGATGTAGCCGCCACCGAGCAGTATGTCGCCGGAGCCGTTGCCGTCCAGCGTCACGTCGCCGCCCTGGATGGCGCCGGCGATCAGGTCGCCGGAGCCTACCTGCTTGACCGTGAGCGGGCCGTGCACCGCCTTCATGTGCACGTCGCCGTTGCCGTTGATGTCGATGATCGCCGGCCCGTTGACGTCGCCCAGCGTCGCGTCGCCACTGGCGCGTACGGACAGGATCAGCGGACCGGTGTTGCCCGCAACCAGGTCACCGCTGCCGCTGAGCGATGCGGTGAGCGGGCCACGCAGGTCGGCCACACGGATGTCCCCGTCACCGGAGGAGGACAGCGTGACCGGTGCGTCAGGCGAGACATCGATGCGTAGCCGGCTGGACTCGTCGTTGCAGCGCGAGGTGCTTACCATCCCGTAAGCGTCATTTGGGGAAGACACGCAGGAAAGGTTCGAATCCATGCTGAGCCGCATCTGGCCGTGCAGCGAGGGATCGGTGTCGATCACCACGTCCTGCGAGGAGCTGGTGCTCAGCATGAGCTGCCCGCCTTGAATGACACGTGTTTCAGCGTGCGCGTGCGGCGCGGCGAGGAGGCCGGCGAGCAGCAGTATGGCCGGGGCAGTCCGGCGGGCGAGGCCGCTCATGCGCGTGCCCTCGCGCGCCAGCCTGGCGCGTCCTCGTCCAGCAAGCGCTCCAGCATGTCCACCCGCTGTTCCAGGCGGCGGGCCACCTCCATAGCGTGGTCGAGCGCCGCCTGGTCGCCCGAGGCAAGGCCTACGGCGGCCACGCCGCGGCCTCGGTAATGCGCCCTGACCGCTGTCAGAACGATCACGAAGGAGAAAATGACAACAAGGTCCCAATCCATGGCGAACGCCCCGTCTTAGAAAGCGCGCGATACCGCGCGCCTGCCCGGTATGGTTAGCATCCGCTGTGCCACGCCGTCAGCCTCCTGCGGCGGCTTCGGAGCGTGGCGGGTTTGGCCATGTTCTGGCCTGCGCAAGCACAGGAGGGCCTTCTTTTTTGAAAAACAGCAAAGGTCTTTGGGGCTGTCCCAGAAGGCAAACGCGGCGCGGCGTCGGGTGGTACACCTGCCGTCATCAGCGCGACAAACGCACCTAACTGGGACAGCCTCAAAGTTTTTAGTCTTTTTTCAAAAAAGGACTGCTTGCTTCCTCCCACCGCACGCGGACCGGAACGACGGACAACCCAGCCGATGTTGCCGTGTTGGAATGCCACGCCTTCAGGAATGCAAACGATGAACCGCCGCCCTGCCACCCCAGCTGTGCTGTCCGTACTGGCCGCCGGCGCCGCGATGTTCCTGGTGGCGCGGGTGACACAGCAGCGCCGGCCGCCTGCAGCCGCGCCGGCCCGGCCGCGCTGCCGCGTGGTGGTGCTGGGGGCCGGCTTCGGCGGCCTGAATGCCGCGCTGCCGCTGGCGCAGTCCGACGCGGTCGAGCTGACGGTGATCGACGTGCAGAACCATCATCTGTTCCAGCCGCTGCTCTATCAGGTGGCCACCGCCGCGCTGTCGCCGGCCGATATCGCCTCGCCGGTGCGCGACGTGATCCCGGCGCTGCCGCGCACCCGCGTGATGATGGGCGCGGTCACCGGCATCGACACCCGGGCGCGGCAGGTCATCTGCTCCGGCCAGCGCATACCGTACGACGAGCTGATCGTCGCCACCGGCTCGCAGCCGAGCTATTTCGGCAATGACCAGTGGGCGGCCTATGCGCCCGGGCTGAAGACGCTGCACGACGCGCTCGACCTGCGGGGCCGCCTGTTGCTGGCATTCGAACGCGCCTGCGTCGAGCAGGACGCCAAGGAGCGCAACCGGCTGCTGACCTTCGTGCTCATCGGCGCGGGACCGACCGGGGTGGAGATGGCCGGCTCGATCGCGGAGCTGAGCCGCGAGATGCTGGCGCAGGACCACGAGCTGAGCCACGTCGCGCCGCGGATCATCCTGATCGAGGCCGGCAAGCGGGTGCTCGAGACGTTCCCGGAGGATTTGTCGGCCGACGCCGCGCGGGCGCTGCGCGCGCTCGGGGTGGAGATACGCACCGGCACCAAGGTGACCGGGATGGAGGACGGGGTGGTGCACCTGGAGCACGGCTCCCTTGCCGCGGCGACCATCGTGTGGGCCGCCGGCACCGCGGCCACGCCGGTGGCGGACTGGCTGGACGTGAAGCCCGGCCATGGTGGCCGCGTGGAAGTCGGGCGGGACCTGGTGGTGCCGGGCCATCCGGGCGTGCGGGTGATCGGCGATGCCGCTTTGGCCAAGGGAGCAGACGGCAAGCCGCTGCCGGGCCTGGCGCCAGTGGCCAAGCAGCAGGGCGAATACGTCGCGAAATCGATCCTGCGCCGGCTGGCCGGGCGCCCGTCGTCGCGTCCGTTCCGCTACCGCGACTACGGCACAATGGCGACGATCGGGCGCGCCAAGGCGGTGGCGGAAATCGGCCCGCTGCACCTGAACGGCCTGCCGGCCTGGCTGCTATGGGCGGCGGCGCACATCTTCTTCCTGATCGGGTTCCGCAGCCGCGTGATGGTCAGCCTGCAATGGGGGTTCTCGTTCCTGGCCGACCGCCGTCCTGGGCGGCTGATCGCGGGGGATGAGTCGCCGATGGATGCTGCGGTGGTTGGGCATTCTTCGGGCTGATGGGTGGAGAAGGAAGCAAGGCCTTCTTTTTTGAAAAAAAGAAGCAAAAAACTTTTCCTCCCGCGACGCTGACGCGCTTCGGTGTGTCCGGCGGAAAGCGACCGGTCCAGATGCAAGGGAGATAAAAGTTTTTCGGTCTTTTTTTAAAAAAGGACTGCTTGCTTTCTTGTGCCTCAGCCGCCGGTCGCAAAGCCCGGGTAGAGTGTCATGCCGCCATCCACGAACAGCGTGGTGCCGGTGACGTAGTCCGATGCGTCGGAGGCGAGCCACACCGCGGCCTGCGCGATATCGTCCGACTCGCCGATGCGCTTATAGGGCACAAGCGTCATCAGGTCGGCGTAGGCTTTATCGGTATTCCAGGCTGACGTGTTGATCGGCGTGCGGATGGCACCGGGCGCTATGCTGTTCACGCGGATGAAATGCGGCGCCAGTTCCTGGGCGATGCTTTGCATCATCATCATGATGCCGCCTTTTGAGGAGGCGTAGTTGACGTGGCCGGCCCAGGGGATCTGCTGGTGGACCGAACTCATGCAGATCAGCTTGCCCGCGGCCTGCGATACCGACGACACCACGCCGCGCTTCTTGAACTCCTTGGCCGCCGCGCGGGTGCACAGGAACTGGCCGGTCAGGTTGATGCCGATCACCGTCTCCCAGTCCTGCAGCGTCATTTCCGGAAACGAGCAGTCCTTCTGCAGCCCCGCGTTGCTGACCGAGATGTGCAGCGTGCCGAACTGGGCGATGGCGGCGGCGTACATCGCCTCGACCTGGTCTTCCTTGCTGACGTCCGCCTTCAGGGTGATCGCCTTGCGGCCCATGGCTTCTATCTTGTGGGCGATCTCGTCGGCCGCCTCGGGGTGGGTGATGTAGTTGATCGCCACGTCAGCACCTGCCTGGGCCAGGCCCAGGGCGACCGCGGCGCCGATGCCGGAATTGGCGCCGGTGACGATGGCGGGCTGGCCGGTCAGGACCTGATGGTAGGGCGCGTGCGGCAGCCGGCTGGCGTCCGGCAGGGCGGGGGCGGTGGGCTCTTTGGCGTTCGGCGGGGTATCGGCCATTGTGACGCTTCCGTGGATGCGGCGCGGCGCGGCGCGTGCACGTGGCGGGATGCAGCGGCGGCCGGGCCTGGGGGGAACAGCATCGCGAGAACGGGCCGTTCCGGAAGATGTTCCGGGGCGCCAGGCATTTGCAGCATCCAGGTATTTCCAGACAAACACGCAGGCTGCAAATGCGGGGGGAGCAAAAGTTTTTTGCTTCTTTTTTTCAAAAAAGAAGGCCTTGCTTGCTTCCGAAACCGTCCATCACCGACCGGCTAGGCGCCCTACGCACCCTGCCGCCCTTCATCGCCATGATCTGGCGCACCAGCCCGCCATTGACCCTGGCGACCGCCGGCCTGCGCCTGGTCCGCGCCGTCCTGCCCATCGCCACGCTGTTCATCGGCAAGCTGATCATCGATGAGGTGGTGCACCGGTCTCGGCTGCGCGAACCCGCGGGCGATTTGTGGCGGCTGGGCCTGCTGCTGGGCGCCGAGCTGCTGCTGGCGTTGCTGGCCGATGCGCT
Source organism: uncultured Acetobacteraceae bacterium (assembly GCA_964247675.1). Classification (GTDB taxonomy): domain Bacteria; phylum Pseudomonadota; class Alphaproteobacteria; order Acetobacterales; family Acetobacteraceae; genus BOG-908. The sequence continues at coordinate 13,474 of CAXTVW010000065.1, forward strand.
CGGCCGGGCGGTGGCGCTGCTGGACCAGTTGCTGTCGGACCGGTTCAGCGACGAGACCAGCCTGCGCCTGATGCTGCACGCCGCCACGCTGGATCTGCGCGATTTCGAGGACAGCGAGACGCAGGACAAGCTGGACCGTGCCAGGCGGCAGGCGAGCGGCCGCTCCGGCCTGGTCAGCCTGCTGCTGGGCCAGGCGCAGGACCTGGTCACGTTGGCGGGCTTCGCCGCGGGGATCGCCGCCTATGCGCCGTGGCTGATCCTGTTGCTGGCGGCTGCCCTGGTGCCGGCCTTTGTCGGCGAGATCCGGTTCAACCGGCTGGCCTATGCGATCAACGTGAAGCGAACGGCGGACCGGCGGGAGCTGGACTACCTGCGGCAGACCGGCGCCAGCACGTACACCGCGAAGGAGGTGAAGCTGTTCGGGCTGCACGGCTTCCTGATCGGCCGGTATCGCGAACTGGCGGTGGCGATGCAGGCGGAGAACGCGGCCTTCGCGTGGCGGCGGGCGGCATCGGGCGCGTTCCTGGCCGCGCTCGGGACGGTCGGCTACTACGCGGCCTATGCCTACCTGGCGTGGCGCGCGGTGGCGGGCGGGCTGACGGTGGGCGACCTGACGTTCCTGGCGGCGTCCTTTCAGCGGCTGCGCGGGCTGCTGGCGGGCGTGCTGGCCGGGGTCTCGTCGCTGGCCAGCCAGGCGCTGTATCTGCAGGACCTGTTCTCGTTCCTGGATCTGCGGGCGGCCATCGTCTCGCCCGCGGGCGGGCTGGCGTTCCCTGCCATCCTGGCGGGAGGGATCGAGTTTCAGGACGTGGGCTTCCGCTACCCGGACGCGGCGGCCTGGGCGATGCGGCATCTGAGCTTCCGCCTGGAGGCCGGGCGGGTGCTGGCGCTGGTGGGCGAGAACGGCGCCGGCAAGACCACGCTGGTGAAGCTGCTGACCCGGCTATACGACCCGGACGAGGGGCGCATCCTGGTGGATGGCCACGACCTGCGCGAATACGATCTGGACAGCCTGCGCGCCGGCATCGGCGTAATATTCCAGGATTTCGTGCGCTACGACCTGAGCGCGTCCGACAACATCGCCGTGGGCCGGATCGCGCGGCGCACCGACCGGGGCCGGATCGAGCAGGCAGCGGCCCGCGGACGCGCCGACGAGGTGATCGGCCGGCTGCCCGGCGGTTACGACCAGATGGTGGGACGGCGCTTTTACGGCGGCGTGGAGCTGTCGGGCGGCGAGTGGCAGAAGGTGGCCCTCGCGCGCGCCTACATGCGCGACGCGGCCGTGCTGATCCTGGACGAGCCGACCGCGGCGCTGGATGCGCGCGCGGAGTTCGAGGTGTTCGAGCGGTTCAAGGCGCTGAGCGCAGGGCGCACGGCGGTGCTGATCTCCCACCGTTTCTCCTCCGTTCGTATGGCCGACCAGATACTGGTGGTGGCCGGCGGGCGGGTGGAGGCGAGTGGCACGCACGCGGAGCTGGTGGCGCAAGGCGGGCGGTATGCGGAATTGTTCGCCCTGCAGGCGGCAGGCTACCGGTGAGGCAGTCAGGGAACGTCCTGCACCACGCGCACGAAGGCGGCGAGCAGCGGCGGCATCTGCTCGGCCCTGGCGGGAAGCCTGCTGGCCGGAAGCAACAGGCGGTCCAGGAACTGGCCGCTCGCCGTGTAGAGCGCCAGTTCGAGGTCGTCGCCGACGATCTCGGGACGGCACATGATCTCGTCGCTGCCGGCTTTCTGGCGCCCGTCCGTTACGAAGGCCCTGATGTCGTCCAGGCCACCCGTCTGCGCGCCGGCGTCGGCCAGGAAGTCGGCGATTTCGTTAGCTACCTGGGAGAACGCGACGACGGCCAAGGGCACGCAGCCCTGGCTTTCCTGGAAGACCTGGCCGCGCCAGCGGTCAAAGCGGGCGGCGCGGGCGGCCTCCTCCGGCGTGGGTTCGGCGTCGTCCTCTAGCGGCTCCGGCAGGCCGCCGGCTGCCAGTATCTCCTCCCAGACGGGGATGGCCCAGTCGATACGCAGCCCGAGCAGCACGCCGAAGCCGCGCCGGGCCAGGTCGTCCGTGTCGCCTGGCGGCAGGTCGCGTGGGTCGCGGCCTTGGGTCAGATCCAGCAGGACGCGGCGGACGGCGGCGAAGGAGAGCTCGGCCAGGGCATCGGGTGAGCGCCAGCCTGGCAGGAGGCGGATCTCCTCGCTGTCTGCCACGGCGCCGCACGCCAGCAATCCCGCGGCGAGCGCCTCCCCATCCGGCGCCTCCCCTGCGGGCAGGGCGACGGGTAGCGCGACCAGCTCGGCCCAGCCGGATGGTCCGGTGGCCGCGCCCTCGGCGGCGACCAGCAGCACCCAGTTGAGGTCGTCGGCGGCCTCGTCGCCCTGATGCTCGCGCAGCTTGCGGACGGCCAGGTCCAGGATCTCGGTTCGGCCCGCCGTCATGAGCGCCTGCACCGTCGCGTCGAACGCGTCGCTGTCCTCGTCGGCGAACGCGGCCAGCAGGCGGTCCGCGACGGGGCCCGGGGCCTTTTCGAAAGTCTCGCGCGGCAATTCGGCTTGCGCCGGGAGGCCCAGCAGCGCCAGCGCCGGCGGCCCGCGCAGCAGGCGGGCGCGGTCTATCCAGGCCTCGCGGTGTTCTGGCGTATCGGCGCGGCCGGACATCCAGCGCCGGAAGGCGGCGCGGTCGGCGCGCTGCACCAGGAGCCCGACGCCCGCCTGCAGCAGCTCGGCCGCACTGGCGCGGGTGATGGCCTGGATCGTCTGGAGGTCGGTCTCGCCGGGGTGGAAGGTGTCCAGCGTCTCGACGTCCGGGTAGTGGGTGAGGAGGACGACATCGAGGTCGGGCGCCACGTCACGCGCGAGATCGGCGACCTGGCTTACGCGGCCGTCCGGCCGGTCCATCGGTTTGGGCACGGTTGCGATCCTTGTCCGTGGCGCTTTGCTCGCACCAGACGAACTCGCGTTTTGACTGGGTTTTGGAGAAGTAAGAAAGGCCTTCTTTTTTGAAAAAGAAGCAAAAACTTTTTCTACCCGACGCTGTGATGCTTGCGTTTGCGAACGGCACACGGCTGGTGCGGGTAGAAAAAGTCTTTTTTGCTCGGCGGGTCGATTGATCAGGCGGCGGCGCGGCGGGGCAGTTTCCAGTTCGGCCGGATGAAATGGCAGGTGTAGCCGTTCGGGATGCGCTCCAGGTAGTCCTGGTGCTCGCGTTCCGCCTCCCAGAACGGCCCGGCCGGCGCCACTTCCGTCACCACCTTGCCCGGCCAGAGGCCGGACGCCTCCACATCGGCGATCGTGTCCATGATCACGGCCTTCTGCCGTTCGTCGGTGTAGAAGATGGCCGAGCGGTAGGACGCGCCGCGGTCATTGCCCTGCCGGTTGGCCGTGGTGGGATCGTGGATCTGGAAGAAGAATTCCAGCAGGTCGCGATAGGCGATCTTGGCGGGATCGAAGACGATCTCGATCGCTTCGGCGTGGTTGCCGTGGTTGCGGTAGGTGGCGTTCGCCACCTCGCCCCCGGTATAGCCGACGCGCGTCGATACTACGCCCGGCAGCTTGCGTATCAGGTCCTGCATTCCCCAGAAGCAGCCACCTGCCAGAACAGCACGGTCTTCCATCTTTCAACCTCCTTTAGTTGAAGGGCACATGGGCATTATTGGCCCGCGCCACCATGCCTTTTGCAGAATGGGGTGCAGGGCGGCTCTTCAGGAAGCAAGAGGCCTTCTTTTTTGAAAAAAAGAAGCAAAAAACCTCTTCTACCTGCGCCGGTTCAGCCACCCTGTTTTGTCGGCAGGCACCCGGATGCTGCAGATGCGGGGTACTGAAAGTTTTTTGGTCCTTCTTTCGAAAAGGACTGCTTGCTTTCTACGTGTCGCCGGCGGGGAACGCGTGTGGCGGTCGTGCGTCCCGCACAGCATGACCGAAGATCCCAGGACGAGCGCACCCACACATTTTCCGGACGAGCCGCACCAGAAGCGGCCGGGCCTGGAAGCCGACATGCGAACCAAGCCGGATCACGGCGAGGAGAGTTACGTCGGCAAGGGGCTGCTGACCGGCCTGGCGGCGCTGATCACCGGCGGGGACAGCGGTATCGGCCGGGCCGTCGCCATCGCCTATGCGCGCGAAGGCGCGGACGTCGCGATCTCCTTTCTGGCGGACGAGCAGGTGGACGCGGAGGAGACGCAGAGCTGGGTGGAGAAGGCGGGACGGCGCTGCCTGCTGCTGCCGGGCGACATACGGGATCCGGCCTGGTGCCAGACCCTGGTCGACAAGACCGTGGCGGCGTTCGGCCGCCTGGACGTCCTGGTCAACAACGCTGCGGCGCAGACGACGAACGAGGACCTGGCCGACATCGCCGTGGCCGATGTGGAGGGCGCGTTCCGGGCCAATGTGTTCGCGCCCATCTGGCTGACCCAGGCCGCCGCCAGGCACATGAAACCCGGTGCGTCCATCATCAACACGACGAGCGTGCAGGCGAAGGTCGCGGGCAAGGGCATGATCGTCTATGCGGCGACCAAAGGCGCGGTTGCGAGCCTCACCATCGGGCTGTCCAACCTCCTCGCGCCGCAGGGCATCCGGGTGAATTGCGTGGCGCCCGGGCCGGTCTGGACGCCGATCCAGCCGATCGCGAAGTCCTCGGAAGAGATGGAGGAGCTGGGCCGGAAGACGCCGCTCGGCCGGGCCGGACAACCGGGGGAGATGGCGGGCGCCTTTGTGCTGCTCGCGGCGCGGGAGGGCAGCTACATATCCGGCGCGCTGGTGCCGGTTACTGGTGGCATGCCTATGCTTTGATAGGAAGCAAGGCCTTCTTTTTTGAAAAAAAGAAGCAAAAAACTATTGCTCCCCCGCATTTGCAGCAACCGGGCATGTCCGGACAGGGACGCACGCTGCAAATGCGAGGAAGTAAAAGTTTTTTGCTTCTTTTTTTCAAAAAAGAAGGCCTTGCTTGCCTTCGTACACCCCTGTCGGCCAGCTTGCCCCGCCCCGCGGTCCCTGCCGGAACCGCGAGGCAGGGCGCCCCTGTTTCAGCCTTCGCTGGACGGCGTGGCGGTCAGTGCGATGAAGGCCTGATGG
>CAXTVW010000066.1:0-13486 GCA_964247675.1 uncultured Acetobacteraceae bacterium
GATTTTTCGGAGATGCGCCGCTGCGCCTGCATCGTCGCGCGGTCTGGTTCTGCAATCGTTGCATTTGCAGGACCAGGCCGGGCACTGATGCAGGCGGGGAGATAAAAGTTTTTTGGTCCTTTTTTTCAAAAAAGGACTGCTTGCTTACTTGGCTACCTTGTCCTGCGTGCGCGTCTCGAAATCCGCCGCGTCGTGACGCTCGTGGAGTTGCGAGGAAGGTTCTCCCATCACGCGGTTTACCATGCGGCCACGCTGCACGGCGGGGCGCGCGCCGATCGTGTCGGCCCAGCGGATGACGTTGGTGTATTCCTGCACCTGGAGGAATTCCGCGGCGTTGTAGAGCAGGCCTTTGACCATGCCGCCATACCAGGGGAATGCGGCGATGTCGGCGATGGTGTATTCGTCGCCGCCGAGATAGGGGCTTTCGGCGAGGCGCTTGTCCAGGACGTCCAGCTGGCGTTTCACTTCCATGGCGTAGCGGTCGATCGGGTATTGCATCTTGTGCGGCGCGTAGGCGTAGAAATGGCCGAAGCCGCCGCCGAGCAGGGGGGCGGCGCCCATCTGCCAGAACAGCCAGCACAGGCAGGCGGTGCGCGCGGGGCCGCTGGCGGGCAGGAAGGCGCCGAACTTTTCCGCGAGATGGAGGAGGATGGCGCCGGATTCGAACACGTGCAGCGGCTCGGGGCCGCTCCTGTCCACGAGGGCGGGGATCTTCGAGTTGGGGTTCACGGCGACGAAGCCGCTGGAGAATTGGGCGCCTTCGTTGATGCGTATGAGCCAGGCGTCGTATTCGGCGCCGGTGTGTCCGGCGGCGAGCAGTTCCTCCAGCAGGATGGTGACCTTCACGCCGTTGGGCGTGGCGAGGGAGTAGAGCTGGAAGGGGTGTTTTCCGACCGGGAGGGCTTGTTCGTGGGTGGGGCCTGAGGTGGGGCGGTTGATGTTGGCGAACTGGCCGCCGTTGTCCTTGTTCCAGGTCCAGATTTTCGGCGGGGTGTAGGTGGTGGGGGCGTCGTTCATGTCGGGCTCCTCTCGGATGGCGTGGCCGGCATGTAGGGCGAGCAAGGAAGGAAGGCCTTCTTTTTTGCAAAAAAGAAGCAAAAAACTTTTGCTCCCGGCGCCTGCATCAGCACCGGGTGCGGTCCTGCAAGCACGCGCACCTGCAGTGTTGGACGAAGCAGCGATGCAGGCGGGAAGATAAAAGTTTTTTGGTTCTTTTTTTCAAAAAAGAACTGCTTGCTTCCTTATCCAGCCAGTTTGCCCAGCGCCTGCCGGTAAGCCTGTGTGATCTCCGCCGCGCGTATGTGCGCGCCGTCCTGGACGACCCATTCGCCGTTGCACAGCACGTGACGCGCGGCAGGTGCGTCGCTGGCAAAGATGGCCGCGGCTAGCCAGAAATCGGGCGGGAGGTGTTCGGATTCGGGAGTGGGGACGATGACGCAGGCGTCGGCGCGGGCGCCTGGTTGCAGGGTGCCGACGGGGCGGGCGGCGGCTTGGGCGCCGCCGGCGCAGGCGGCTTGCCAGAGGATGCGGGCGGTGTGGCCGGCGGTGCCAGCCAGCACGTTGCGGCGCTCGGCGCGCAGGCGCTGGGTGTATTCGAGGAGGCGGAGTTCGGTAAAGGCGTTGAGGCTTACGTGGCTGTCGGTGCCGATGCCGAAACGGCCGCCGGCTTCGGTGTAGTCGGGGAGGGTGAAGAGGCCGTCGCCGAGGTTGCCTTCGGTGCTGGGGCAGAGGCCGGCGACGGCGCCTGAGGCGGCGATGGCCTGGCGCTCGTCCTGGGTGGTGTGGGTGCTGTGGATGAGGCACCAGTTCGGGCCCACGGGGGCGTTGGCGAGCAGCCATTCGGCCGGGGCGGCGCCGAGGATGGCGATGCAGGCTTCGACCTCGGCGCGCTGTTCGGCGATGTGGATGTGGGTCGGGGCGTCGAATTCGATCGTGGTGGCGTCTCGGACCAGGTGGGCGAGGGCGGCGGGGGGGACGGCGCGCAGGCTGTGGGGGGCCAGGCCGAAGCGCAAAGTGGGGGTTTGGCTTGGGTGGGCGTCGGCGAACAGGCGCAGGGCGTCGTCCGGGGTGGTGCGGAAGCGTTGTTGGCCGCCGTGCAGGGGTTCGCCGTCGAAGCCGCCGGTTTCGTAGATGCCGAAGAGGAGGGTGAGGCCTATGCCGGCCTGGGTGGCGCCTTGCCGTATGGCGTCGGCCATGGCGGCGCGGTTTGCGTAGGGCGTGCCGCCTGGGGCGTTCTGGAGGTAGTGGAACTCGACGAGGGAGGTGAAGCCGCCCTGGAGGCAGAGCATGGCGAGGTAGGCGGCGATCGGGGCCATAGTGTCGGGTTCTATGGTGTTGGCGGCGCGGTACATGGCTTCGCGCCAGGACCAGAAATCGCCCCCGCCGCCGGCGTATTCGGTGAGGCCGGCGAAGCTGCGCTGGAAGGCGTGGCTGTGCAGGTTGATCATGCCGGGGAGGATTGCGCCGGCGATATGGTGGGGGGCGCGGCCTGTGGTTATGCGGGTGATTGCGCCGTGTTCGTGCTCGATCTGGATGTCTGGTTGAAAGCCGGAGTCCAGCAGGGCCCAGTCGGCGGAGAATGTTGGCATGGGGTGGTGGTTTAGCTGGGGCGAGGGGGGACGCAAGAGGTTGTTTCGTTGGCTGCTCAGGGGCTTGTTTCAGGGGTGTCTGGAACTCGTTGCGTGCAGGGGTGGAGGGGATTGAGCACCAAGCGCACCAAGATGGCTGACGGTTTCTGAGCCAATCGTGGGGTGTTCGATGCGCGTGTTGCTGTGCAGAGGGTCGCAGTTGGGCGGCGGCTGTTTAGACGGTTGACTAAATGGTAGCGGGCGGTTTGCTTGGTGCCGTCATGCTGGTTATGAACGCCGCTCTATCGGACATGACAGGGCTGCAGGTGACGTTGCGATGAAGCCGGTGTTGAAAAACTATCTTCCCGCAGCTCTGGTTTTCGGGGCGATATCGGCGGCAGTCCCAGCCAGCGCGAGCGATGGGCCGCAACCTGCGCCGCTGCCCGCGGCACTTCCTGTTGCCGAAGACAAGCCGTATCCGGGCGTGATCACGCTGAAGGTGGACGCGACCGACGCCGTGCGGCGGATCATCCGCGTACACGAGACCATCCCGGTATCCGGCGGCAAGGACATCGTCCTGTTCTACCCGAAATGGCAGCCTGGCGATCATACGTCGGATGGGCCGGTCGATCGGGTCTCCGGGCTCGCTTTCACCGTGGCGGACAAGGATGTTGCCTGGACGCGGGACACGCTCGACATGTGGAGTTTTCACCTGCAGCTTCCGGCCGGGGCCAGGACGCTGGATGTGGATTTCGCGTTTTTGGCCGGAGGACCGGCTGCGTTCGGCGGCACGGATTTCAGCAGCAGCGTGGGAGTCCTCGAGTGGATCAACCTCGCGTTCTATCCCGCAGGCTATTTCACCCGCGATATATCCATCGACGCGTCGATGACTACGCCCAAAGGATGGACCCTGGCCACGGCGCTGGAGCGCGCCAGCGGCAGCGGCGACAGCGCGGTGTTCAAGCGCACCACATTCGAGACATTGGCGGACAGCCCTGTCTACACCGGACGCTACAGCAAGAGTTTCGACCTTTCGGGCCCCGACGCCGCGCCGGTAAGGATGAATGTGTTTGCAGATCGCGCGCGGGATCTGCCGATCAAGCCGGAGCAGATCGAACTTCATCGGGCGCTGGTGACGCAGGCGGCGCGTCTGTTCGGCTCGCATCATTACGATCATTACGATTTCCTGGTGGTGGCCAGCGAGCATTTCTCGGATAACGGCCTGGAGCACCATCAATCCAGCGAGGACAGCATTCGCGCCGACTATTTCGCCAATTGGGACAACGCGTCGTTTCTGAGGGACCTGCTGGCCCACGAATACGTCCATTCCTGGAACGGCAAGTTTCGCCGCCCGGCGGACCTGTGGACGCCGACCTACAACACGCCCATGCAGGACAGCCTGCTCTGGGTGTATGAGGGCCAGACCCAGTATTGGGGAAAGGTCCTGGCCGCGCGCTCCGGCCTTCGCACGAAGGCGCAGTTCCTCGACGACCTGGCCCAGATGGCCGCGCATGATCAGGCGCTTCCTGGCCGGGCGTGGCGCCCCCTGCAGGACACGACCAACGACGAGATCCTCTACTTCGACAAATCGCAGCCCTGGCAGAGCTGGCAACGGCGCTCTGACTACTACGACGAGGGTGCACTGATCTGGCTGGATGCAGACACGCTGATACGCGAACTGTCCGGCGGCAAGCGATCCTTGGAGGACTTCGCCAAATCCTTCTTTGGAATCGACGACGGCCGGCTCACGCCGGTTACCTACACGTTCGAGGATATCGTCAAGGCGCTGAACGCCGTGCAGGCTTACGACTGGGCGCATTTCCTGCGCGAACGGCTGGATTCGAAGGGACGTGCGGCGCCGCTGGACGGAATCGGCCGCGGCGGTTACCGGCTCGTGTTCAGCGACACGCCGAGCGATGTGTTCAAGTCCGCGGAAGCGCTTTCGAAATCGACAAACCTCGAATATTCCCTGGGTCTGGAAGTCGGCAACGAGGGCGAGCTTTCCAATGTGGTATGGGGAGGCCCCGCTTTTGCCGCGGGACTTTCGGCGGGGATCAAGATACTTGCCGTCAATGGGCTGGCCTTCGACCCTGACGTCCTGAAAGATGCCGTGGCCGACGCGAAGACCGGCTCCGAGCCGATCGCACTATCGATCAAGGACGGTCAGCGTTATCGCACGGTCGAGATCGGTTATCATGGTGGGCTTCGCTACCCGCATCTTGTGCGGCAAGCCGGCACGACGGCGCGTTTGGACGAGATCGCAAAGCCGAAGACGTGAAGCGCGAGCATGCTGCGCTTGCCGTAACGGGCGCCGGACCCTGACCGTACCCGCCGCGGAAAACTCCGCCCTGGGTTGGTTGAAACCGGAGGTGCCCTGGGTTCCGGTTCGGCGCAGCGGCATTTCAGGTGGAACGCGGCTGGTGCAAATGCGGGGAGACAAAAGTTTTTTGGTCCTTTTTTCAAAAAGGGACTGCTTGCTTCCTAAAAGGTAAGACAAATGACCCAACCAGCCGACGCGATCTGGCACGCCAACCTGGCGACGATGGTGCCGGGCGGCGCACCCTACGGCGCGATAGAGGACGGCGCGCTGGCGATCGGCAGCGGGCGTATCCGGTATGCGGGGCCAAGGGCGGCGATGCCAGTGGAGCTGTCCGGTCCGGGGACGATGCAGCATGACGCGAACGGCGGATGGATCACGCCGGCACTGATCGACTGCCACACGCATCTGGTGTTTGGCGGGGAGCGTGCTGCGGAGTTCGAAGCGCGGCTGTGCGGGGACAGTTACGAGGCAGCGGCACGGCGGGGTGGCGGGATACTTGCCACCGTGCGGGCCACGCGGGAGGCGAGCGAGGCGGCGCTGATGGAGACGGCTGGCGGGCGGCTGGCGCGCCTTGTCGCGGACGGCGTGCGCACGATCGAGATCAAGTCGGGGTACGGGCTTTCGCTGGAGAGCGAGCTGAAGATGTTGCGTGTGGCGCGGCGGCTGGGGGCGCGGCATGGCGTGCGTGTGGTGACCAGTTTGCTGGCGCTGCATGCCGTGCCGCCGGAGTTTGCCGGACGGGCGGATGATTATGTGTCGTTCGTGATCGATGAGGTGTTGCCGGCGGCGGTGGCGGCTAAGTTGGTTGATGCGATCGATGCTTTTGCCGAGCCGATCGCGTTCAGCGTGGCGCAGGTGAGGCGGTTGTTCGTGGCGGCGCGCGGGCTTGGGTTGCCGGTGAAGCTGCATGCGGACCAGTTGAGCGATGGTGGCGGGGCGGCGCTGGCGGCGGAGTTCGGGGCGCTGTCGGCGGACCACCTGGAGTATGCGTCCGAGGCAAGCGTGCGGGCGATGGCGGAAGCGGGGACGGTGGCGGTGCTGTTGCCTGGTGCTTACGCGACGGTGGGGGCGCGGCAGCCGCCGCCGGTGGCGGCGTTCCGGGCCCAGGGGGTGCGGATGGCGGTGGCGACGGACTGCAATCCTGGATCTTCGCCGCTGTGTTCGTTGTTGATGGCGATGAACTTGGCATGCGCGCTGTTCAGGCTGACGCCGGAGGAGGCGCTGGCGGGGGTGACGCGGGAGGCGGCGCACGCGCTGGGGCTGGCGGGCGAGGTAGGGACGCTGGCGGCGGGCAGGGTGGCGGAACTGGCGGTATGGCGGATCGGGCATCCGCGCGAGCTGGCGTATTGGATGGGCGGGGTGTCGCCGGTGGTGGTTCAGCCGTGAGCCTGGCGGTTGTCGCGGGCGGGCTGGACGATGCGCGCGTGGTGGCGCTGCTGGGGGTGCATGTGAGCAGCGCGCGAGCCTCCACGGCACCGGGCAGCGCGCATGCGCTGGATGTAAGCGGCTTGCGGGCCCCGGACATCGCGTTCTGGACAGGGTGGCTGGGTGGCATGCTGGCCGGATGCGCGGCGTTGAAGCGGCTTTCGGCGGAGCATGGCGAGGTGAAGTCCATGCACGTGGCCGAGGCGATGCGGCGGCAGGGTGTAGGCTCGGCGTTGTTGCGTCACGTGATCGCGGAAGCGCGTCTGGCGGGGCTGCGGCGGCTCAGTCTGGAGACCGGTTCCTGGGCTTTCTTCGCGCCGGCGCATGCGTTGTATGTGCGGAATGGATTTCGGCCGTGTGCGGCGTTTGGGGAGTATGACCCGGACTTGAACAGCCTGTTTTTTACGCGGGAGATCTGAGGGGAAAAGCGAGCAAGGCCTTCTTTTTTGAGAAAAAGAAGCAAAAAACTTTTACTACCCCGCATTTGAATCAGGCGTGTTTATCCGGACGTGCACGGAAGCCACAAATGCGGGGGGAACAAAAGTTTTTTGCTTCTTTTTTTCAAAAAAGATGGCCTTGCTTCCTTCCTACGGTTTGCGCGAAGCGAATTACTGGATGTGAGTCCCAAGCAAGCCGGTCAAAGCCTGCGCAAGCTTTATCTGTTCAAACGGCTTCGGCAATACGGGCGTTCCGGTGAAGGTGTCCGGCAAGGCAGACAGGCCGTAGCCGGTTGCGAAGATGAAGGGAATGTTCCGGGAGTTGAGCACTTCGGCAATCGGGTAGCTTAATTTTCCGGCGAGGTTGACGTCCAGAAGTGCCACGTCGATCTGCAGGTCGGTCGCTTTTCGGATGCCATCCTCCAATCGGGATGCGGTTGCCACGACATCGCAGCCCAGTTCCTCGAGGTAGGATTCCACAACCATGGCGATGAAGGCTTCGTCCTCGACGAGCAGGACCCTTACGCGTTGGGTGTTCATGACCGTCTGGCCTGCTTTGCGATGTTGGGGAGCAGTGCGATCCTGGAGGCGGCAACTTCGCTCAGGGGCGCCTCGATGACGCAGACGAGGCCGGCCGGGTTCTCGAAGTTGAGCTGGACGGTGCCGGCCAGGTCATTGGGCAGTCCGCGTTGCATGAGCCACGAACCGAAGCCTTGACGCGACGGCGGCTTGACAGCCGGGCCGCCCTGCTCCGCCCAGGTCAGGCGCAGCCTGGGGGCGTCCTCCCCGGTTATCAGCCAGTCTATCGTGATCGAGCCTTCGGCTTTCGACATCGCGCCGTGCTTGAGCGCGTTGGTTGCCAGTTCATGCAGGCCCATGGACATGGTCTGCGCGGCTTTCGGGCTCAGCCGGAGCTCGGGTCCGTGGATGTGGAAGCGAGGGTCGGTCACGCCGCCATAAGGCGCGAGTACCACGGCTACGAGGTCATCCAGGTGGACACCCTCCCATTTCTCGCGGGTCAGAAGGTCATGCACGGCGGCCAGTCCCACCAGCCGGCTCACCAGGACCTGGCGCGTCGCCGGGTCGCTGCCGTCCAGGGTCTTGACGACGATAGCCTGGACGATGCCGAGGGTGTTCTTCACCCGGTGGTTCAGCTCATCGACCATCAGGCGGAGGCGGGCTTCGACGCGCTTCTGTTCGGTGATCTCGATCGACACGCCGACCAAGCCCGCCACGGCGCCGTCGGCGTCACGTATCGGCGCCTTTGCCGATGACCAGACACGTGCCGAGCCGTCGTCCTTGCCGACCCGCTCTTCGAACTGCTCCGCCTCGCCTGCCTGCATCAGGCGCCGGTCGTTGGCGACCACGATCGCGGCCTGCGCGGGGTCGGGGAGGATATCCAGGTCGGTACGGCCCTCGACGTCCTGCCATGACCGGCCGATCAGTTTGAGGACGGGCAGGTTGGCGAGCAGCATCCGTCCTTTCAGGTCCTTGGCGTAGATCAGGGCGGGCGCGGTCTCCACGATCGTGGTCAGCAGGGCGTTGGCGTCCCGGCACCGCTCTTCGGCAACATGGCGGTCGGTGACGTCTATGAGCGCACCGACGAGGCGGGACCTGCCTTCCGAGACGAGCATGCCTGCCCGCGACATGATCCACCTGTCGGGCCCGTCCGGCTGCGGAAGCCGGTACTCGGCGAAGTAGTTCGTCTGATCAGGCGAGGACGCGTGAAACGTTTTGCGGATTTCGGCCGCGGCCTCCGGGGTGATCTGCGACAGCCATTTGTCGATGTGCATCGCCTGCCCGGTGTATCGCAGGCCGAACAGCTGGTGCGCGCTCGCCGACGCCCGCACACTGCAGGTGGCCAGGTCCAGCTCCCAGGCGCCGACGCAGCCGCGGCCGAGCGCCGCATCGATCTTCAGGCGCCCGCTCTCGGCTTCCATCAAGGCGCGGCGCAGGGTTGCGGTGATCCAGACGACCAGGCCCGCGATGGAAGCGAAGAGCACGGCCCGGACGAGAAGCTGCCCCTCGGGCATTATCGTCGGAAAGCCGATCGGCGCGGGGGACAGGCCGGTGACCAGAAGCCCCAGCAGGGCGGCGGCGAGCGTGGGGCCTGGGCCGCAGAACAACCCGGTCAGGAGGAGGACCGGCAGAAGCAGTACGAAAGGCGGCGTTGGGACGAAGGCGCAGATCATCGCATTCAGCGCCGATACGGCCAGTATCGCGGCGGCAGCAATGACATAGGCCTGTGTGCTTCCCGGATGCTGAATGTAAGGTTTCCACCTTTGGCCTGCGAGCCCGGCCAGACTTTCCATCGCTCCGGGATCTTCGTTCTTCTTGGACATCCTGTATGGAATCGGCATCCAGCGGTCGTATTAACCGAGGTTACAGTATAGTGCAACAAATTGTAGCTGCTACAGAGGCGGTTTGCTGGTCCGGCCTGAACAGAATGCATGGGTATGCATGGTTTCCGAGATGCACGACTGACGAAGATGCGGAGGAGTGAAAGTTTTAGGTCCTTTTTTTAAAACAGAACTGCTTGCTTACTTATCTTAACGCCGCGGCAAACCGCTCCAGTGCCCAATCGACCTGCTCGCCCGTAATCACCAGAGGCGGTGCGATGCGTATGGTGTTTTCGTGGGTTTCCTTGCACAGCACACCGGATTTTTGCAGCGCCTTGCACACGGGCGCTGCGTGCTCGTGCAATTCCACGGCGAGCATCAGGCCGCGGCCGCGGATCTCGCGCACGCGTGGCGAGGCGATGGCGCGCAGGCCGGCGAGGAGGCGGGCACCTTGGGTTGCGGCGTTTTCGATCATGCCTTCTTCGGTGAGCACGCGCAGGGCCATGCGCGCGATGGCGCAGGCGAGCGGGTTGCCGCCGAAGGTGCTGCCGTGCTCACCGGGTTTCAGCACGCCCATGACTTCGGCGTTCGAGAGCACGGCGCTGATCGGGTAGAAGCCGCCGGAGAGGGCTTTGCCGACCAGGGTAAGGTCGGCTTCCACGTCTTCGTGTTCTTCGGCGAGGAGGCGGCCGGTGCGGCCTAGGCCGGTCTGGATTTCGTCAAGCACCATTATGACGCGGTTTTCGGTGGCCAGGCGGCGGACTGCGCGCAGGTAGCCGTCCGGCGGGATGATGACGCCGGCTTCGCCCTGGATGGGTTCGAGGAGCACGGCGACGGTGTTGGGGGTGATTGCGGCTTGCAGGGCGGCGGCGTCACCGTAGGGGACGACGATGAAGCCGGGGGTGAAGGGGCCGAAATCGGCGCGGCTTACGGGGTCTGTCGAGAAGCCGACGATGGCCAGGGTGCGGCCGTGGAAGTTGTCGCCACAGACGATGATCTCGGCTTGGTTTTCCGGCACGCCCTTGATCTGGTAGCCCCATTTGCGGGCGACCTTGAGGGCTGATTCCACGGCTTCGGCGCCGGAGTTCATCGGCAGGACGGCGCTGGTGTGGGTCAGCGCGCAGATCTCCTCGTAGAACAGGCCGAGCTGGTCGTTGCGGAAGGCGCGCGAGGTGAGCGTCAGGCGGGATGCCTGTTCTATCATCGCGGCGAGGATGCGGGGATGGCAGTGGCCCTGGTTCACGGCGGAGTAGGCGGACAGCGCGTCCAAATAGCGGTTGCCGTCCACGTCCCAGACCCAGACGCCCTGGCCGCGGGTCAGGACCACGTCCATCGGCTTGTAGTTGTCGGCGCCGTAGCGGGCTTCGAGTGCCAGATAGTCCTGCGTGCTGCGCGGGCGGTCTTGCAACGGGCGGGCGGTGGTCTGGTCCATTTGCGGCGTGTCCTGTCGCTAGGGGCACAGGATGCGCGCGAGCACGTTCAGGCGGAAGCGGGAAAACTGCTTCGTTTCGGGCTGCGCTTTGGCGTATTGTCAGCTTGGGTTGGCAAAATGGCAGGTGTCTTGGCAGATGGACACGACGGATCAGGCTTTGGTGGCACTTTTGCGGCAGGACGGGCGCGCATCGGTGTCGGCGCTGGCGGCCAGCCTGGGTGTCTCGCGCGGGACGGTGCAGAACCGGATCGAGCGGCTGGTGGAGCGTGGGACGATACAGGGTTTTACGGTGCGGTTGCGGCCGGACGTGGCGGGGCAGGGCGTGCGGGCGATCATGATGATCGAGGTGCGCGGGGACCGGTCAGCCGCCGTGCTGCGCGCACTGCGGGCACTGGTGGAGGTGAGCTGCGTGCACACCACGAACGGGCGCTGGGACGTGGTGGTGGAGCTGGGTGCCGATAGCCTGGAACGGTTCGACGCGGTGTTGCGGCGGATACGGCAGATCGAGGGCGTGGCGAATTCAGAGACGAGCATCCTGTTGTCGAGCGGACTTGGGGGTGCGGATGGGCCGCAGTGAGGCCGTGTTGTGGGCGAGCGTATGATACCGCCTGCGCCGGCTCGGCAGGATCCCGGCCGTGGCGGGCTGGTCCTGATGGTTGCCGTGGCAATGACCGCCAGCGCGATCGCGGTGATCGTCAGGACCAGGACGTTCTACTTCTTTTCGGACGACTTTCTGAACTTCATCATCGCCGAGGACATGGGCCTGTCCTGGAAGTATCTGTTCAGGGATGTGTTCGGGCAGTTCGTGCCCTTGTACCGGCTGGCCGACACGCTGTATTGGCATCTGTTCGGGCTGCGGTTCTGGCCGTTCCGGGCGTTGCTCATCATGTTCGGCTGGTTGGCGATATGGCTGCTGGCGCGGCTGGCCTGGCGGCGCGGCGTGGGCATGATTCAGACGCTGCCGATCCTTGCTCTGCTGATCTGCTCGCCGGTGTTCGTGACGACCTATCAATGGTGGAGCGCCGCGCTCAGCGTGCTCAGCTCCGCTTCCGCTTCGCTGGCGTGCATTACCCTGGTGGCGCAGGAGGAAGTGCCAGGTTTGCCGAGGAAGCTGACCGTTGCGGCGTGCTTCCTGGCCGGCCTGCTGTGTTACCCGAAAGGCCTGTTCACGGTCGTTCTGCTGCTGACGGTGCGGCTGTTCTGTCGCGTGTCGAACGGACAGACGAAACTATGGCCGGTGTTGCTGGGAAGCATGCGTGACGTGTGGCCGACGCTGGTTCTGGTGCCGGTCTATCTCGGCATCGTTCATCTTGGGCATTACAGCAGCAACGTCGTGCGTCCTGATCCCGCGACGCTTGCGCGCTTCGTCTGGGTTGGTTGGAACGGCGGCTTTTTGACGGCAACCCTCGGGCTGCAGCACGGGACCGGCGGATTAGCGGCGGCGAACCTGCTGGTGCTTGCTCTGGTGCTCTGGTCGGCCAGCCGGAACCCGGTCAGCCTGATCCTTTGGGGCGGGTTCGTGCTGTATTTCGTTGCGAGCATCGGCGTGATCGGTTGGAATCGCGCCGTGCCATTCGGCATCGAAGCAGCGGAGGCCGGCCGGTATTACGCCGATATCCTGTGCCTGTTTCTGGCCTTCGTGTTGATTGCGCTTGGCCGTTCGGCCGGCAATCTCAGGGTTTCTCACTGGCAAAGCCTGGTTGTTGTGGCAGCCACCGCTTTTGGCTCGATGCATATGCTCGCGGCCGGTGCGGCTGTGCCGCATCTGTGGTACGCGGGACCGGAGCGGCCGGCGGCTTTCGTCACGAATTTGAGGGCCGTCCTGTCTGCAAATGGCGAGGACATGATTATCGCCGATGACGCCTTGCCCGGATACATCATGCCGGGCTGGATGGCGCCGCTAAACCGGTATCGGCTTTTTCTGCGGTTGTTGGGCTGGCGTGGGAGGGCTGGTTCTGCGCGGTCTTTCGACCAGGACGGTCATTTGCGGTGATTGTTCGGAGGCAAGGCACGTAAGGCCTTCTTTTTTGAAAAAAAGAAGCAAAAAACTTTTGCTTTCTCGACGCTGCAGCGCATTGGGGTTTTTGAGACAGCCGACTGATTTGAATGCGGGGCATCTACCAGGGGACGGTTTGTCCCTCGCGATCTAGGTACCGCAAGCCGGGCTTGCTTTGCTGCGAAAGCACCACGTCGACGATTTTTGGAGCGCTTTCCTCGAGGCTGAATGATGCGTTCGGGCCGCCAAGATCCGTGCGTATCCAGCCGGGCGCCAGGAGCAGCAGCGCGCGCGACCCCGCCGCATGGCGGGCGGCGAAGCTTCGCATGTACATGTTCAGCGCGGCCTTGCTGCCGCGGTAGACCTCGTGCCCGCCCTTCTGGTTGTTGCCGATGCTGCCTTGGCCGGATGACATGATGCCGATCAGGCCTGTTGCGGGAACAAGGTCCTGCAGGCTTTCCACGACGCGCATGGGCGCAAGCGCGT
Source organism: uncultured Acetobacteraceae bacterium (assembly GCA_964247675.1). Lineage (GTDB taxonomy): Bacteria > Pseudomonadota > Alphaproteobacteria > Acetobacterales > Acetobacteraceae > BOG-908. The sequence goes on from CAXTVW010000066.1 coordinate 13,003, forward strand.
TCGTGATCATGACGCGGGCAAATTCTTCGGTCGAGACGTCCGCGATCGTCTCGTCCTGGTTGCTGTTGGCGATGCCGGCGTTGACGAACAGGATGTCGAGGCTGCGGCCGGACAGCCGGCTGCGCAAGGCGGCAATCTGATCGGGCGCCGTGATGTCGAGAGAGACGATCTCGACACGGCCCTCGTGTTCTTCGGCCAGATCGTGGAGTTTCGTTTTCGCGCTGCCGCGGACGGTGCCCACGATATGCCAGCCGCGTTTGAGGAACTCGGCGGCCATTGCGTGGCCTAGGCCTCGGGATGCTCCTACGACGAGTATTGTTGGGGGAGTCATCGGGGTGACTTTATGCAAGGAAGAATGCAGTTCTCTTACTCCCTGTCGGCGGGTGCTGACACGTTTGCCGACAGGGACCGAGGGTTTTCGTTGTTTACGACTTGAAGCCGCTCATCTTGGCCGTGGCCACGTAATCCGACGGGAACAGCGTCT
>CAXTVW010000066.1:13586-18415 GCA_964247675.1 uncultured Acetobacteraceae bacterium
GACTTGAAGCCGCTCATCTTGGCCGTGGCCACGTAATCCGACGGGAACAGCGTCTGCAGTGCGTGGACTTTCGGCATGTCGTTGATGGCGATGTAAGGGTAGTCGGGGTTATGCTCCAGAAAGTCCTGGTGATAGGCCTCGGCCGGGTAGAAGCCAGAGAGGGGATCGACGCGGGTGGCGATCGGCGCGGGGTAGGCGTGGGCGGCGTCGAGCTGGGCGATGTAGGCCTTTGCGATACGCGCCTGGTCTGGCGTGGCGGCAAAGACTTCCGAGCGGTATTGCGAGCCGCTGTCGGGGCCCTGGGCATCATGCATCGTGGGGTCCAAGGCTACGCTGAAGAAGATCTGCAGGATCTTTCCGTAGCTGATCTGCTTGGGGTCGTAGGTGATCTGGACGGATTCGGCGTGGCCGGTGTCGCCGGTGCTGACGGTGTCGTAATTGGCGGTGTCCGCCTTGCCGCCGCTGTAGCCGGCCAGCACGCGCTGGACGCCACGTACGTGTTCGAAGACGCCCTGGACGCCCCAGAAGCAACCGCCGGAGAGCACGGCGGTCTGCGGCGTGGTGGCCGCGGGAAGGTCCGTGGCGGGCGCGGGGACCACGTGCTCGCCTTCGGCGCGTGCGGCGGGGGCGAGCAGGGCGGTGGTGGCGAGGAGGGTGGCGGCGGTCAGGCCCAGGCCGAGTTTTGCCAGGCGGTTCATGCGGTGGCTCCTTTCTGGAAAGTGAGGGCGACGCCGTTCATGCAGTAGCGCAGGCCGGTAGGCTTCGGGCCGTCATTGAAGACGTGGCCGAGATGGCCGCCGCAGCGGGCGCAATGCACTTCGGTGCGCTCCATAAGCAGGCTGCTGTCGGATTCAGTGGAGATGGCGGCCGACAGCGGCTGGTAGAAGCTGGGCCAGCCGGTGCCGCTATCGAACTTGGTGGCCGAGGCGAAGAGGGGCAGGGCGCAGCCGGCGCAGTCGTAGCGGCCGGCGCTGTATTCGTGGTCCAGCGCGCTGGATTCGGGGGCTTCGGTGCCTTGTTCGCGCAGGACGTAGAAGGCGGCCGGGGAGAGAAGCTTGCGCCACTCGGCTTCCGTGTGGGTGACGGCGAATTGCTGTTGGGCGGCGCGGGCGGGCGTGGTGCGCGTGACGGCCATCCAGGCGAGGGCGCCGAGGGTTGCTGTGCCGGTCAGGAGAAGGTTCCTGCGTGTCATGAGTGGAGGTTCCCAGGTGTGATTGGTTGTTCGGTAGATGGTGTGCGTTGGTTACCTTGGGATGGTTTGCGGTGCATTTTTGATGGCTCGAAGATGGGAAGCAAAGAAAACAGATTGTCCACCAGGAGCACCCGTAGCTTTGTTCCAACGGGCAGATTGCCGTCTGTCTGGTGAGCAGTCCGGATCAGGTCGGCTCTCTTCGTGTTCTTGATGGTTGATTTTGCTGATGTTCAGCAGAGATGCATCAAGGCAGGGCTCCCGCGGTAGTCGTGCCGGCAGGAGCAAAAGCTTTTTGGATCTTTTGTTTGAAAATGAACTGTTTTCTTGTTTCCGCGTGTAACGCGCCGCCCATTGCCGGCGAATGTAAGTAACCAGAGGGAGATCGTTTTGGCCACCCACGCACGCGCGCACCCCGTGATCGTACGCGTCACCCACTGGGTGGGTGCGGCGGCGATGATCGTGATGATCCTGAGCGGGTGGGCCATCTACAATGCGTCGCCCATTTTGCCGTTCGTCATACCGCCGGCCTGGACACTGGGCGGCTGGCTTGGGGCGGGCATCGCGTGGCACATCTCTGCGATGTGGGTGCTGATGGCCGACGGAGCGGTGTACCTGGTTTGGGGGCTGGCGAGCGGGCATTTCCGGCGGGATTTCCTGCCATTGCAGCCGCGTGCGGTGCTGCGCGATCTGGGGGCGGCGCTGCGCTTCCGGCTGCGACATAGACTGGGCACGTATAATGCCGTGCAGCGGCTACTGTATGTGCTGGTGACGGTGGCGGCGGTGTTGGCGGTGCTGACGGGGCTTTCCATCTGGAAACCGGTGCAGCTTGGATGGCTGACCTGGGTTTTTGGCGGCTACGACCTCGCGCGGCGCATCCATTTCGCGCTGATGAGCTCCATTGTGGCGTTTACGGTGGTGCACGTGACGCTGGTGGCGCTGGTGCCGTCCACGCTGGTCAGCATGGTGACTGGCGGGCGTGTGGCGCGCGATCCGGTGCTTGAGGAGGCGGGACAGTGATACGGCGAGCGGACCACCTGGTGCAGCTTCGGCGGCTGGAGCGGCGGCATCTGCTGCGCGGAGCGCTGTCTGTAGGGGCGGTGAGCCTGCTGACCGGGTGCGGGGACCTATCCACCAAGGACGGGGTGTTCGACCGGATGCTGTGGGCGATGCTGAAATTCAACGACCGGATGCAGGAGCTGCTGTTCGATCCGAACAAGCTGGCTGCCACCTTCCGGCCGGACCAGATCACCAAGCCGTTTAAGTTCAACGCGTATTACCCGATTAGCCAGGTGCGTAAGCCCGATTCGGACTGGGCGATGGAGGTGAGCGGGCTGGTGCAGGACAAATCGTCCTGGAAGCTGGACCGGCTGCGGACGCTGCCGCAGGAGGGCCAGATCACCAGGCACATCTGCGTGGAGGGGTGGAGCCAGATCGGGCAGTGGTCCGGGGTGCCGCTGCGGGTGTTCCTGCAGCATGTGGGGGCGGATCTGCGGGCGAAGTATGTGGGTTTCGAGTGTTTCGACGATTACTCGTCGAGCATAGACATGGCGAGCGCGCTGCAGCCGCAGACCATACTGGCGCTCGATTTCGAGGGCGCGCCGCTGACGCCGGAATGGGGTGCGCCGGTGCGCCTGCGCATACCGACCAAGCTTGGGTTCAAGAACCCGAAGAACATCTCGGCGATCACCGTGACGAACGAAAACCCGGGCGGCTACTGGGAAGATCTCGGCTACAACTGGTTTAGCGGTTCGTGATCCGGGCAAGTCCGCGTCAGCTGAGTCAAATGTTTTTGCTTCTTTCTTTCAAAAAAGAAGGCCTTCCTTCCCTGCCTGGTCTCCGCGTAACGTCCGCCGATGGACGACCTGGCCGCCCTCATGCGCGCCGCCCAGACGGGCGATCAGCAGGCCTACGCCCGCGTGTTGAAGGCCTGTGTGCCGCTGATCGAGGCTGCGGCCAGGCGGGCCGGCGTGAAGCCGGACAGGTCGGATGACGTGGTGCAGGACGCCTTGATGACGGTTCATCGGGCGCTGGCGACCTACGATCCGGACAGGCCGTTCGCGCCGTGGCTGCGAGCGATCGCCACGAGGCGGGCGATCGATTCGCTGCGGCTGCATGGGCGGCACGGCGCGCGCGAGGTGCAGGACGAGGTGGCGTATATGGCGCATGCCGAGCCTGGCGTGGATGCGGAGGCCGCTGTCAGCCGGGGCGATGATGCGGCCCGGTTGCGGGCGGCGGTGGCGACGTTGCCGCCGTTGCAGCGCCAGGCGGTGGAGCTGCTGGGCTTTTCCGAGCGGTCCCTGGAAGAGGCGTCGGCCGAGACGGGGCGGACGAAGGGGGCGTTGAAGGTTAATTTGCATCGGGCCTTGCGGGCGCTGCGTAGCCGGGTGGAGCGGCTGGACGATGCCTGACACGCGCGCGACCGATGTGTTGATTGCGCAGTTGAGCGCGGAGCTGCGGCCGGTGCGCAGGCTGGCGCCGGCGTGGCAGCGCGCGGTGGTGTGGGTGGCGGCCGTGGTCTGGATCGGGGCGCTGCTGTCGTTCTTCACCGACTGGGGCGCTTTGCGGGTGCGGCTGATGGCAACGCCCGACATGTGGCTCAGTCAGTTGGGCGCGGTGGCGACGGCGCTGTGCGCGGGGATGGCGGCGCTGCAGATGTCCGTGCCTGGACGCTCGGCGCGGTGGGCTCTGCTACCGTTGCCGCCGCTTGCCTTGTGGGTGGCGGCTTGCACGGAGGGGTGCATGCGGTTGGCGCCGGTGGCGGCGAGCGTGCCGGAGCCGCGTATGCATCCGCTCGCCTGCCTGCAGGTGATCGTGCTGATTTCCTTGCCGCTGACGCTTCTGCTGACCTGGCAGTTGATGCGGGCGTACCCGTTGCGGCCTGGTCTGACGGCGGCGCTGGGCGGGTTGGCCAGCGCCGGCGCGGCGGCAAGTCTGCTCACGCTCATCCATCCGTTCGACGCGACGGTGGATGACCTGGCCGTGCATGGGGTGGCGATCCTGGCGGTGATCGGGGCGGCGCGCTGGTTTGGCGGCCGGGCGCTGCGGCGCGTGGTTGAGGGATAGCTTCGCGGGCCGTGGAAGCTGGACTGGCCGGGTAACGCGGCTGTTTGCGGTGCGTGTCTGAACCAACGCATCCAGGGCGGCGTTCTTTTACGAAAGCTATAATACCCCTAGGTTAGGAGGCGTGCATGCGTCTGGTTTCTCGCATCGTGTTGGGAGCAGCTTGTATGATTGGCGGTTCCCGTATCGCTCTGGCGCAGCCGGCGGAGCCTGCCGCACCCGTTGGTGCGCCATCGGCACCGGTCAGTTCGCCGGCGCCCGGCGGCTCGCAGGAGGGCGGCACGCCTGACGGCAAGCTGGTACTGTTGTTCCATACGGGTCAGAAGTCCCTGGATGCGGAAAACGAGGCGGTGCTGGACAAGGCGGCCCGGCTGTATCGCGAGGCGCGCCCGGTGATCATGATCGTCAGCGGCGGTTCGGACTCGGTGGGTCAGCCGGTGGCGAACCTGCTGTTGTCGAACCAGCGCGCGTTTGCCGTGGCAAAGGGACTGGTGGCGCGCGGCATTCCGGCAGAGCGGACGCAGGTACTGGCGAAGGGCGAGACAAACCCCGCGGTGAAGACGGGGGATGGCGTAGC
>CAXTVW010000067.1:0-18310 GCA_964247675.1 uncultured Acetobacteraceae bacterium
CAGCCTCCGACGAGGCGGCCGTGCTGGCCGAACTGGCCGGCCTGGCCGCGCAGAATGACAGCCGCACCAAAAGCCTGATCGGCTGCGGCTACCACAACACCCACACGCCGCCGGTGATCCTGCGCAACGTGCTGGAGAACCCGGGCTGGTACACCGCCTACACGCCGTATCAGGCCGAGATCGCGCAAGGCCGGCTGGAAGCGCTGCTGAACTTCCAGACGATGGTGGCAGACCTCACCGGCCTGCCGATCGCTAACGCCTCGCTGCTGGACGAGGCCACAGCCGCCGCGGAAGCCGTCGCCATGGCGTACGGCCTGTCGCGCACCGGCTCCCAGGTGGTGGCCGTGGCCACCGACCTGCACCCGCAGACACGCGCCGTGCTGGAGACCCGCGCCCGCCCGCTGGACTGGACGCTCGTCGATTTCGCTCCCGGCGACGTGGCCGCCATCGGTGCGGCCAACCCGTTCGCCGTGGTGCTGCAATACCCGGGCACCACTGGCGCCATACGCCCGTTGCAGATGGAGACCGCCGCGGCACACGAGGCCGGCGCTTTGGCCATCGTATGCGCGGACCTGCTGAGCCTGGTGCTGCTGACGCCGCCCGGCGAGATGGGCGCGGACGTCGTCGTCGGCAGCGCACAGCGCTTCGGCGTGCCCATGGGCTTCGGCGGCCCGCACGCGGCGTTCTTCGCCACCACGGAGGCCTACAAGCGGCAGATGCCCGGCCGCCTGGTTGGCCGCAGCATCGATGCCGCCGGCCACCCCGCCCTGCGCCTGGCGCTACAGACCCGCGAGCAGCACATCCGCCGCGAGAAGGCCACCAGCAACATCTGCACCGCCCAGGTCCTGCTGGCGGTGATCGCCGGCTTCTACGCCGCCTGGCACGGCCCCGCCGGCCTGCTGCGCATCGCGCGCCGCGTGAACCTGCAGGCGCGCCTGCTGGCGGACGCCGCCACGCGCGCCGGCCACACGCTGCGCCACGCGGATTTCTTCGACACTATCACGCTGGAGACCGGCGCCGGCACAGATGCGCTGGTCGCCCGCGCGCTCGAGGCCGGCTTCAACATCCGCCGCCTGGACGCCCGCGCCGTCGCCATCGCCCTGGACGAGACGGTGACGCGCGAGGAACTGCACCGCCTCTGCGCCCTGTTCGGCCAGCCGGCCGAGGCAGCGCCCGCCTCGATCCCGCTCAGCCTGCTGCGCAACTCGCCCATACTCACCCACCCCGTGTTCACCGCGCACCACGCCGAACACGCCATGCTGCGCTACCTGAAGCAACTCGAAGACCGCGACATCGCGCTGAACCGCGGCATGATCCCGCTCGGCTCCTGCACGATGAAACTGAACGCCACGGCGGAGATGCTGCCGATCACCTGGCCAGGCTTCGCCAAAATCCACCCGTTCGCGCCCACCGCGCAGACGCAAGGCTACGCGGCGCTGATCGCCCGTCTGTCCACCTGGCTCGCACGCGCCACCGGCTTCCACAGCGTCAGCCTGCAGCCGAACGCCGGCAGCCAGGGCGAATACGCCGGCCTGCTCGCCATACGCGCCTATCACGCCGCGCGCGGCGAGGACCAGCGCCGCGTCTGCCTGATCCCCAGCAGCGCGCACGGCACCAACCCGGCGAGTGCGGCGATGGCCGGCCTGCGCATCGTGGTCGTCGGCTGCGACCGCGACGGCAACATCGACGTCACCGACCTGCGCGCCAAGGCCGAGAAACACGCCAGCGCCCTGGCCGCGCTGATGATCACCTACCCCAGCACGCACGGCGTGTTCGAAGAACAGATCGCCGAAATCTGCGAAATCATCCACGCCCAAGGCGGCCAGGTCTATATGGACGGCGCGAACATGAACGCGCAGCTCGGCCTGACCAGCCCAGGCCAGATAGGCGCGGACGTCTGCCACCTCAACCTGCACAAAACGTTCTGCATCCCGCATGGCGGCGGCGGCCCGGGCATCGGCCCGATCGGCGTGGCCGCGCATCTGGCCCCCTTTCTGCCCAACCATCCGTTTCGCGAAGATGCTGGTCCCGCCACGGGAATCGGCCCGGTGTCCGCCGCCCCGTTCGGCAGCGCCACCATCCTGCCCATCAGTTACGCCTACATACGGCTGATGGGGGCCGCCGGCCTGAAGCGCGCCACCGAAATCGCCATCCTGAGCGCCAACTACATCGCCGCCCGCCTGGCGCCGCACTACCCCATCCTCTACCGCGGCGCGCAAGGCACCGTGGCGCACGAGTGCATACTCGATTGCCGCGGCTTCGCATCAACCGCCGGCATACAGGTGGAAGACATTGCCAAGCGCCTGCAGGATTACGGCTTCCACGCGCCGACCATGTCCTGGCCGGTGCCCGGCACGCTGATGGTGGAGCCCACCGAGAGCGAACCCCGCGTGGAGATTGATCGTTTCTGCAATGCGATGATCGCGATTGCCGGCGAGATTTCCGCCATTGCCAAGGGCCACGCGGACCGCGCCGACAACCCGCTGCGCCACGCGCCGCATACGGCGGCCGAGATCGCGGCCGCCAACTGGCGACACGCGTATTCGCGCGAAATTGCGGCCTTTCCCGCCGGAGTGAGTAGTGTGAAGTACTGGCCGCCGGTTAAGCGTGTTGATAACGCTTATGGCGACCGCAATCTTGCTTGCACATGTGCGCCGGTTGAGAGCTATTCTCAGGCAGCGGAGTAAGGGAAGGAAGGCCTTCTTTTTTGAAAAAAAGAAGCAAAAAACTTTTCCTACCTCGCATTTGCAACGTCCGGAAATCTCCTGAGACGGCGAGGCGCGTCAGCAGCGAACAGTAGTAAAAGTTTTTTGCTTCTTTTTTCAAAAAAGAAGGCCTTGCTTTCTTGCCTTACGCCGCCTCGTCCAGCTTCAAGCTAGCCATATCAATCACGTACCGGAACCGTACGTCGCCTTTGATCACTTCCTTATAGGCGTGATTGACTTCCTGGATCGGGATCACCTGCACATCCGGCCCGATCTTATGCTCGGCGCAGAAATCCAGTATTTCCTGCGTGTCCGCGATGTTGCCGATCAATGAGCCGGCGACGCTCTTGCGGTGGAACGCCACTTCCTGGTTGTTCACCGGCGCCAGCGGCTCCAGCGCACCCACCACCACCAGCGTCTTGTCGCGCTTGAGCAGTTCGACGAACGGCATGACGTCGTGTTTCTCCGGTATCGTGCTCAGGATGAAGTCGAAGCTGTTGGCCAGCTTCGTCATCGTGTCCTTGTCGCTGGACAGCACGCCGGTCACGCCGAGTTTGCGGGCCTCTTCCAGCTTTTCCTTCGTCCTCGTAAAGATGGTCACTTCAGCGCCCATGGCGCGCGCGATCTTGGCCGCCATGTCGCCCAGACCGCCGAAGCCCACGATGCCGACTTTGTCGCCCGCTTTCACGCCCCAGTGCTTCATCGGGGAATACGTGGTGACACCGGCACACAGGATAGGCGCTGCCACATCCGGCGACAGTCCGGCGGGGATCTTCAGGACGAAATCCTCGGCTACGACGATAGAGCTCGAGTAGCCGCCATAGGTGTTGTCGCGACCGTAGGAATTCTTGCCGTCCGGTGATTTGGCCGATGGCACCATCGGGCCATTATACGTGGCCAGCCAGCTGTTCGGGCCTTCGCAATAGTTTTCCTCATGGCTCGTGCACGGCTCGCAGTGGCGGCAGCTGTCGATCATGCAGCCTACGCCTACCATGTCACCAACCTTGTGGCGCGTAACGCTGGCGCCGGCGCGCGATACGCGGCCTACGACCTCGTGGCCAGGCATACAGGGATACACGGTGTTACCCCACTCATTCTTCACCTGGTGGATGTCCGAGTGACAGACGCCGCAGAACAGCACGTCAATCTCGACCTCGTTTGCCTTCGGGTCGTCGCGCTCGAAACTGATCGGCTTCAGCCGGCTGAAGGAATGCTGAGCGGCGTAGCCTGTGGCTTTGGGCATGTGATGCGATCTCCTAGACGGAGCCTCGCCTACGGAGCAGAGCGGATCGGGTTGCGCGAAGGAAGGAACAAGTCTTTATTTTCGAAGAAAAAAGAGCAGAAAACTTTTCTTTTTTCTGGGCGCCTTCCAGTTAGCCGCAGACAGCGAAGAAGAGTTTCGGTCCTGTTTTTCAAGAAAGGACTGCTTCCTTCCTTCGGCCACACGCTTTAAGCCTGCCCCCTACCCCCCCCCCGGAGCCCACCCAACGCATGCGCCACCTGGCCGCTCTACCGTTCCTGCTCGCGGCCACCAGCGCTCTGGCCGCACCGCTCGCCGCCCACCATGCCGTCTACGCGCTGACTTTGGACACCGCGAAGGCGCAGACCATCATCGCCGCCCACGGATCCATGACCTATGACGTGACGGATGCCTGCACAGCCTGGACCACGTCGCAGCATCTGGTCATCGACCTCACCAACCAGGACGGCCAGGACGTGCACATGGTCTCCGACTACGCCACGCTTGAGGCCAAGGACGGCACGCATCTGGACTTCCACAGCAAGCAGGTGACCGACACGGCGGTGACCGAGCAGGTGGACGGCACCGCCACGCTGACCCATGCCGGCGGCTCCGGCCATGCGGACTTCACCAGCCCGCAGAAGACCACGCTCCTGCTGCCTGACGGCACGCTGCTGCCTATGGCCCACACCAACGCCCTGATCGATGCCGCCGCTGCCGGCCAGAAGTTCCTCAGCGTGCCGCTGTTCGACGGCACCGGCGCGGACGGTGCGCAGGACACCTTCGTCACAATAGAAAACTGGAACAAGCCGGCTGCTGCCAACCCGCAGCAGAAATGGGCGGCACTGTCGGCGCTGGCGTCCGGCCGCGTGCACATCGCCTTCTTTGCGCGCAGCCATTCGGCCGAGACGCCGGACTACGAGATTGGCATGATCTACTATGCCAACGGGGTGGCGGACCAGCTCGCGATGAACTTCGGCGAATTCCAGATGAACGGCCGCCTGGCGCAGCTGGACCTGCGGCCGCCGGCACATTGTTGAGTGCGTGCCACAATTGCTACAGCCGGCAAAATAACCATTGCGTCATCGTCACGCTTTGACGTTTGCGTGTTTTCTGGCAAACTAGGTCATTGCGAACGGCCCGGTCCTCATCACCATGTCTCAAAGCACGTCATCAACCGCTTCACCTGATCAGGAACGCTACAGCCGCAGGTTGAGCGACAAGATACAGGCCGCATTCGATCACGCGTGTGACGAAGGCGAACTGAACGTCGCCGGCGATCTGCTTGTAACGCTGGAACTCGTTCTCCTGCGTATCGCGCCAAAACCTGACCGCCGCGACGCGATCGTGGCGCCGCTCATGGCATCCCACGAGCGTCTTTGGCATCTGCGCAGCAGCGAAGCGCCGCCAGCAGGGCATCAGGGCCACTAGCAACCGCGGCGTCTCTGTTTCTGAACCAGAAGTGCGAAGCAGGTGATGCCCCGCTTCGCGGCCTGGCACGCGCGTGATACACGCGCCCTCGATGCAGGACGAGACAACCACCCGGGCCATGATGCTACGGCTCTGGCGGGAGCACATACGCCACCATAGCGGCCGCCTCCTGCTGGTCCTCGTGCTCACCGCCTTGATGGCCGGTCTCACCGCCGTCTATCCCGTGGTCATCCAGCGCGCGCTCAGCATGTTCGAGGCGCATGACAGCCGGATCCTCTACCAGATCCCCGCCTTGGTCATCGCCATTACGTCCGCTAAGGCCGCCGCGCAGTATGGCCAGACCGTGCTGGTGCAGCAGCTCGTGCTGCTGGTGATACGCGAGCTGCAGGAGCGCATGTTCGCCCAGCTGGTGCGCGCGGACCTGACCAGGCTGGAGCGCGAGGCGCCCGCAGCACTTGCCGCCCGCTTTACCACGGACGCCACCACTGTGCGCGAGGCGCTGATACGCGCGGTCAACGCCATTGGCGACGTGGTGACCGTGGTGGGCCTGGTCGGCACCATGTTCTACCTGGACTGGGAGTTCAGCCTGATCGCCGCCTGCCTGTATCCTCTGGCAGCCCTACCGATACAGCGCGTGGGAAAGCGGGTGCGCCGCGCCTCCGGCGGAATGCAGGAACGCATGGGCGAGACGGCCACGCTGCTGCACGAGAGCTTCGCCCAGGCCCGCACCGTGCGCGCCTACCGGCTGGAAGAGAGCGAGCGGCGCCGGGCGAACGCGATGTTCCAGTCGCTCTACGGCTCGCTGCTGAAGATGAACCGCAGCCGCGCGCGCGTGGACCCTTTCCTGGAAGTGCTGGGTGGCGCCGCCGTGGCCGCCGTGCTTGGGTTCGCCGGCTGGCGGGCGGCAAACGGCGGCAACACGCTTGGCAATTTCACTGGCTTCGTCGCAGCACTCCTGCTCGCCTCCCGCCCCGTCCGAGCGCTCGGCGCTCTCAACGCCGCGTTGCAGGAGGGCATGGCCGGCCTGGTCCGCGTGTTCGGCGTCATCGACGAGCCGGCCGAGATACTGGACCGCCCAGGCGCCCAGCCACTGCCCGCCGGCCACGGCCACCTCCGCTTCGAGGCGGTGCGCTTCCTCTATCCGGACGGCCGCGTCGGCCTGGACGGGCTGAGCTTCGAGGCGCAGCCGGGCTTGACGGTGGCCCTGGTCGGCGCGTCCGGCGCGGGCAAATCCACCGCGCTGACCCTGATCCCGCGCCTGAAAGACGTCAGCGGCGGCGCCATCCTGCTGGACGGCGCGGACCTGCGCAGCGTCGCCATCGCCAGCCTGCGTGACGCCATCGCCTATGTCGGCCAGGACGTGATGCTGTTCGACGACACGGTCGGCGCCAACATTGCCCTAGGCCGCCCGGGTGCGGCCGAGGCGGCGATCTGGGACGCGGCCGAGGCGGCTGCGGCCGCCGGCTTCATACGCGCCTTGCCGGAGGGCATGGAGACACGCGTGGGCACCGGCGGCCAGCGCCTGTCCGGCGGCCAGCGCCAGCGCGTGGCCCTGGCGCGCGCCTTGCTGCGAGATCCCCGCGTGCTCCTGCTGGACGAAGCCACCAGCGCGCTGGACGCCGAAAGCGAAGCCGCCGTGCAACTCGCTTTGACACGCCTGCGCGCCGGCCGCACCACCATCATCGTCGCCCACCGCCTCTCCACCGTGCGCGACGCGGACCTCGTGATCGCCATGGCGGACGGCAGGGCTCTCGAGCAGGGAACACATGCCGACCTGATGGCGGCGGACGGGCTGTATGCGCGTCTGGTGCGCACGCAGGCGTTTACGACGGAGCCGGAGCTGGTGGCGATTTAGGCAAGGAAGAAAGCAGTCCTTTTTTGAAAAAAAGGACCAAAAAACTTTTGCTTCCCCGCCTGCTTAGCGGCCTGTGCCGATCCTGCAGCCGATATACTGGCAGAACCAAGCCGCACGTTCATGCCAGCGGGGGAGCAAAAGTTTTTTGCTTCTTTTTTTCAAAAAAGAAGGCCTTTCTTCCTCTCTTCCCACCGGGTTACAGAAGCGCCACATATGACCGAACCGATCGGTCAGACAGATAAGGCTTAGACCATGGCCGACAGCGAACCCTCCCGGAGCCCGCAGCAAGACGAGGACGGGTCCAAAGACCAGAGCAGCCGCGAGCAGCCGAAGGACAAGAAGCAGGACGACGGCAAAGCCGGCGAGGAGAAGCGCAAGCAGGAGGAGACCGACCGCAAGCAGGAGCAGCGCCGCGCCCGCGCCCGTCCCTTCGTGCGCATCGCCATGGTGATCGTGCTGGTCGGCCTGATCGCCGGCGGCATCTACTACTGGCAATCCACCAAGAACATCGAGACCACGGACGACGCCTACACCGACGGGCGCGCGATCACCATCTCGCCGCGCGTCACCGGCCAGGTCGTCTCGCTGGACGTGAACGACAACCAGTTCGTCCACCAGGGCGACCCACTGATACACATCGACCCGCGGCAATACGAAGCCTCCCTGGAGCAGGCACAGGGCCAGCTCGCCGCCAGCCAGGGGCAATACGCCGCCGCGGGCCATGCGCTGGACGTGGCACAGGTGAATTTCCCCGCGCGTTTGGAATCGGCCAAGGCGCAGCTGCTCGACGCGCAGGCAAACCTTTTCAAGGCGCAGACCGACTACAAGCGCCAGCAGAACATCCCACGCGCCGCCACATCCGGCCAGCAGGTCGATTACGCCACCGCCGCCCTACGCTCCGCCGAGGCGCAGGTCGCCTCCGCCCAAGCCGCCGTCCAGATGGCCACGCCGGTGAAGCCAAACATCGCCCAGAGCGGCTCCCAGGTGAAGCAGTTGCAAGGCAGCGTCAGCCAGGCGGACGCCAACCTCATCCAGGCGAAGCTTAACCTGGAATGGTGCATCGTGCGCGCGCCGCAGGACGGCTGGATCACCCGGCGCAACGTGGAGAAGGGCAACTATGTGACCCCAGGCCAGCAGGTCTTCTCTATCGTCTCGCCGGAAGTCTGGATCACCGCCAACTTCAAGGAGAACCAGCTCGCCCGCATGCGCGCCGGGCAGCACGTGAAGCTCTCGATCGACGCCTATCCGTCGCTCAAGCTCGACGGTCACATAGACAGCGTGCAGCTAGGCTCTGGCAGCAAGTTCACCGCTTTCCCGCCGGAGAACGCCACCGGCAACTTCGTGAAGATCGTGCAGCGCGTGCCGGTGAAGATCGACATCGATAGCGGGCTTGATCCGCATTTGCCGCTGCCGCTCGGCATCTCCGTTGATCCAACGGTGGACCTGAAGTGAAGGAAGCAAGGCCTTCTTTTTTGAACAAGAGAAGCAAAGAACTACGGCTCCGCATCTGCAGCGGCCGGGTGACCCCTGAATTTGCGAGGCGCTTCAGCAGCGTCAGGGACCAAGGTTTTTTGCTTCTTTTCTTTAAAAAAGAAGGTTTTGCTTCCTTCGCTTCTCCCTCGAAAAGCCCCGCCATATGAGCGACACCGACGACCGCCCCTGGAAGCCGAAAGCCAACCCATGGCTGATCGCCGTCGTCGTCACGGTAGCGGCGTTCATGGAGGTTCTCGACACCACCATCGTCAACGTCTCGCTGCCGCACATCGCCGGCAGCCTGTCCTCCAGCTACGACGACGCGACCTGGGCGCTGACCAGCTACCTGGTGGCCAACGGCATCGTGCTGACTATCAGTGGCTGGTTGTCGGACCTGCTCGGCCGCAAGCGCTACTTCATGATCTGCATCGGCATGTTCACGGTGTGCTCGTTCCTGTGCGGCACATCCACGTCCCTGCCTGAGCTCGTGATTTTCCGCCTGGCGCAGGGTTTTTTCGGCGGCGGATTGCAGCCGAACCAGCAATCCATCGTGCTGGACACGTTCGATGCCAGCCAGCGCGGCAAGGCGCTGGGCGTGGTCGCCATCGCCACCATCGTGGCGCCGATCATCGGCCCCACGCTCGGCGGCTACATCACTGACAATTACAGCTGGCGCTGGATCTTCTTCCTCAACATCCCCGTGGGCGCGCTGGGCCTGTTCGGCGTGGCAACCCTGGTGGAAGATCCGCCCTGGGTCGCCAACCGGCGCAGCCGCGGCATCGACTTCATCGGCATCTCCCTGATCACCCTGGGGCTGGGCTGCCTGCAGGTGGGGCTGGACCGCGGCGAGGACGAGGACTGGCTCAGCTCGCCCTTCATCCGCATCATGTTCCTGCTGGCGTTCCTCGGCATCACCGGTGCCATCGGCTGGCTGCTGACAGCAAAGAAGCCGGTGGTGAACCTGCACGTCATGGGCAACAAGAACTTCGCCCTCGGCGTGATGTGCATCGCGGCGATGGGCTTCATACTGTATTCAAGCGCGGTGGTGATCCCGCAATTCGCCCAGCAGGTGCAGGGCTATACCGCCACACTGGCGGGGCTGATCCTCTCGCCGGGCGGCGTGGTGATCATCGTGCTGATACCCATCATCACCCGCATCCTGCCAAAGGTGCAGACGAAGTGGCTGATCACCATCGGGTTCACCGTCATGGGCTTCGCCCTGATGTATTCCGCCATCCTGACGCCGGACATGACGTTCACCAACCTGGCCCTGATACGTGCCTCTCAGACGCTCGGCCTGGCATTCATGTTCGTGCCGATCTCGGTGATCGCCTACTCCACGCTGCCGCGCGAGCTGAACGGCGACGCGGCCGCGCTCTACACGATGTTCCGTAACGTCAGCGGCTCCATAGGCATCTCGGTGGCAACAGCGCTCGTCACCTCGCGCACGCAGGTGCGCGAAGCTTACCTCTCACGCTGGCTGACGCCGCTGAACCAGCCTTACAACACGCTTGTCCAGCAGGACCAGGCGGCGCTGGTGAGCATGGGCCATGCGCCCGCGGATGCGCACAGCACGGCCGTCGGGCTGATCTACCAGACGTTCCGCACGCAGGCTTCCGTGCTGGCCTACACGGACGTCTTCCACATCTGCGCGGTCGCGGCATTCTGCGTGGTACCGTTCACGCTGCTGCTGTCGAACTTCAAGCCTGGCGCGGGGGCTAAGCCGGCGGGTGGGGCGCATTGAAGGCAAGGAGGGCCTTCTCTTTTGAAAAAAAGAAGCAAAAAACTTTTGTCCCCCCGCTTGCAGGAAAACTCGCGCAAGCGGCGCCGCCACTCGTATTAGCAGAACCAGAAATAGCGTTTCCGCAAGCGGAGGAGTAAAAGTTTTTTGCTTCTTTTTTTCAAAAAAGAAGGCCTTGCTTGCCTACTCCTTATAACGATACCCAATCCCATAAAGCGTCTCGAACGCGTTGAACTCCCCATCCACCTGCCGGAACTTCTTGCGCACCCGCTTCACGTGGCTATCGATCGTCCGGTCATCCACGTACGTGTTCTCGCCGTAAGCCGCATCGATAAGCTGGTCGCGCGACTTCACCATCCCCGGCCGCGCCGCCAGCGCCTTTACCAGCAGGAACTCCGTCACCGTCAGCTGGATGTCGGTGCCCTTCCAGATGCATTGGTGCTTCGTCTCGTCCAGCACCAGGTCACCGCGGGTAAGTATCCCGCCGGCCGGCGCGCCCGAGCCTTCCGCCCGGCTGCTTTCGTTGCGGCGCAGCAGCGCGCGTATGCGCTCGATCAGCAGGCGCTGGCTGAACGGCTTGGTGATGTAGTCGTCCGCGCCGAGGCGCAGGCCCATCAGCTCATCCACCTCCTCGTCCTTGCTGGTCAGGAAAATCACCGGCATCTGCGTGCGCTGGCGCAGCCGCTGCAGCAGCTCCATGCCGTCCATGCGCGGCATCTTGATGTCCAGCACGGCCAGGTCCACCGGCTTGGCGTTGATCGCCTGCAGCGCGCTCTCGCCGTCCGTATAGGTGCGCACCGCGTAGCCCTCCTGCTCCAGCGTCATGCTCACGCTCGTCAGGATGTTGCGGTCGTCATCGACCAGGGCGATCGTGTGCTTCATGGCGGGGCTTTCCGGGTGGGGCTGGGCGCGGGAGAAGGCAAGGCAAGTAGTCCTTTTTGCAAAAAAGGACCAAAAAACTTTTCTCCCTACGCTGGTGCGGCGCCTCGCCGGGGCCGCCGGCGTACGGCTGGTGCGACACCCGGGCTACTTCATGAACGGGTGTGCGCGATGGCTGAGAGCGGCAGCGTGTCTCGCTGGCAACACAGTTGCCCCGCGCCGTCTCGATATTTCCGAAACGATTGCAGATTGAACTGATATAGCGTAACAATTACGCAGACGTTTGGATTATCGAGATGCGCCTTTTTCAGATCGTTTCATTAGCATTGCTGAGCAGCCTTGGCGCGTGCGCCACGATCATGTCGGGAACATCGCAAAGCCTCGCCATCGACAGCTCGCCCGAAGGTGCGGATTGCAAGGTCTCCCAGAATGGCCTGCCTGTGGGCGAGGTCACCAGCACGCCCGGCTACGTACAGGTGCATAAAAGCGGCGCGACCCTGGCGCTCAGCTGCTCCAAAGCTGGCTATCAGCCGGCCCAGAGCTATCAGACAGCCGGTTTCAACGGCTGGGTGGTTGGCAACGTGGTAATCGGCGGGGTGATCGGGGTTGTCGTGGATCTCGCCTCGGGCGCGCTGCACTCCTATGATTCCAGCATGACCGTCGCACTCGGCGGCAACGGCCTTTACCGGCCCACCATCGCCAGCTTCCCTTCGGGCTACGGCGCCACGAACTATGCTGCCAATGCCGCCAACCAGACCGCAGCGCAGAGCCTGGATAGCCAGCGTTTCAACACCGCGACCGGCCAGGTTCTGCCCAGGCAGCACGGGCTCATCCGGCTGCCGCCCGCAATCCCTGGCGGCGACTACACATTCATCTGGCCAACCACCACGGACACAGATTAAGGCAAGCGTCAGTCTCGGGCCTGCTGGCATCACGTCATACGCTTTGCTGACCGTAGTCCGGCTGCCGGCACGCGCCTCCCGGCTTGTCCGTCCGGCGGTTAAGGACTGCAGCGAAGGCCCAATCGCGCGCACTATAAAGTATCCGCTTCGCTTTTAGAAAGATGCCTGCTTCGGAACAGCCGGTCTCAATGCCAACCGCTAGCAGGCCATGATCGACGGCTGTCTCGGCGGATGGCACATGGCTGTGCGTGCAGACCGGGCGCGCGGTCTGGCTTTGGCGTTGCTCGCGGCCAGCAAGGCGTCGCCGGACCTCCGCACCGCGCGCAAGGTGTTCGCCACCCTCAATGCCCAGTCCCACGACCTGAACCTGATGTTCACCCCAGGGCTGCCGGTTTCAACTGCGAGCAGGCACGCAGCGCCTCCCGTCCTGTGCCCGGCGGCTGAGGGCGTACGAGCGCCACCGGGTGCGACCTGGACGTAGTGGACGGGCAACTCTGATCTCCGCGTTGGACGCGGCATACACACCGGCTGCCCAACGCGCGCCAAAGCCAAAGAGGCTATCCAGATACCAGTCAAACCGGCAGCCGCCTTGCCTTCCTGGCAAAGAAGCCGCCTAGAACAGGCCCAATGTCGCCAGCCCACAACGCCCGCAACATCCTCCGCGCCGCCCGCGCCGCCACCTTGGCCACGCAATCCGCCGGCCAGCCTTTCGCCAGCCTCGTCACGCCCGCCACGGCGCCCGACGGCTCTGTCCTGCTGCTCCTCTCAGCCCTGTCCGCGCACACGCGTCATTTGCGCGCCGAACCACGCTGCGCCCTGCTCGCCACCGGCACGCCCACGGACGCCAATCCGCAGACCACGCCGCGCGTGACCATCACCGGCACGGCCCGGCAGGAGCAGGACCCCGCCTGGCGGGCGTATTGGCTCGCCAGGCACCCGTATGCCGCGCCCTATGCGGCGTTCACGGACTTTTCAGTCTGGCGCATCACGGCCGCCTCCGGCCACCTGGTCGCGGGCTTTGCCCAGGCGCACACCCTGTCTCAACCCGATCTCGCCCCGCCGGAATCCGCGCTGAGCGCCCTTGCCGTGGCTGGCGCGGGCATCATCGCCCATTGCAATTCAAGCCACAGGGAGTCTTTAAACCTTCTGGCGCAACGCGCTGGCCGGACAGGAGATTGGCAGATGTTCGGTGTCGATCCGGACGGGTTCGATCTTGCACCGATAAGGACGGCATCGGACAGGCTGGCGCAAGGGAGCCCGATGTCCGAAGATGCGGTATTGCGCATCGCCTTCGACCAGCCGGTCAGCAATGCGGAGGAGATACGGGCGGCCCTGCTGCGACTGGCGCAGGCCGAGCGTGTTGGATGAATCTGCCGGGATCCGGCACCCTCGCAGGAGGGTTGGGCGCGTTTTGGAGAGCTGATCAGTATGGATGCGCGTGTGGAACCACAGACCGATGCCACCTTCCACGGCCACGCGCCACTGGCGAGCACCGGGGTGCAGGCAGCGGGCGCCGTGCACGCCAACCTCACCGCCCCGCAGCTCGTGGCCTACGCCATCAAGCGCGGCGAAGGCCGCCTCTCCGCCGATGGCGCGATGATCGTGCGCACCGGCGTACACACTGGCCGTTCGGTTGCCGACAAATACGTGGCCGACGAGCCGGAGACTACCGCGGACATCTGGTGGGGCAAGATCAACCAGAAGCTGCCGCGCGCGAACTTCAACACGCTCAAACAGCGCGTGCAGGCCTACATGCAGGGCCGCGAGCTGTTCACCCAGGATCTCTACGCCGGCGCCGACCCGGCCCGCCGCGTCTGTGTGCGCCTGGTCAGCACCAGCGCCTGGCATACGCTGTTCGCGCGCAACATGTTCATCCGCCCGCCGCAGGCCGAGCTCGCCGGTTTCAAGCCGGACTACGTGATCCTGCACGCGCCGGACTTCCAGGCTGACCCGGCGATCGACGGCGTGCGCAGCACCACCGCCATCGCGCTGAGCTTTGCCGAACGCAAGATTATCATCGCCGGCACCGAGTATGCCGGCGAGATCAAGAAATCCATCTTCACCGTGATGAACTGGAAGCTGCCCGCCGAAGGCGTGATGCCGATGCATTGCAGCGCCAACATCGGCGCGGACGGCGACACCGCACTGTTCTTCGGCCTGTCCGGCACAGGCAAGACCACGCTCAGTTCGGACCCCGCGCGCGCCCTGATCGGTGACGACGAGCATGGCTGGGGCCCTGACGGCGTGTTCAATTTCGAGGGCGGCTGCTACGCCAAGGTGATCAACCTGTCCGCGGAAGCCGAGCCGCAGATTTGGAACGCGACCCATCGTTTCGGTACTGTTCTGGAAAACGTGGTGGCCGACCCATGCGGCCGCCTGGACCTGACGGACAACGCCTACACGGAAAACACCCGCGCCTGCTATCCGATCGAGTTCATCCCGAACGCCGAGCTTTCGGGACGCGGCGGCCAGCCGAAGAACGTGATCTTCCTGACCGCGGACGCCTTCGGCGTGCTGCCGCCGATTGCCAAGCTGACGCCGGCGCAGGCGATGTACCACTACCTCAGCGGCTACACCGCCCGCGTCGCCGGCACTGAGAAGGGTTTGGGCAGCGAGCCGCAGGCCACCTTCTCCACCTGTTTCGGCGCCCCTTTCCTGCCGCGCCGGCCGGAGGAATACGGCAAGCTTCTGGAAAAGCTGATCCAGCAGCACGGCGCCTCCTGCTGGCTGGTCAACACCGGCTGGACGGGCGGCAAGTATGGCACGGGCAAGCGGATGGCTATCGGCCACACGCGCGCGCTGCTGCGCGCCGTGCTGGACGGCTCGCTGAACAACGCGCAGTTCAGCCCTGACCCGTTCTTCGGCCTGATGATCCCGCGCGACGTGCCCGGCATCCCGAACGAGGTGCTGGACCCGCGCCGCTCCTGGGCCGACGCGGCGGCTTACGACGCGCAGGCGGCGGATCTGGTCAGCCGCTTCGAGGCGAACTTCGCGACGTTCGCCGGTTCGGTTGGCGAAGACGTCAAGGCAGCCGCCATTCGTAAAGCAGCCTAAAGCAAACTTTTGCTCCGCTGTCGCGCCCTCACCGGATAAAACGGCGACAGCGGAGTAAAAGTCTTTTGCTTCTTTTCTTCAGAAAAGAAGGCCTTCCTTTCCTTCCCAGGACGCCGCCAGATGCGCGCAGAACTCACCGAAAAGATCGTCCGCCTCAAGCTAGAGCGGGACCTGACCTGGGCCGGCCTGGCCGAGCTCTCCGGCGGCCTCTCGAAGGAGTTCGTCACTGCCGCCCTGCTCGGCCAGATGCCCCTTCCCAAACCGGCCGCCGAGGCCATCGGCCAGCATCTCGGCCTTGATACGACAGAGGTAAAACTGTTGCAGGTGCCGCCGTATCGCGGCTCGCTGCCCACCGCTGTCCCAACCGACCCGGTCGTCTATCGCTTCTACGAGCTGGTCAGCGTGTATGGCACCACGTTCAAGGCGCTGATCCACGAAGAATTCGGCGACGGCATCATGAGTGCGATCGACTTCCGCATGAGCCTCACGCGCGAGCTGGACCCGGCCGGCGACCGTGTCTCCATAACCATGAGCGGCAAGTTCCTGCCCTACAAAACGTATTGAGCGGTTCGGGCACCAGCGACGCGCCGGCAGTCCCAGTCTTAGAGCTGACGCAAGGCCGTCAGCGGCTGGTTGCGGTGATCGTGGCCTGCGCCCTGTTCATGCAAAACCTTGACGGCACGGTCATCGCGACCGCGCTTCCCGCCATGGCGCGCGCCTTCCATGCGGACCCGGTGCACATGAACGTGGCCCTGACCGCCTATCTTTTCGCGGTCGCCGTGTTCATTCCCGCCAGCGGCTGGATGGCGGACCGCTTCGGCACCCGCCAGGTGTTCCGCATCGCCATCGCCGTCTTTACGGTGGGCAGCGTGCTGTGCGGCCGGGCGGACTCGCTGGGGTTCCTCGTCGCCGCGCGCATCGTGCAGGGGGCGGGCGGTGCCATGATGCTGCCGGTAGGGCGGCTCGTCCTGCTGCGCAGCGTGCCGAAGGACAGGCTCATCGGCGCCATGGCCTGGGTGACGATGCCGGCGCTGATCGGCCCCATCATCGGCCCGCCGGTAGGCGGCTTCATCGTCACCTATTTCTCCTGGAACTGGATCTTCGACATCAACGTGCCGATCGGCCTCGCCGGTTTCACCCTGGTCAGCCTGTTCATCGCGGACATGCGCGAGCCGGACCCGGGCCGGTTCGACTTCCCGGGGCTGGTCCTTTCCGGCCTGGCGCTTGCCGGTTTCATGGGGATGCTGGAGGTGGCGGGCCGTCACCTGGTGCCGGCATGGGCCGTGTTCGCCATGGCGCTTACCACGCTCACGGCCGGCACCGCTTACGCCCTGCGCGCCCGCCGGCAGCCCCGCGCGCTGCTTGATTTCACGCTGATGCGCCTGCCAACCTTCGCCATTTCCGTACTGGCCGGCTCGCTGTTCCGCGTCGGCATCGGCGCCGTGCCCTTCCTGCTGCCGATGATGATACAATTGGGTTTCGGCAGGAGTGCGGCCCAGAGCGGCATGATCACCTTCGCCAGCGCGGTAGGCGCTATCGGCGTGAAGCCGGCGACGCAGTGGGTGCTGCGCCGCTTCGGCTTTCGAAACGTGCTAACCTTCAATGCCGTCGCGTGCGCCGTGGGGCTCGCCGCTTACGCCACCTTCCGCCCGGGCTGGCCCGTAGCCGCCTTGTTCGCTGTCCTGATGCTGAATGGCGTAATGCGCTCCATACAGTTCACCGCCTACAACGCCGTGGCCTATGCGGACGTGCCCCGCGCCCGCATGAGTGCTGCCACCACGCTGTATTCCATGCTGCAGCAGGTCTCGCTCACCGTCGGCATCCCGATCAGCGCCGGGGTGCTCCAACTGGCGCGGGCCGGCACCGCCCACGCCCTGCCGGTGACGGCGGATTTCGCGCTGGCGTTCCTGGTGGTGGCGGCGATCAGCGGACTTGCAGGACCGGTCTCGTTGCTCTTGCCACGCAACGCCGGCCAGGAGATGTCGGGCTGGAAGAACGGAGCCGTCCGATGATGCGCCTGCTTGCCCTCCTGCTTGCCCTACCTTTGGCGGCCCGCGCCGCCGAACCAAAGCCGCTGCTCGTGTTCGCCGCCGCCAGCCTGGCCGACGCCCTGCCGGACATCGGCAATCTGTGGACCGCCGCCGGCCATGGCCCAGTCAAATTCAGCTTCGCCGCAAGCTCCACCCTGGCGCAGCAGATCGAGCACGGCGCGCCCGCCGCAGTCTTCATCTCGGCCGACGAGAAATGGATGGACGACCTGGCAAGCCACCACGGCATTGTAGCAGCCACGCGTGAAGACCTGCTCGGCAACAGCCTGGTGCTCGTGGAGCCGAAAGCCACGCTAAGCCCGGTCAACCTGGCGCAAGGCGTCTCTCTGGACTCGGTGCTTGGCCCCACCGGCCGCCTCGCCGTGGGTGATCCATCCCACGTGCCCGCCGGCATCTACGCGCAACAGGCACTGGAAAAACTCGGGCTGTGGCCGAGCCTGCAGAAGCGCCTGGCGCCAGCCGATTCCGTCCGCTCCGCCCTCCGCCTGGTGGAGGTGCGCGAGGCGCCCGCTGGCATCGTGTATGCCACCGACGTGAAAGCCACGCCGACCCTGGCCGTGGCTGGCACCTTTCCGCCGACCAGCCATGATCCCATCCGGTATCCGGCCGCGGTGGTGTCCGACACGCCGGCAGCTCGGGCGTTCTTGACGTTCCTGAGCAGCCAGCCGGCGCAGGATGTATTTGAGCACTATGGGTTTGTGCGGCCGTAAGGAAGAAAGGCCTTCTTTTTTGAAAAAAAGAAGCAAAAAACTTTTGACTCCGCTGTCGCCGGCTCCAGGACCGGCGCGGGTGCTCGAGGCAGCGTCAGGAGGAAGAGTTTTTTGCTTCTTTTTTGCAAGAAAGAACTGCTTTCTTCCTTGACCCAGGACGAACAACAAACCGTCTTCCTCACCCTCAACGTAGCCCTGCGTGCCGTGGCCTTCGGCCTGCCGCTCGCGTTGCTTGCCGCCACGATCCTGGCCCGCGGCCGCTTCCCGGGCCG
>CAXTVW010000068.1:0-18261 GCA_964247675.1 uncultured Acetobacteraceae bacterium
ACATGTCTTCCGTCCTACGCATCGGCGTCATAGGCGCCGGCCATTTTGGCCGTTTTCACGCCATCAAGGTGGCCGCCAGCGCGCGCGCGGCGCTGGTTGGCATCACGGATGTGGACGCGGCGCGGGCCGCGGTGGTGGGGCGGGAGCTGGGGGGTGTGCCGGCGATGGGGCTGGCGGATCTGCTGGAGACCGCCGACGCGGTGATCGTGGCGGCGCCGGCTGAGGCGCATTTCGACATCGCGGCGCTGGCGCTGGAGAGCGGCTGCCACGTGCTGGTGGAGAAGCCGATTGCCGCCACGCTGGAGCAGGCGGACCGGCTGGCCGAGCTGGCGCGCGACCAGGCGCGCGTGCTGCAGGTGGGGCACCTGCTGCGCTACTCGCCGGAGCACCGGGCGATTTCAGCGCGCATTACCCGGCCGTTGTATATCGAGGCGACGCGTATTGCGCCCTTCAAGCCGCGCGGGACGGACGTGTCAGTGATCCTGGATCTGATGATCCACGATCTGGACCTGGTGCTGAGCCTGGTCGATTCGGAGATCGAGAGCGTGGATGCGCTGGGGGCGGCGGTGTCCAGCCAGTTCGAGGACATTGCCAACGCGCGGGTGCGGTTCGTGAACGGGTGCGTGGCGACGATCACGGCCAGCCGGATTTCGCTGAAGACGGAGCGGCGGATGCGACTGTTCAGCCAGGAGGGGTATCTGTCGGCCGATTTCGTGGCGCGGCGGCTGACGATGATCGGGCGCGAGCAGGGGATTGAGGTGCCTGGGACGGATGGATTCCGGCTGGATGAGGCATCCTGGGAGGATCACGACGTTCTGGAGGCGGAGCACACGGCGTTCATCGCGAGCTGCGTGGATGGGGCGCCGGTGATGGTGGATGCGGTGGCAGGACGGCGGGCTTTGGAGGCGGCTTTGGCGGTGACGGCGGGGATGGCTCGGTCTCGGGCGGTGGCTGAGGGGTCTGGGTTGATTCGGTAAAGGAAGAAAGGCCTTCTTTTTTGAAAAAAAGAAGCAAAAAACTTTTGTCCCTGCGCTGTTTTGGTGTCTTGGTTTACCCGGCGGCGGCTGGACTGTTGCTCCGGGCGTAGATGTTTTTTGGAATGGATTGTTTGCTTCCTTGCGCGGGGATCAGGGCTTCGCCTGGGTCTGCGTGATGAGTTCGTGGTTCAGCGGCGCGATCGCTTGCAGGCTCCATTCCTTCAGGTCCGCTTTCGACATGGTTGCCGAGCAGACCGCCAGGTAGAGCCGCCGGCGGAACAGAAAGCGGCCTCCGGACAGCGGTGTGGTGTCGGTATTGGAACGCAGGGCGGCGCAATTGCCTGGATAGTCGGCGGAACGCGGCTGTTCCCAGGCAATGAAGACGCCGGATGCAGGCAGTTCCTCGAATGACGCATTCGCGGGAATCTGGCCGATGGTCAGGGGCCATGTGCGCTCTTCGTCGAACTCGCCTTGCGCGGTGCGCGCGAGAGAGGGCGTATCGTTGCGATCTGCAAAGAAGGTTCCGGCGATGTCGGGCCGGCTGACCGTGCCGCCAAGGCTGTCGTAGAAAGCGCCGTAGCGGTTCGTTGCGGTATAGCTGAGGCGCTCCAGATGTACGACCTGACCGGCGACGATCCTTTGGGTGTCCGGGATTATGAGGTTGACCGATCGGGCCTGCACCGGCGGCGGCCACCAGACTTTTATGTGCGAGCCGACCCACAGGCAGGCGAGGCATAGGACCACGCCCAGGCAGGCCGAGAGACTCTGCGGAAGTCGGGCGCGCCGCCCGGCCACCGGAGCATACAGCGCAGCATGGGCGAGCGACCAGGCGATGATGTCGCGCGTGGTCTGCTCGGACAGCCTGCTTTTGGGAAGCGGCACGGGTATGGCACTCAAAGTGAGAAGACAGTGGGTTTCGGTCTCGAGAAGCCTGACCGCGCTGCTGGCCGGGACGGAGTAAGGACGGCCTGAGACGGTGAAGGCAATGTTCGCATCCGTGAACCTGATCCAGACAGGCACGGCCTGGTTGAGGATTTGCGGAAATTCGGTGCGCCACAATTTCTTGCAGGCGCGCTCATAGCGGTATTTCTGGATTGACGGCCCAGCGAGTAACCAGAACCAAACGATGCCGGCCAGTTTCGGAATGCCCGCCAGAAGCGGGGCGTATTCCGATCCGATCTGGGGGGTGTAGCCGAGCGCGTTGGCGGCGGCACCCAGCACCCAGCATGCCGCCGAGACGTGGAAGATGCCGAGGCAGACACCGGCAACGAAAGAGGCGGCCAGGCGACCTATCGTTCGCGCCTGCGTGGCCGGTTCATTGACGTTGCGTATCTCGGTATGATTGCGGCGGCCTGAATACACCGTCCATGCGGCAAACAGGTAATCCTGCAACTCAAGATCGACGGAGACTTCAAGCGGCGCGGCGAGGTTATGATCCGGCATTCAGACCTGCTTGACGTGGCACCCGATCACCCGCCGGACGTTAGCGGAAGCGCACCTGAACTGCAACGATCTGGCTAGCCCGCGATGCCTGTAAACGCCGGGTGCGCGTTTTGGGAGCGTGCGCTCCAGCCGTCCCGCGACAGCGGAGCAAAAGCTTTTTGCTTCTTTTTCTCGAAAAAGAAGACCTTCCGTTCTTTTTTGGTAGGCTGGCTACGCGGTCCATGCTCCCTAGCAGCAGCCCGCACGAGGTCACCCGGCCAGCACGCAAAAAAAACTTGAACAACGTTCAAGATCGACTATTATGAACAGCGTTCACAAAAGGAAGCCTCATGCCGCTCCTCACTTCGCGCCGCTTGGCGCCACTGCTGGTGACCCAGACGCTGGGCGCCATCAACGACAACATGTTCAAGAACGCGCTGGTGGTGCTGATCATGTTCCATGCGGCGCACCAGGGCGCGGGCGCTCTGGTGGCGCTGGCGGGCGGGCTGTTCATCCTGCCGTTCATGCTGCTTTCCGCCACCGCGGGCGAGCTGGCCGACCGGTTCGAGAAGCGGCGGTTGATCGTGCTGGTGAAGGCGGTTGAAGTGGGGGTGATGGGCGCGGCCGCGGCGGGGTTCCTGCTTGGCAGCACGCCTTTGCTGATGGCCGTGCTGTTCGGGCTCGGGGCGCAGGCGACGTTCTTCGGGCCGCTGAAATACGCGATCCTGCCGCAGCATCTAAGCGAGGCGGAGCTGGTTGCCGGGAACGGCCTGGTGGAGGCGGGCACGTTCGGCGGCATTCTGGCGGGCACCATCGCGGGGCCGTTGCTGTTCGGCCTGCCGCATGGGGCGGCGCTGGTGGCGGGGGCGGGGCTGGTGGTGGCGCTGGCGGGCGTGGCGAGCGCGGCGCTGATCCTGCCGGCGCCGGCTAGCGCGCCTGGGCTGGCGATCGGCTGGAACGTGGCGCGGCAGACCGGGCGGCTGCTGGCCTCGGCGCGGGCGAACCATGCGGTGTGGCTGTGCATACTGGGGCTGAGCTGGTTCTGGGTCATGGGGGCCACGCTGCTGACCGAGCTGCCGGTGCTGGTGCGCGACGGCATGGGCGCCGGCAATCACGTGTTCACGCTGTTTCTGGCGGTGTTTTCCGTGGGCGTGGGCCTGGGGTCGGTTGCGTGCGGGCGGCTGCTGCGCGGCGAGGTGTCCGCACGGCTGGTGCCTTTTGCGGCTTTCGGG
Source organism: uncultured Acetobacteraceae bacterium (assembly GCA_964247675.1). GTDB lineage: Bacteria > Pseudomonadota > Alphaproteobacteria > Acetobacterales > Acetobacteraceae > BOG-908. The sequence goes on from CAXTVW010000068.1 coordinate 3,632, forward strand.
CTGTCCGTGTTCCTGTGGGACTTCGCGCATGTGGCCGGGCATGTGCAGGCGGCGGGCGGGGTGGCGGCGCTGCTGCATGGCGTGGCCGGATGGCGCATGCTGGCGGATCTGCTGCTGCTGGCGGTGTGCGGCGGGGTGTATTCCGTGCCGCTGTATGCGGTGATCCAGGAGCGGTCCGAGCGGGCGCGGCTTTCGCGTATGATCGCGGCGAACAACGTGGTGAATGCCGGCGCGATGGTGTGCGCCGCGGCGGCGACCGCGCTGCTGGCGGTGGCCGGCGTGGCGCCGGCGACCGTGCTGCTGGTGGCCGCGGTGGCCAACCTTGCTGTTGCTGTGTGGATCGTGCGGATATTGCCCGAGGCGACGGTGCGTGCGGTGTTCCGGCTGTATTTCCGGCTGTTCCACGCGCCGCGCGTGACTGGGCTGGAGAACTTGCCGGCGGCTGGGACGCGCTGCGTGTTCGTGGTCAATCACCAGAGCTTCCTGGACGGCGCGTTCGTGGCCGCTTTCCTGCCTGGGGCGCCGACTTTCGCGGTGAACGTGCACATTGCGCGGCGCTGGTGGGCGCGGCCGTTCCTGGCGGCGGTGAAGCATTTCCCGATCGATCCGGTGAACCCGTTCAACGCGCGCACCATGGTGCATGCGGTGCGCGAGGGGGCGAACCTGGTGATCTTCCCGGAGGGCCGCATCACGGTGACCGGGGCGCTCATGAAAGTCTATGACGGCGCCGGCATGGTTGCCGACAAGGCGGATGCGGTGATGGTGCCGGTGCGCATCGATGGCGCGCAGTTCAGCCGGTTCTCGCGCATGGGGCGCGTGCTGCCGCACCGCTGGTTCACGAAGCTGTCGCTGACGGTGCTGCCGCCGGCGGTGATCGACGTGGATCCGGAGCTGCGCGGGCGCGCCCGGCGGCGTGCCGTGGGCGTTCAGTTGCAGGGCGTGATGGAGCAGTCGGGCTTTGCGGCAGCCGACACGCAGCGCGCGTTGTTCGCGGCCTTGCTGGATGCGCGCGACCGGTTTGGCGCGGCGGTGCCGATCATCGAGGACACGACGCGCGTGCCGCTGACCTACAAGCGGCTGGTGCTGGGCGCGGTGGTGCTTGGGCGTCGGCTGGCGCAGGAGGCGCCGCAGGGTGGCCGGCTGGGGGTGATGCTGCCGAACGCGAACGGGGCGGTGGTCACGTTCATGGCGCTGCAGGCGTGGGGGCGGGTGCCGGCCATGCTGAACTTCTCCGCGGGTGCGGAGGGCATGTTGTCCGCCTGCGCGGCGGCCCAGGTGGGCGTGGTGCTGTCCTCGCGCGCCTTTGTGGAGCGGGCCAAATTGGGCCCGGTGGTGGAGCGGATGGCGGGGCAGGTGCGCTTCGTGTGGCTGGAGGATGTTCGGGCGGGGCTGGGGCTGGGTGCCAAGCTGCGTGGCCTGGTGGATGCGCGGCGGGCACGCGGGCTGCCGGGCGCGCAGGTGGCGGCGGGGGCGGCGGCCGTGGTGCTGTTCACCAGCGGGTCCGAGGGCGCGCCGAAGGGCGTGGTGCTGAGCCATGCCAACATACTGGCCAACATCGCGCAGGTGGCTTCCGTGATCGACTTCAACCCGGCCGACCGGGTGTTCAACGCGATGCCGATGTTCCACTCGTTCGGCCTGACGGGGGCCACGCTGCTGCCGCTGCTGTGCGGGGTGCGGACGTTCTATTATCCGTCGCCGCTGCACTACCGGATCGTGCCCGAGCTGATCTACGACACGGACAGCACCATCGCGTTCGGCACGGACACGTTCCTGACCGGCTGGGCGAAGTTCGCCAACCCGTATGATTTCTACCGGATGCGCTACATTTTTGCCGGCGCCGAGCGGGTGCGGGAGGAGACGCGGCGGTTGTATGCCGAGCGGTTCGGGGTGCGTGTGCTGGAGGGCTATGGGGCGACGGAGACATCCCCGGTGCTGGCGCTGAACACGCCGATGCAGAGCCGGCCTGGTGCGGCTGGGCGGCTGCTGCCCGGGATGCAGTTCAGGCTGGATCCGGTTGAGGGCATCGAGACGGGCGGGCGGCTGGTGGTGCGTGGGCCGAACGTGATGCTCGGCTACCTGCGGACCACGGCGCCTGGCGTGCTGGAGACGCTGCCTGGTGGGTGGTACGACACGGGCGACATCTGCACGGTGGATGACCAGCGCTTTGTTACCATACACGCGCGGGCCAAGCGGTTTGCCAAGATCGCGGGCGAGATGGTCTCCATGCCTGCGGCCGAGGCGCTGGCGGCCAGCCTGTGGCCTGATGCGGCGCATGCGGTGGTGGCGGTGGCGGATGCGCGCAAGGGTGAGGCGCTGGTGCTGCTGACCACGCGGGGCGATGCCACGGCCGCGGCCATGCTGGCGCAGGCGCGGGCACGGGGGACGGCGGAGATCGCGGTGCCACGGGTGGTGCGGGTGCTGGAGCGGCTGCCGCTTCTGGGGACCGGGAAGGTGGATTACGTGGCGGCTGCTCGGATGTTGGAAGCCTAGGCGACGCCTTCTTTTTTAAAGCTCCCTGTCGACGGGTGCTGGAAACAGTCGCCGACAGGGAGCAAAGGTTTTTTGGTCCTTTTTTCAAAAAAGGACTGCTTGCTTTCTTCGCCTTCCCAGGCAGGCAAGCGGATGCTAGGTGTCCTGCCAGTCGGAGCGTAGCGCAGCCTGGTAGCGCATCAGTCTGGGGGACTGGGGGTCGTGGGTTCGAATCCCGCCGCTCCGACCATCTTCTCACCCGTGCTACAGTAGCCGGCATGCCAGACGTGATCATAGCGGGCGCGGGCCATAACGGGCTCGTTTGCGCCTATTACCTTGCGCGCGCCGGCCTCGCCGTCACCATCGCCGAGCGGCGTGGCATCGCGGGGGGCGCCGCGGTGACGGAGACGTTCCATCCCGGCTTCCGGAATTCCGTCGCCAGCTACACCGTAAGCCTGCTGCACCCGCGCGTGATTGCCGACATGCGGCTGCACGAGCGGGGGTTGCGGATACTCGAACGCCCGATCGCCAATTTCCTGCCCACAGCGGATGGCGGCTACCTGAAGCTCGGCGGCGGCCTGGAGCGCACGCAGGATGAGGTGGCCAAGTTCTCCGCGCGGGACGCGGCGCGGCTGCCGGCCTACTACGCCATGCTGGACGCGGTGGGCGACGTTCTGCGCCAGTTCGCCACACAGACGCCGCCCAACCTGCCCGACGGGATGCGCGGCATTCCGCGCGCGCTGCGCCAGGGCAATCTGTTGCGCCGGCTGGACCTGACGCGGCAGCGGGACCTGCTGGACCTGTTCACCAAATCGGCGCGCCAGTTCCTGGACGGCTGGTTCGAGTCCGACCCGATCAAGGCGGCGCTCGGCTTCGACTCCGTCGTCGGCAATTATGCCAGCCCGGACACGCCAGGCTCGGCCTACGTGCTTCTGCACCACACGTTCGGCGGCGTGAACGGCAGGCGCGGCAATTGGGGCCACGCGATGGGCGGGATGGGCGCGATCACGCAAGCCATGGCGCAAGCGTGCCAGGAGAAGGGTGTGACGATCCTGCTCGACTCTGCCGTGCAGGAAGTGCTGGTGAGCGGCGGAGGGGTCACGGGCGTGGAGCTTGCGGACGGCAGCACGCTTGCCGCTGCGCTCGTCGTCTCCAACCTGAATCCGAAACTGCTGTTCACCCGGCTGATGGACCCCGATACGCTGCCGGCTGACTTCCTTGCGCGGATGACGAACTACAAGTGCGGCTCGGGCACGTTCCGGATGAACGTGGCGCTGTCCGAGCTGCCGAACTTTACGTGCCTGCCGGGCAGCGCGCATGCCGAACACCATGAGAGCGGCATCGTGCTTGCCCCCACGCTGGATTATATGGACCGTGCCTACCTGGATGCGCGCCGGTACGGTTGGTCACGCGAGCCGATCGTGGAAATGCTAATTCCCAGCACGGTGGATTCCACTTTGGCGCCGGCGGGCAAGCACGTGGCCAGCCTGTTCTGCCAGCAGGTGGCGCCGCAATTGCCTGGGCGGGACTGGGGGAGCGCGCGCGAGGACGTGGCCGATCTGATGATCGCCACCGTCGATCGGTATGCGCCGAATTTTTCGGCCTCCGTGATCGCGCGGAGCAGCCTTACGCCCGCGGATCTGGAGGAGAAGTTCGGCCTGGTGGGCGGCGACATCATGCATGGGCACATGTCTCTGGATCAGCTTTGGGCGGCGCGGCCGGTGCTGGGGCATGGCAGCTATCGGGCGCCGGTGCGCGGGTTGTACATGTGCGGGGCGGGGACGCATCCTGGGGGCGGGGTGTCCGGGATGCCGGGGATGAATGCGGCTCGGGAGGTTTTGCGGGATCGGTCTTTTGCGGCTCGGGTGCGGGGGGTAGTGAGGGGGAAGTAAGGAAGGCCTTCTTTTTTGAAAAAAAGAAGCAAAAAACTTTTGTCTGTTTGACGCTGCTGCGCTTCGGTGTTTCCTGATGTGGTTGGCTGGAGCGGACGCTTTTGCAAGCTAGGGCTTTGCTTAGTTTGCTAGCCTGGCATCCAGGTGCGCGCGGACTGCAGGCCATTCCGACGCGATGATGCTGTAGGAACAGGTGTCCCGCAGCGAGCCGTCCGGGGCGCGTTGGTGGCTGCGCAGGATGCCGTCCAGCTTGGCGCCCAGGCGTTCGATGGCGCGGCGGCTTTGCTGGTTGAAGAAGTGCGTGCGGAACTCTACGGCGATGCAGGCGAGCGTTTCGAACGCGTGTGCCAGGAGCAGGCGTTTGGCCTGCGTGTTCAACTGCGTTCTTTGCACGCGTTGGGCATACCAGGTTGAGCCGATTTCGACGCGTTGGTTGGAGCGGTCGATGTTCATGTATGTCGTCATGCCGGCGATGGTGTTTGTGTGTATGTCCCAGACGGTGAAGGGGATCATGCTGCCGACTTCCTGCAGGTTCAGGCGGCGGGTTATTTCGGCCTGCATGGCGTCTGGGGTGGGAATGGCGGTGTACCAGAGGCGCCAGAGTTCGCCGTCGGCGACGGCGTGCTGCAGCCCGGCGAGGTGGTCCGGCGAGAGCGGTGTCAGACGGACGTGCTGCCCTTCGAGGGTGAGCGGAAGTATCGGCAGTGTCATACGTGCAGCACCAGCGAAATGCTTGTGCGTGTGCAAGGGAATTTGCAGCGTCGGAGGAGCAAGAGTTTTTTGCTTCTTTTTTGCAAAAAAGAAGGCCTTGCTTGCCTAGAAATGGATAGCCCGCCCGTAAGCATCCAGCACAGCCTCGTGCATCGTCTCGCTGACGGTAGGATGCGGAAACACGGTGTGCATCAATTCCTGCTCGGTGGTCTCAAGCGTGCGGGCGATCGCGTAGCCCTGGATCATTTCGGTGACTTCGGCGCCGATCATGTGGGCGCCGAGCAGCGCGCCGGTTTTGCTGTCGAAGACGACTTTCACCATGCCTTCCGGCTCGCCCATGGCGATGGCTTTGCCGTTGCCGATGAAGGGAAAGCGGCCGACGCGGATTTCGTGGCCTTCGTCGCGCGCGCGGGCTTCGGTGAGGCCGACGGAGGCGATCTGCGGGCGGCAGTAGGTGCAGCCTGGGATGTTTGTCCAGTCGATCGGATGGGGGTTGAGGCCGGCGATGGCTTCGACGCAGATGACGCCTTCGTGGCTGGCTTTGTGGGCTAGCCAGGGCGCGCCGGCGAGGTCGCCGATGGCGTAGAGGCCTGGCTCGCCGGTGCGGCAGAGCGGGTCGATTACGACGTGGGTGCGCTCGATTTTTACCTTGGTGTTTTCCAGGCCCAGGCCTTCGGTGTTGCCGACTATGCCGGCTGCCGAGATGACGCGGTCTATGGTGAGTTGCTGGCGGCCGGCGGGGCTTTCGATGGTGACGGTTACGGTGTCGGCGGATTTCTCGGCGGCGGTGACGCGGGCGCCGAGGATGAATTTCATGCCCTGTTTTTCGAAGGCTTTCTGGGCGAAGGCGCTGATTTCGGCGTCTTCGACGGGGAGGATGCGGTCCAGGAGTTCGACGATGGTGATGTCCGCGCCCATGTTTCGGAAGAAGCTGGCGAATTCTATGCCGATGGCGCCTGAGCCGATGACGAGGAGGCGTTTGGGCAGGAGTTTTGGCACCATCGCGTCCTTGTAGGACCAGATGAGGTGGCCGTCGGATTCGAGACCTGGGAGCTGGCGGGCGCGGGCGCCGGTGGCGAGGATAATGTGTTTGGCGTGCAGCGTTGTTTCCGGCGCGCCTGGCTTGGTGATGGTGAGCGTGTTCGGGGCGGTGAGTTTGGCGGCGCCGTCGAATACGGCGACCTTGTTTTTGCGCAAGAGGTGGCCGACGCCGGAGGCCAGTTGTTTGGCGATGGCGCGGGAGCGTTTGACGACTTTTTCCAGGTCGTAGCGGATGTTGTCTGCGGCGAAGCCGAACTCGCCGAGATGGGCGAGGAGGTGGTTGATTTCGGAACTTCGCAGCAGGGCCTTGGTGGGGATGCAGCCCCAGTTCAGGCAGATGCCGCCCAAGTGTTCGCGTTCGATGACGGCGGCGCGCAGGCCGAGCTGGGCGGCGCGCATGGCGGCCACGTAGCCGCCCGGGCCGCCGCCGACGATTGCGATGTCGAATTGCTGGTCAGCCATAAGCGGGGCTTTCGGCGAGGCGGGCGATGCCTTCCGTGGTCAGGCGCTGTATTGTCCAGTCCTGCATACCGGTGGCGCCCATCGCGCGGTAGAAGGCGATGGCGGGTTCGTTCCAGTCCAGCACGGACCATTCCATGCGCTGGCAGCCGTCCTGTTTCGCGCGTTGTGCCAGGGCGCGGAAGAAGGCGCGGCCGATGCCGGCGCCGCGGTGTTCGGGTTCGACGAAGACGTCTTCCAGGTACAGGCCGCGTCGGCAGACGAAGGTGCTGAAATTGTAGAACCAGATGGCGACACCCACGACGCGGCCTGCCGTTTCGGCGACCATGGAGTGCGCGGCGGGTTGCGGGGCGAAGAGTTGGGCGTGGAAATCCGCGCCGGATGCCTGTGCTTCGGCGGCGAGTTTTTCGTATTCGGCGAGGGCGCGGACCAGCCTGGCGATGTCTTCGCAGTCTGCGGGCGTGGCGTCTCGCAAGGTGAAGGCGGTGGTGGGTGCGTCCATTACAGCAGGAGCCCGAGTGGGTCCTCGACGAGGGATTTGAAGACGCCGAGCCACTCGGAGGCGAGCGCGCCGTCTATGACGCGGTGATCGACGGAGATGGTGCAGGTCATGACCGTGGCGATTGCGAGTTGCCCGTCGCGCACGACGGGGCGCTGTTGGCCGGCGGCGACCGCGAGGATGGCCGATTGCGGCGGGTTGATGATGGCGGCGAACTCGCGCACGCCGTACATGCCCATGTTGGAGATCGAGAAGGTGCCGCCCTGGAACTCGGCGGGTTTCAGTTTGCCCTGCTTGGCGCGTTCGAAGAGGGATTTGCCTTCGCGTGCGATGGCGGCCACGGATTTGGTATCCGCGTTGCGTATGATCGGCGTGATCAGGCCGTCGGGGATGGAGACGGCGACGGAGATGTCCACGTTGTCGTAGAGGAAGATGCCGTCATCGGTGTAGCTGGCGTTGACGTTGGGAACGCGGCGCAGGGTGGCGGCGCAGGCTTTTATCAGCATGTCGTTGACGGAGAGTTTGTAGGCTTGGTCGCCATCTTTGGGAGAGCGTGCGTTCAGGTCGGCGCGGAGTTTCAGGAGGGCGTCCAGTTCCACGTCTGTGCTGACGTAGAAATGCGGGACGGATTGCTTGGCCTGGGTGAGGCGGCGGGCGGTGACGCGCTTGATGTTGCTTAGCGGGACGAGGCGGCCTGGTTCGGTGATGCTGGGTGGGGGCGTGGTGGTGGCGGGCGGTGTGGGCGCGGCTTGCTGGGTGGGGGTGGGGGGCGCGGCAGGCGCGGGTGCGCCGGGGCGGGCCTGCTCCACGTCGGCGCGTATGATGCGGCCGTTGGGGCCGCTGCCTTTCAGGGAGGCGAGGTCTATGCCGGCCTGTTGCGCCATGCGGCGCGCCAGAGGGGAGGCGAAGATCTTGCTGCCGGCATCATGGCCGTTGGCGTGCGGCAGGGGCGCTGGGGTGGCGGTTGCCGGTGCTTCGGTTTGCACCGGGGCGGCCACTTCGCCGGCCTCCTGCTTCGGCGCCGGCTTGGCGGCGGGATTCAGGGCGGCGCCGGATTCGTCGTCGAGTATGCCGATCGTGTCGTTCACCTTCACGTTGGCGGTGCCGTCGGCCACGAGTATCTTGCCGAGCACGCCTTCGTCGGTGGCTTCCACTTCCATCGTGGCTTTGTCGGTCTCGATCTCTGCGATCACGTCGCCGGCGCGTATGGTGTCGCCTTCCTTTTTCAGCCAGCGGGCGAGGGTGCCTTCCGTCATTGTTGGCGAGAGCGCGGGCATCAGGATGTTGGTTGGCATGCGGCCCTCAGACGATCTTGCGCACGGCGTCCACAACCCAGCCCGGTTGCGGCAGCGCCAGTTTTTCCAGGTTCGCTGCGTAGGGCAGGGGAACATCCAGACCGGCGACACGGACGGGCGGGGCGTCGAGCCAGTCGAACGCCTGTTCGATCACCTGCATCGCGATTTCCGAGCCGATGCCGGCGTATGGCCAGCCTTCTTCGACTGTCACCAGGCGGGATGTGCGTTTGACGCTTTGCACGACGGTGTCGATGTCGAGCGGGCGGAGCGTGCGCAGGTTTATCACCTCAGCTTGCACGCCTTGCGCGGCGAGGGTTTCGGCGGCTTTCAGGGCTACGCCCACCATTATGGAGTAGGCCACGATGGTGACGTGCTGGCCTTGGCGCTCGATTTTGGCGCGGCCGATCGGCAGTGCAAAATCGTCCGCGGTGGGACAGTCGAATGTCTGGCCGTAGAGGATTTCGTTTTCCAGGAACACGACGGGGTTCGGGTCGCGTATGGCGGCGCGTAGCAGGCCTTTTGCGTCGGCGGAAGAATAGGGGGCGACCACCTTCAGGCCGGGGCAATGCGCGTACCAGCTTGCGTAATCCTGGCTGTGCTGTGCGGCGACGCGTGAGGCGGCGCCGTTGGGGCCGCGGAAAACGATGGGGCAGCCCATCTGGCCGCCGGACATGTAGAGGGTTTTTGCGGCGGAGTTGATGATCTGGTCGATCGCCTGCATGGCGAAGTTGAAGGTCATGAACTCGACGATCGGTTTCAGGCCGGCCATCGCGGCGCCTACCGCCATGCCGGTGAAGCCGTGTTCGGTGATGGGCGTGTCGACGACGCGCTTGGGGCCGAACTCTTCGAGCAGGCCCTGGCTGATCTTGTAGGCGCCCTGGTATTGGGCGACTTCCTCGCCCATCAGGAACACGTCGCCGTCGGCGCGCATTTCGGCGGCCATGGCGTCGCGCAGCGCCTCGCGCACGGTGGTGGGCTTGGTGGCGCCCCAGTCTTTTTCGGGGGCGATGTCGGCGACGGTATCGGGCGCGCGATTGCGGGCGGCCTGATCGGCGATTTCGCGTTCGCCTTCGCCCTCGGCGGCGACTTTCGGCAAGGCTGGGGCGGCTTTGGCGGCGGGCGCTTCGCCCTCGGCCGAAAGCACGGCGATGGGTGTGTTCACCGCTACGCCGTCAGTGCCTTCGCCCACCAGGATTTCCGACAGCTTGCCTTCGTCCACGGCTTCGACTTCCATCGTCGCCTTGTCCGTCTCGATTTCGGCGATGACATCGCCGGCGTGCACGTCGTCGCCGATCTTCTTGAGCCAGCGTGCCAACTTGCCTTCCGTCATGGTGGGCGAGAGCGCGGGCATCAGCACCTGCGTCATGGGCGCGCGGTCTCCAGCAGGATGTCCGTCCACAATTCCGCGGCGTCGGGCTCTGGGCTGCTCTGCGCGAACTCGGCGGCGTCGTTGATCAGGGTTTTCGTCTCGTCTTCAACCGCGCGCAGTTCGGCCTCGGATACGCCCTGGCGCAGCAGCTCGGCGCGCGCGGCGGTGATCGGGTCGTGATGCTCGCGCATCTCGGAGACCTCCTCGCGCGTGCGGTATTTTGCCGGGTCCGACATGGAGTGGCCGCGGTAGCGGTAGGTCTTCATTTCCATCAGATACGGGCCGTTTCCCTCGCGGCAATGCGCCACGGCCACCTGCGCCGCCGCGTTCACGGCGAGGACGTCCATGCCGTCCACCTGGACGCCCGGGATGCCCCAGGGGGCGCCGTTCTGCGACAGGTTGCGCGAGGCGGAGGCGCGCTCCACGCTGGTGCCCATGCCGTAGCGGTTGTTCTCGATGACGTACACGCAAGGCAGCTTCATCAGGGCGGCCAAGTTGAAGCTTTCGAACACCTGGCCCTGGTTGGAGGCGCCTTCGCCCATGTAGGCGACGGCGACGTTGGAGTTGCCGCGATACTGGTTGCTGAAGGCCAGCCCGGTGCCGATGCTGACCTGGGCGCCGACGATGCCGTGGCCGCCGAAGAAGTTCTTTTCGCGGCTGAACATGTGCATCGAGCCGCCCTTGCCACGGCTGTAACCGGTGGCGCGGCCTGTCAGTTCGGCCATCACACCGCGCGGCGCCATGCCGGTGGCCAGCATGTGGCCGTGGTCGCGGTAGCTGGTGATGACCTGATCGCCAGGTTGTAGCGCCATCTGTACGCCGACGACGACGGCTTCCTGGCCGATATAGAGGTGGCAGAAGCCGCCGACGAGGCCCATGCCGTAGAGCTGGCCGGCCTTTTCCTCGAAGCGGCGTATGCGGAGCATGTCCGCCCAGGCGCGGCGGAGGGTGGCGGTGGTGTCGGAAGGGGCGCTGCTGGAACCGTCTGGGGACATGCGGAAGAGCTTAGCGCAGGGGGGCGGTCCGGCAAAGGTGGGGCACGTCTATTCGTAAAGCCGCCCCGGCGGCCATCTGGCGCGCTTCCCCTGCGGTCCGGTGCTCATGGCCACAGAAGGCCACTCCGCTCCGGTGCTCGGACAAGCACGCCAGCTGACTCGCCAGGCCGCCTTTCCGAACAGACACAAACACCAGAGCTTCCAATGCGGATATCTGCGGGTTCAAGCCGCGTCGCCGTGCACGAGTTTTCAGTCCTTTCTTCGAAAAAGGACTGCTTGCTTCGCCTAGAACAGCTTGTTGCCCTGGCCGTACGGCACGACCACGTCGTTCGGATCGGCCACGTTCAGCATTGCGCGGGCGCGTTCGTCCAGCGTGTCTGGGTCTATGTGGTTGGCGCGCAGGCCGGCGACGCGGGTCTCCCAGGCGGTGCGCTCGGTCTCGGCTGCTTTCAGGTCCGCGGTGGCGCGTATCAGCTGCTGCTGGCGCAAAGCGTAGGAGCGCAGGCCGTGGTCACCGCGCAGGGCGTTCCAGCCGAAATAGCCGGTGAGGGAGAGGAACAGCACGGGAGTAATGGCGGCGATGGCCAGACGCTTGGCGGCGCGGACGATGTTCACGCTTGGAGTCTCCCGGGGCTCGGGTTCAATGTAGCTGAAGCGGAGCGTTAGTAGAAGGAAGAAAGGCCTTCTTTTTTGAAAAAAAGAAGCAAAAAACTTTTGCTCCCCCGCCTGCACCGCGGCCGTGCTGGTCTTGCAAAAGCGCGTATTGGCAGGACCAGGCCGCGCCTTTGTGCAGGCGTGGGAGCAAAAGTTTTTTGGTCCTTTTTTTCAAAAAAGGACTGCTTGCCTTTCTTGCCAGATCTCCCGCGCTTCCCCCTCCGTCCCGAGCGCCAGCAATCCCAGCTCGATGGTGGCCACCACCCGCGCCTCGGTCTCCTGGTGCCGCACGCGACCGTGCCAAAGGTCAGAGATGTCCGGTTCTTCGCCCGCAGGCTCGCCTGTTTCCAGCGTGGGCAGGCTTAGCTCCTGCCGGCCGGCTGCCAGCGTCCAGAGGTGGGCGGCCGTGGGCTTGCGAGGGTTGCGTTCGGCTTCGCCGCCGCCGCCTTTCAGGACCAGGAGGCGGGGTCGGGACAGGCGCTCGGCTACCGCCAGATGGGTTTCGATGTAGGGGGGGTGGAACACGCCGTCGACGCCGGCGGGGGCGTCCGCGGGGTTCAGGAGGCGGGCGACCGTGTTCATCGGGGAGCGCAGGCCGAGCAGGCGGCGCAGGCCGAGGAGATGGGCGAGCGGGGGGCTCAGGGTTGCGATGGGAAGGTAGGCGAAGCGGTCGCGGGCAAGGCGGGCGGCGGCGTCCTCGGTGGTGGTGGCGGAGGCCAGGCCGAGCCGCGTGAGGGCGTCCGGGACGGTGATGCCGCCGGTGAACTCGTTCGTGCCGTGCATCAGGACGCGGGTTCCTGATTGGGCCAGGGAGAGGGCTGCGAGCAGGAACCAGGGGGCGCCGCGGGTGCGGCCGGCGCCGTAGGAGGGCCAGTCGAGGTCGGCCTGGGCGCCAGGGATGCGGGTGGCGGCGGCTGCTGCTTCTACCAGGCCGGTGATCTCCTCGGGGTCCTCGCCGCGATAGCGAAGGAGCATGAGGAAGGCGCCGATTTGAATCGGGTCGGCCTGGCTCGCGAGGAGCAGGGCCATGGCGTCGTGGGCTTCGGCGCGGGTGAGCGGGCGGGAGCGGCCGGGGCCGCGGCCTAGTGTGGCGACGTAAGTGGCGAAACGGTCGGTTTCTGGCGTGGTCATGCGGCTTGAAGCGCCGGCAGGATGCCTGGTTCGCCGTCCCAGGCTCCTTCTAGCCAGGTGCCGAGCACGTCAAGCTTCTCGGTGAGCAGGAGGAGGTTCGCCTGTTGGCCGGGGGCGATGCGGCCGTGGGAGGCGGACAGGCCCAGGAAGGCGGCGGGGGCGGCGGTGGCCAGGGTCAGCGCCTGGGCGGCGGGGAGGTTCAGGTTGCGGACGCAGAAGCGGACGGCGTCGGCGAGGCAGATGTCAGCGCCGGCGAGCGTGCCGTCCGCGGTGCGCAGGGCGCCGGCGGCGCGGTGGATCGGGCGGCCCTGGAGCTGGAAGGACGTGGCGTTCGTGCCGATGGGGGGCATGGCGTCCGAGACGAGCAGGGTGCGGTCCGGCTTGGCGGCCAGCAGGAGGGCCAGCATGGCGGGGTGGACGTGGATGCCGTCGGCGATGATGCCGCACCAGGATTGGGGGTGGGTCAGGGCGGCGGCAGCGATGCCCGGGGCGCGGGCGGCCAGCGGCGGCATGGCGTTGAACAGGTGGGTGAAGCCGGTGACGCCCGCAGTCAGGGCTTCGCGCGTGCGTTCGACGCTGGCGGCGCTGTGGCCGGCGGAGAGGATGACGCCGGCGGCGGACAGGCGGGCGAGCTGGATATCGGGCACGGTCTCCGGTGCGACGGTCAGCAGGATGCGGATCCGCCGGGCGAGGGCTTCCAGGAAGGCGAGGTCGGCTTCGTCGGGGGCGCGTATCAGGTCTGGGCGGTGCACGCCGGGGCGGTCCTGGCTGAGGAACGGGCCCTCGAAATGCAGGCCGAGGATGCCCGGTTCGGGCTGGACCATGGCTGCGGCGCGCATGGCCTGGGAAGTATCGGTGATCAGGGTGGGCAGGATGGACGTGGTGCCGAGGCGGCGGTGGGCGGCGGCGATGGCGCGGGCGGTGGCCTGATCCGGCTGGTCGTTGAAGAGGAGGCCGCCGCCGCCGTTGACCTGGACGTCTATCAGGCCAGGCGAGAGCAGGGTGCCGGGCGGCAGGGCGATGCGGGTGGCGGCGGGGTGCGCGGTATCGGGCAACAGGGCTGCGATGCGGCTGCCTTCGATAAGTATGCCGTGGTTTGGCAGCCAGGCGCCGTTGGCGAGCAGGGGGGCGCCGGTGAGGAAGGTGGCGGTCATGCCGGTGTCCGTGGTCGGTTTACACCCTTATGCCACGCCGTTACCGTCCGGCGCAGGTCACCTGAAGGAAGCACATATGAGCGTAGCCGACATCGAAACCGCATTCGGCGGCCGGCTGGAGCAGTTCAGCGAGTTGGACGCCAAGCTGAAGTTCGACTTCGGCGACGACCGGCTGTTCATCGACGGCACGCAGAAACCGGCGGTGATGACCCATGACGATGGCGATGCGGATTGCACGCTGGTGATCAGCCCTGACGATTTGACGAAAATCATGAACGGGCAATTGGATGCGACGATGGCGTTCATGACGGGGAAGCTGAAGGTGAAGGGGAATACGGGGATTGCGATGAAGCTGGCTGGTGTTTTGAAGTGATGAAGAAAGGCCTTCTTTTTTGAAAAAAAGAAGCAAAAAACTTTTCATCCCCCGCCGGCATCGAGGTGCGGCCTGATATGCAAGCGCGCGCACGTGCAGAACCGGCGCGCGCAACAGTGCAGGCGGGGAGATAGAAGTTTTTTGCTTCTTTTTTTCAAAAAAGAAGGCCTTTCTTTTTTCTCCGCATGACCACCACCTACCGCCCCTTCGGCGCCTTTCGTTTCGCGCTTGCGATGATGGTGTTGCTGCAGCACGGCCTTCTTCTGCTGCCGGGCGGCGCGCGCGAAACGTTCTATCAGCTCGAGCTTGGCGCGGTTGCGGTTGCGGTGTTCTTTGCGCTGTCCGGCTTCATCGTGGCGGAGGCGACGGGGAGTTTCTACGCCGGGCGGCCAGGGGCGTTTTTGACCAACCGGGTGCTTCGGGTGGTGCCGCCTTATCTGGCGGCGCTGGCATTGTCCGTGCTGATCGACAGTTGGCTGTTTGCGGCGGGACGGCTGGTGCCGCTGGACGCGCCGGTGATGCTGCCGCCCTGGCAAGGGCGGGTGCTGTTGGCGGCGGTGCTGGAGATCGTGCCTGGGATGCCGGCTT
>CAXTVW010000069.1:0-18082 GCA_964247675.1 uncultured Acetobacteraceae bacterium
AGCAGGCCGGCATGGGTGCCTTCCTCGACGATGCGGCCGTGGTCGAACACCAGGATGCGGTCCATCGCGCGGACCGTGCTGAGGCGGTGGGCGATGACGATTGCGGTGCGGCCGTCCAGCAGGCGGAGCATCGCTTCCTGGATCAGGTGCTCGGATTCCGAGTCCAGGCTCGATGTCGCCTCGTCCAGGATCAGGATGGGGGCGTCGGCGAGGAAGGCGCGGGCGAGGGCCACGCGCTGGCGCTCGCCGCCCGAGAGCTTCACGCCGCGCTCGCCCACGAGCGTTGCGTAGCCGCGCAGCTGGCGGGCGATGAAGTCATGCGCGTTGGCCAGGCGGGCGGCGTGCTCGATGGCGTCCTGCGTCGCCCCCGGGCGGCCATAGGCGATGTTCTCGGCGAGCGAGCGGTGGAACAGTATCGGGTCCTGCTGGACGATGGCGATCTGCGCACGCAGCGAATCCTGGGCCACGCCGGCGATGTCGTGGCCATCGATGAGTATGCGCCCGTCACTCACGTCGTAGAGGCGCTGGATGAGCTTGACGAAGGTTGTCTTGCCGGAGCCGGAGCGTCCGACCAGACCCACGCGTTCGCCGGGGGCGATGCGTAGCGACAGGCCGTCGAACAGCGGCGCCGCGGCCACGTCGTATCGAAAGCTGACATGGTCAAAGGCGATCCCGCCGCGGTCGATCAGGATGGGTGGCGCGGCCGGCCGGTCGCGCACGCTTGGTGCCTCGGCGTGCATCGCCACGAGCTCGTGCATGTCGTTGACCGAACGCTGCAGGACGGAGATCTGCTGGCCGATCTCGCGCAGGTAGCCGTGCACCACGAAATACGTGGTCAGCACCCAGGTCACGTCGCCTGGCGAGGCGCGGTCGTGCCACCAGAGCCACAGCGAGGTGGCTACCACGCTCATGCGCAGCACCAGCAGCAGCGAGGCCTGCGCCGTGCCGTTGTTGGTGCCGCGTATCCAGAAACGGCTGGTGCGCTGCGCCCATTTGGCCAGCGTGCGGTCCAGCCGGAGGTCCTCGCGTGCCTCGGCGCCGAAGGATTTCACCACCGCGTTGCAGCTGACCGCGTCCGCCAGCGCGCCGCCGACGCGGGTGTCCCACTGGGCGGACAGCCGGGCGGCCGGCGCCACGTAGCCGAGCGATCCGGCGATGGCGAGCGCCACGTAGCTGGTGGCCCCCGTGGCCACGACCAGGCCCATGACCGGCCAGCGGGCCCCGAGCAGTATGGTGGTGAGCAGCAGGACGAGCAGAGCGGGCAGCAAGGCGAGCAGCACGCAATCGTCCAGCGTATCGAACGCCCACATGCCGCGGCTTACCTTGCGCACGGTGGAGCCCGCGAAGTTGTTGGCCTGCCACTCGGTGGACAGGCGCTGGAGGCGGGCGAAGCCGCTGCGCGCGACGCTCGTCATGACGCGCAAAGTGAGGCGCGTGATGGTGAGGAAGCTCAGATGCCGTGCGGCGACCAGAAGGGCGCCGAGGCCGATCATGCCGGCGAGCGCGGCCAGTGCCGCGTGACGGGCGGCGTTGGAGTGCTGCGAGGAGACCGCGTCCACGAGGCGCCCGGCGAAGACGGGCATGAGCACGTCGGAGAGGGTCCACACGCTCACGCAGGCGATGACCGCGGCCAAGGTGGCGGGATGACGGCTCCACTGGGCGAGTGAGAAGCCGAGGACCTGCCGGAACGGGGCGGCCCCGCGGCGGAATTTTTCGAAGAACACGATTTGATCCGGCTGTTCGGCCGGCCTCTGAATTTGACCTGTGAGAGTTGGGCGAGCGGGCGGCCCGAAACCGGACGGCCTAATGTTCGTTGGTCAACATGGTCAGGATTTGACGATTGAACATGTTCGCCATGCGGACCTCCCGCGCGAAGGTACTGCTCACGCAGTGACGTAGCCGAACCCGGGATGAAAAAGCAAAGCCTAGTTCATCAAGCTGGGCGTGCCGCTCAGGACACGTCTTGACACATGCTGGGCGAACCCCGGTGCGACATAAGCGTCGCCGACAGAGGGTGCCGCCGCGCGCGAATGGCGTTCGCGGAGGGAGCCGAAGGTGTGCCCGGTCAGCGGAGTGGTTAGCGCGTTTGCCTCATCGACCGAACAGGAACCTGCCGTTTGCCTGTGCAGAGGCCTGCGAGTGCCGGTTTGGCCCGACGACGTGCGAGAAGGCTGATGTCAGTCCTGAGACGGCGCACCTGCCAGCATGGGCTTGAGGGTAGCCCAGGTCAGCACCTGCGGGGCAAAGACGGGCAGGCTCTCCCGAACAGTCTCTAGTTGGTCCAAAAAACGCGCAGGGTCGCGTATGTCGCAGGCGAACAGCGCACGGGGGTGACACTCCCACCACCGGCTCGCAAGCAAACGCTCCACCATGGTTTCGGCGAACCGCAGGCGGATGACCCGTGCCGGGTTGCCGCCGACGATGGCATAGGGCGGCACGTCTCGCGTGACGACAGCACCGGCGCCTACAATGCAGCCGGTGTGCAGTGTAATGCCTTGCCGCAGGATCACGTGGTTCCCTGTCCAGACATCATGCTGCAGCACCGGCGGTTTTGCAGTACGGACCGTGGGCGCGACCCATTCCTGGCTGTTGTCGAGCAGATCCTCCCGCGCCCATTTGAACGATGGCCGCGGCGCACGGTACATGAAGCTGCTGGTGGTCACGTGCTCTATCGGATGGCGCTCGCCCATCATGCTCGTGTTGTCGGCGATCGAGCACCAGCGACCCATCGAGACTACTAGCGGGTTGGCGCGTTGATAGCTGAAGGCTCCTATTGTGCTAAGCACGCTGCCGCCGGTGTAGTCGGCATACTGCTCGATTCTGGCGGATTTCATCAGCTGAACAATTGGCACCTGCGCCCGATTACGTGTGCCAAAAGAAAGTCGGTGGGCTGCGAAGATCGACCAGAGCCGGTCCGTCATACGCAACCGCACCAAGGAATTCTTTTCTTGGATGATCTCTTCCACCACGCGGTCGCCTCTCTGGAGCAGGTGGCATTAGCAGTTTGCCGAGGGGAGGCAATGGGGCGGCATCAGCATCCGCGGGCTGGTAGAGGGCGTTTCCCCGGCACCGCAATCGATAAGTTAAGACTGCGCCAAGGCGCCTTAAATGTTGCTCTCCGATTTGACCAGCAGGAGTGCAGCCTTTCCTTGTTCTACTTGTAAGCCGTCAAAGTCGCGTCGTCCGTCAGTATCAGCACGACCCCTTGCGCCACGGAAGCCGGCGTGGACGCAGTATCCGGCAGCGTGCTGCTGGTCACCAGCGCGCCGGTGGTCGCGTCCAGCACCGCCATCTTGCCGTGGTCGCTGACCACGATCAGCTTGCCGCCCACGAGCGTGGGTCCGAACCAGGTGATCAACCCCTTGGTGCGCTTGGGATTCTGGAAGCGAGGCAGGTCGGTCACCCAGTGTACCGAGCCGTCTTCCTTCGACAGGGCTGCCAGTTTCTGGTCGGTGCTGACCAGGAACAGGAAGTCGCCAGCGAGCCAGGGCGTGTTGGCGCCGGCCACGTCGCGCTGCCACACGCGTCGGCCGGAACGTATGTCGAGCGCGGCGAGCAGGCCGCCGAGGCCGATGCCATAGACCAGCCCGCCGTCGATGATCGGCGCGCCGCGCACCGAGCCAAAATCGGACAGTGTGGACTGGCCCTTCAGGCCGCCCATGTTGTCCGTCCAGACGAGCGTGCCGCTGCCCTGGCGGACAGCCGCCAGTTCACCCGACTCAAACCCGGCGACGAGCACGCCGTCGGCCGCGGCCGGCCCGGCCTGGCCAATCGTGCCGGTGTTGGACACGGTGCCCTGGTAGGACCAGAGGAACTTGCCGTCTGCCTGCGAGAAGGCCTGCAGCTGCTGATCGACGGTAACGACGGTGATCTCGCCCGCGCTGACCAGAGGTGCGCTGCGGGCCGGCGAGTTCAGCTCGGCGTGCCAGGCCTGGGTGCCGTCGGACAGGCGCAGCGCCAGGAGCTGGCCGCGGCCGGTTACGGCATACAGATGGTCGCCGTCGATGGCGATGCCGCCGCCGATATTGCTGTTGTGCGTCTTCTTCGGCTTGGTGACGCTGCGCCAGGCCTGGTGGCCGGTCGCCAGTTCGAAGGCGCAGACGACGCCGTCCGTGTCCATGGTGTAGGCACGGCTGCCGGCGATCAGCGGCTGGGCGGTGAAGCGGGCGCGGTAGTTGCCGCCGCGGCCCACCGTGGTGGTCCAGAACTTGGTCAGGCCGCCGGCGTAGTTGGCGCCCACGTGGTTCACCGAGCCTGCGTATTGCAGCCAGTTCGGGTTATCCACCACCGGCGGCAGGGTGACGGGATCCACGTTGTCGATCGTCAGACCGCGCGTGGAGGCCAGCACCGGCTCGCGGTTGCCAGGGATCGGCTTCTTCTCCTCGTCGGTCAGCCAGTCGAACGCGCTGCAGGCATTGAGCGCGGGCAGGAGAAGCGGGAGGAGGAGGGCGTTTCGGCGGGTAAGGCGGAAGGCTGGCCGGTCAGGAAAGGTCACGCTGCTGGTCATCCATGCGCTGCCGGCGCGGGCGCGGCGGGAGCTGGGGCGGGCTTGGGGGTTGTTTTGACGGAGGGCGTCAGGGCATCGGGCGGCAGGGTGGTCAGCACGTCGGCCGCCAGCTGGCGCATGTCCTCGGGCGCCATCGGGTCGGTGGTAAGGCGTTGCATGATGGTGGCCGCCTCATGCGTGTTGCCGGTGCGTACGTCCAGCAAGGCGAGCAGCTGTTCGGCCATCGGGCGCCAAGGGTTGCCGGTGCTGGTGAGCGCCTGCAGGCGGTTCTTCAGCGGCGCGGGGTCGGCGGTGTCGAGCTGGTGCTGGGCAGAGGTCAGCGTGGCCAGGTCGGCCATGAGCTTGGGCGCGGCGGGATCGTCCGAGATGGACTGCCAGGTGGTGATCGCCTGGGCGTGCTGGCCGGTCTGCCATTGCAGCGCGCCCAGGCGAAGACGGGCGAGCACGCGGTAGCCCTCCGGGCCGGTGGCCGCGATGCTGGCGAGGGTCGCCGCGGCAGGGGCGGCCAGTGCCGCATCGGCGGTGCCCTTGGTGGCCTTGTCGGCCTCGCCGGCGGCGGTGATGAACCGGTTCGCCACGGCGTTGGCGGCCGCCTCCCGGCTCTGCTTCCAATAGACGTAGCCGCCTGTGCCAGCGAGTATCAGGATGAAAAGGGCGATGCCGGTGCCGGCGAACCGGCGGCCAAAGGCGCGGGCGCGTTCGGCGCGGAGGTCCTCCTCCACTTCATCGAAAATGTCTGGCAACGCTTGCTGGTCCTCAGGCGGGATTACGCGCGGACCATAGCGGCGGGGCGCGTGGCGGGAAACCCCTGGGCAAGTCGGGGAGGCAGGTGCGCCGGAAGAAGAGGATCAACCACCAAGGAATAGGAAGAACAGCAAGAGGCTCCGTCCAAGTACGGAGTGTTTGGCCATTCCGACGTGCGTCGGCCCTATCGCGGCAGGTCCAGAGCGGCCGCCAGACGTTGCAGGCACGCCTGCTCGTCCGGCTCACACCCCTTTTCCAGCCACCAGGCGCGCACTTGCCGGAGGGCTTCGCCCACGTGCGGACCGGGCCTGGCACCCAGCGCCAGGGCGTGGCGGCCTTCCAGCGGGAAGACCGGCCGTTCCATCGCGGCAAGCCGCTGCCGCACCGTGGCGGGTTCGCCGGCAAGGAAGCTGCGGCCGGCCAGGATGTCCGCCGGCGTGTCGGCGAGGAGACGGCGCAGGGTCTCGTCGCCGTCCGAGTGTGCGGGCACCGGCCCGCCGGCAAACTGTAGCAGCCGGCCGCTCTCGGCAGTGGACAGGCGCAGGCGGTCGGCGAGCGGCTTCGGGTCCCCGGTGACGAGCGATGCGAGCCGAAGGACCGGGTCGGCCGGAGCGCCGGCGTGCAGCGCTCCAGCCAGCCGGCTGACGCCCGACGCGTCCGGTAGCAGCGCGGCAAGCACGCCGAGGCGCTGCATCAGGCTGAGCGCGCGGCACGGGTCGGGCGCCTCCAGGATGCGTTTCAGCTCGCTCCAGACACGTTCCGCGGAGAGCTGGGCGAGGCCGCCGGTGCCGGCCGAGATGGCCGCGGTGGCGTCCGCGTCGGGTGCCACGGTGCCGTAGCGGGCGAAGAAACGGAAGTAGCGCAGGATGCGCAGATAATCCTCGGCGATGCGCCGGGCGGCCTCGCCCACGAAGCGAACACGGCCGGCTTCC
This sequence comes from uncultured Acetobacteraceae bacterium, assembly GCA_964247675.1. Taxonomy (GTDB): domain Bacteria; phylum Pseudomonadota; class Alphaproteobacteria; order Acetobacterales; family Acetobacteraceae; genus BOG-908. Next base: position 6,184 of record CAXTVW010000069.1, read on the forward strand.
AGGTCCGCGGCGCCCCCGAAATAGTCGTGCAGCCTGCCGGACTGGTCCAGCGACATGGCGTTTATGGTGAAGTCGCGCCGCGCCGCGTCCTCCTCGAAATCGCTGGTCCAGGCGACGCGTGCGTGGCGGCCGTCGGTCGCCTCGTCGCGCCGCAGGGTGGTAATCTCGAACGGCCGGCCGTGGCTGATCGCCGTCAGCGTGCCGTGCGCGAGGCCGGTCGGGATGACGCGCAGGCCGGCCTGCTTCAGGGCCACGAGGGTCTGCCCGGGCTGGTCGGGCGTGGCGATGTCGATGTCCGCCACCGGGCGGCCGGCCAGCGTATCGCGCACGCAGCCGCCGACGAGGCGTGCCTGCGGGAGCGCTTCCAGGACCGGGCGCAAGGCGGGTTCCGCAAGCAGGCCGGCGAAGGCGCTCACGGCGTGGGCGTCACGATCTTGCCGCCGGAGAGATGGGCGGGCTCGTAGTGGCCATGGAAACTGCGCGCCTCGCCGAGCCAGACGAGGGTGGCGGCGAGCCCGGCAAGCAGGAGGAGGGCGGTGAGGACGCCGCGCCGGCTGAGGCCGCGTACGCCGGAGAGCCAGGCGATGGCGAGGCCGGCCGGAATAAGCAGCAGAGCAAGGTCGGCGTAGCGCATACGGGGCTTGGTCCAACCGGGTTGAATGATGAGATATGTAGCGAGCAAGGCCCGCACGTGCAGCGTTCGCACGCTTCCGGAAACACCAAAGCGGCGCAGCAGCGTAACGGATAAAAGTTTTTTGCTTCTTTTTTTCAAAAAAGAAGGCCTTGCTTCCTTCCTTAAAGGTCCGACCATGGAAAAGCCGTGCACGATCCTCTACTTCGCCTGGCTGCGCGAAAAAATCGGCCTGTCAGAAGAAGACCTGTCCTTGCCTGAAACTGTGCGCACGGTGGGCGGCCTAATCGCACTCCTGGTCTCCCGTGGACCGGGCTATGCCAGCGCGTTTGCCACGCCTGGCCTGGTGCGCGCGGCGGTGAACCAGGTTTTCGTGAGGCCGGACGATGCCGTGGCGCCCGGCGACGAAGTCGCGTTCTTCCCGCCTGTGACAGGCGGATGAATTGCTGATCGTCCGGGTTCAGCTGGGTTCGTTCGATTTAGGCGCCGAGACCGCCGCGCTCACGTCCGGCTGCGACGAGTCCGGTGCGGTCGCGAGCTTCCTGGGCATCGTGCGCAGCACGGCGGAGCGGCCGGTCGCCGCTCTCACGCTGGAGCATTATCCGGGGATGACGGAGCGGGCGCTCACGCGCATTGCCGAGGCCGCAATGGCGCGCTTCGAACTCCTGGGCTGCACCGTCATCCATCGTGTGGGTACCCTGCAGCCCGGTGAGCCAATCGTGCTGGTGCTTGCGGCTGCGCGGCATCGGCGGGCGGCGCTGGACGGGGTGAGTTTCCTGATCGACTGGCTGAAGACGGACGCGCCGTTCTGGAAGAAGGAGCACCTGCCGGACGGTGACACCGTTTGGGTCGAGGCCCGCCACGAGGACGAGGCGGCTGCTTCGGCTTGGGTGAAGAAGGAAGGCCTTCTTTCTTGAACGAAGGAGTCCCTGCCGGCGGCTGGGTTTGCCAGCTACCGGCAAAGACCAGATAGTTACTTCGCTTCGGACTCGGCGGTTTCGGATTCGGCGGCTTCGGACAGCGCCTCGCCGAGTGCCTTCACCTTCTCGCTGTTCTTGCCTTCGGACTTGCCGGCGATCGAGACCGTCTCCTTGCCGAGCTTGGCAACGAGCTTGCGGATCGCCTCGCCGTCCAGCTCCTTGGCGTGCAGATGCTTCTTGAGGTTCTCGAGATCCTTGATGATCGCCTTGGCGGCGGGAAGTTCGAGCTTCTCGAGCGTTGCTTCCCAACCCTCGATGTTCTTCACGGCGGCACTGACGGTCATGCTCTTCACGCCGTCCTTGATGTGCTTGATGGTCGCGTCGAATTGCGGCATGCGCTGCTCCTGCTGAAATTGCCACGCCGGACGGCGTGTCAGGTTCGCAAGCGATCTGCCCCGCGATCGGTTGCCGTTTCAAATTTCCAGTGCCGCACCTTGACGGATCGCCGCTTGCTACCGCGCGGGCGCGGCTGCGACCCCTTCGCCGGATCTCGGGGCAAAGGCGTCCAGATGGGCGCGGCCGGCAAGCATCAGCGGCAGTTGCAGGATCAGGCCAGTGCCGAAGACGACGCACAGCATCACCACGGCAGCGCGGCCTGCGGAGATCTGCAACGCATGGCGCGCCGCGAACCAGTGGAACCAGAGCGTGTAGGCGGCCAGCGCGCCGAGCAGCAGGTGGGCGGCATCGTCCTGTGAGAAGCCGAACAGGACGGTGGCGCTGGCAAACGGCAGCAACAGCAGGATCGCCGCCAGCATCAGCCATTGCGCGCAGTTCAGCACGTTGGCGTAGAGCGCCCAGTGTTGCCGCCGGTCCCACAGGCGGCAGAACACATCCGCGATGATGGCGGGTGCCAGCAGGTTGCACACAGCCAGCAGGAAGAACGCCAGGGCCGGCCTGGGATGGCCGGACCAGGCGAGCACGCCGGCGAGCACGATAAGCAGGCCGAGCCAGGGCGCCAGGCTGGCCAGATAGGCTTCCGCGTTGCCGCCGAATTGGGCGAAGCCGGCAGGGCGGCCGGTGCCGATCAGCAAAAGGCCGAGCGCCAGGCGGCCGTTGGGGCGCGGCTTCTTGTTGGGTTGGGGATCGGTCATGGGGAGGAAGGGAGAAAGCACTTCTTTTTTGAAAAAAAGAAGCAAAAAACTTTTACTTCCCCGCTGCATCAGGGCCCGGCCAGTCCTGCAAGTGCGCATGCTGGCAGGATCAGCGCGCGCCAAAATGCCAGCGGGGAAGCAAAAGTTTACGGCAAGAAATCCCGCAGCACCGCAGCATAGACATCCGTCAGCATGTGCAGATCCGCCAAAGGCACATGCTCATCCGTCTTGTGCATCGTGGCACCGACCAGGCCAAACTCCGCCACCGGGCAATACCGCGCGATGAAGCGGGCGTCCGACGTGCCGCCACCCGTATCGAGCGCCGGCCGGCGGCCGATTGTGCGTTCGACGATGCCGGCGAGGCGCTCGCCAAACGGGCCGGTAGTAAGGAACGCCTCGCCGCTGATCGTTACCGTGACGATGGCGTCCGGGCAGTGGCGGGCAACGGTGTCCTCCACCCAGCCGGCCAGGCTGGCGCCGGTATGGCTGTCGTTGAACCGTATGTTCAGCCGGGCCGTCGCCTGGGCGGGAATGACGTTGCTGGCCGGGTTGCCGACATCGATCGAGGTGATCTGCAGCGAGGAGGGTTCGAACGCCGCGTTGCCGTGGTCCAGCGTGTGGCTGGTGAGTTCGGCAAGCGCGGCCACGAGCGGGTGGATGGGGTTGGCCGCGCGATGCGGGTAGGCGACATGGCCCTGGGTGCCATGCGCGATGATGGTGGCGTTCAGGCTGCCGCGCCGGCCGATCTTGATGGTCTCGCCGATCGCCGTGGGGTTGGTGGGTTCACCGACGAGGCAGGCATCCGGGATGTGGCCGTGTTCTGCCATCCATTCGAGGACGCGCACCGTGCCGTCGGTGGCCGGGCCTTCCTCGTCGCCGGTGATGAGGAGGCTTATGGAGCCGCGCGGCGGCCCGGCGGCAAGGTGCCTGGCCGCCGCCGCGCTGAACGCCGCTATGGCGCCCTTCATGTCCGCGGCGCCGCGGCCGTAGAGGCGATCCTGGTCTATCCGGGCTGCGAAAGGCGGGTGCTGCCAGCCCTCGCCTGGGGGGACCACATCCGTATGGCCAGCAAAGCAGAGATGTGGCCCAGCGGTGCCAATTCGCGCGAACAGGTTCGGCGTCTGGCCGAATGGGAGGTGCGTGACGGTGAAGCCGAGCGCTTCGAGATGCGCGGCCAGCATGGCTTGCGCGCCGGCGTCGGCGGGCGTGATCGAGGCGTGGCGGAGGAGGGCTTGGCAGAGGGGGACGGGGTTGGTGATGCGGGTCGTCCAAAGGAAGGAAGCAAGCAGTTCTTTTTTGAAAAAAAGAACCAAAAAACTTTTGCTCCCCCGCCTTTGCACCAGCCGGATGCTTCAGGAAACGCTGAAGCATCGGCAGCGTCGGAGGAGCAAAAGTCTTTTGCTTCTTTTCTTCAGAAAAGAAGGCCTTCCTTACCTTACCGCCACCGACCGCCCCTCCCCAAACCCGTTGAACGCCGTCCGCAAAGCAGCCCCGTAAGCGCCCAACTGGCCGATCTCCACCCAATCGCCCTCGCCCACGTCATCAGGCAGCACGAACGGACCGGCCATTACGTCATTGCTGTCGCAGGTCGGGCCGAAGAACGTGAAACCCTGCTCGCCCACGCCGGTAGCGCGAAGCAGGCGCGTCGGGTAGCGGAAGCCGGGCGGGCCGGCATCCGACAAGCTGCCGAACACGCCGTCGTTTATGTAGAGCACGTTGCCGCGGCGAAGCTGCACCTGCACGACGACGGAGGTTCCGTTCGCCACCAAGGCGCGGCCCGGCTCTGCCCACAAGATAAGGCCCGGCATGTCCAGCGCGTCCACGCTCGCCTCGATTTCGGCGAAGATCGCCCCGAGCGTTGGCGGCGTCTGGTCCGGATAGGCGACAGGGAAGCCGCCGCCCACGTCCAGCACGTCCACGTGCACGCCGGCCGCGCGTATCGTCTCGCCGGCGAGCGCGATGGCGCGGCGCCAGGCCAGCGGCTCCAGGCACTGGGAGCCGACATGGAAGCTGATGCCGAGCGTGCGCGCGTGCGGGCGCGCCTGGCGGAGCAGGGCGGCGGCTTCGGCCGGCCAGGCGCCGAACTTGCCGGACAGGTCGGATTTGGCGGGACCGGCCGGCAGCGCCAGGCGGATCACCAGGCCCAGATCGCCTGGCGCATCTGTCTCCTCGAGGACCTTGGCCAATTCCGTAGCGCTATCGACGACGAAATCACGCACGCCGTGCAGCTTGTAAGACTCGGAGATGGCGCGGCGGGACTTCACCGGGTGCATGAAGTGGATCTCCGCCAGCGGGAACATGCGGGCGACGCGCTCCACCTCGGGCAGGGATGCGCAGTCGAAATGGCGCACGCCGCCGTCCCACAGCGCCTGGAGCACCGCCGGGTCGGGGTTGCACTTGACGGCGTACATGGTCACGCCGGGGAAGCCGGCGGTGAACTCGGCCGCGTTGGCGCGCATCGCGGCCTCGCGCAGGCAAGTCAGCGGCTCCTCGGGACGCAGCATGGCGACGAGGTCGTCCACGCAGGGCAGCGCGGCACGCGCGGCGGGAGCCATCGGGGAAGGCAGGGGAGCGGCGGCAAGGCGCGCGCGGAGTTCGCTCATGACACGGAGACCTTCGGCAGGTATCGCCACCCGGAATGCGGGCGGCAGGGCGCAGCCACCGCGGCAAAGCCGGGCAGCCAGACGGACATCTTGAAGTCGTTACGGCCGGGGAGCGCCCGGCCTACGGACTCTGGATGTCCTGCGCGATGTGCCTGATCAGGCAGAAAGCAACGTGACTGAAAGCAAACATACCCGTATCCCTCAAAGCGTCCGGCTCTTCGGCCGGCTCTGCGACAAAGGACGCGTTACGTCGTTGCTTGTGCCCAACTCGGCGGGCTCGCGGCACGTGCGGATTGCGTCGGCGGAGGCACGATGTGTGCCGCCGGGACGCGCGTTATAAGACCGCATGATCTCAGGATGTATGATCATGCGGAAAGCGAGCTATGCGGCGGACGCGTGGCTTACGCCGGCCAGCGCGAGGTATTCCCAGACTATCGTTGCAGCCGCCAGAGCGGTGATCTCCGCACTGTCATAGGCCGGCGCCACTTCCACCACATCCATGCCGGCCCAGGCGATGCCGCCGAGCCGCCGCAATATGGCTTGCACCTGCCAGGACGCCAGCCCGCCCATCTCCGGCGTTCCCGTGCCGGGCGCGAAAGCCGGATCCAACGCGTCTATGTCGAAGGTGAGGTAGGCGGCGGCTGAGCCCACCACGGCCGAGATGCGCGCGGCGGTAGCGGCCGGGCCGGCCTCGTGCAGATCCTGCGCGGTCAGGATCGTGACACCCTGGGCCAGCGTCCAGTCCCACACCTCGCGCTGCACCGGCGAGCGTATGCCGAGCTGGATCATGCGCCTGGGATCGACGATCCCTTCGCGTATCGCATGATAGAACGGCGAACCATGGCCGAACGCCTGGCCGAAGCTGTCCGGCCAGGTGTCCACATGCGCGTCGAAATGCACCAGCGCCAACGGCGCGCCGCGCCTGGCCGCGAGCGCACGCAACAGCGGCAGCGTGATGCCGTGCTCGCCGCCGAGCGCGATCAGGTGCCCGCTTTCCGCCGCCTGGCGTTCGATCAGCGCCAGGCTCGCCTGAATGTCGCCCAGCGCGATCGCGAAATCGCCGATGTCGGCTACCGGCAGCGTCACCGGATCGCGCCACGTTCCGGGATGGGCGCCATCGACCAGCATGCGGCTGGCGTGGCGTATCGCATGCGGCCCGAAGCGCGCGCCGCTGCGGTTGGTGGTGCCGATGTCCAGCGGAATGCCGGCGATGTGGAACTGCGCGTCCGCGGGTCCGCGCGTCAGCCCCATGAAGCCGGGCGGCGTGGCGAAGGTTGGTATGCCGGTCACGTCAGCCGTCAGTAGAGCATCGTCAGATAGGTCACGAGCAGCGTGTATCCGGTAATGCCTAGCAGGCCGTGCCCTGCCACAAGTCCCAGCGGGATCGGGCGCCGGCGTATCTGGAACAGCAGCATCGTCAGACCGGCCAAAGCGGCGCCTGCGACCAGCGCGCCGGAGACGATGCCGAACGGGCCGGCACCCATGCGTATGGCCCTCGCCGTCGGCGCCCCGTAGCGCAACGCCAGCACCAGGACCACGAAGCCTGCGAGCGCCGTGCCGCCATGCGCCAGGCCCCGCCAGTTCACGTAAGACGGCTGCGGCTCATCCAGCATCAGCACTTTGGCGCCCAGCCAGCCGCCTGCGGTGACGGCAATGCCTAGGATTGCTATGGCTGAAAGCAGGAGCATGAGAGGCCTAAGACGAGGGGAAGGAAGAAAGGCCTTCTTTTTTGAAAAAAAGAAGCAAAAAACTTTTGCTCCCTGTCGGCGACCCCCACGATGCCGGCATGAACCGCACCCGCTGCCCCTGGGCCACGCGCGAACCCTCGATCGCCTACCACGACACCGAATGGGGCGTGAAGCAGACGGACGACCGCATGCTGTTCGAGATGCTGACGCTGGAGGGCGCGCAAGCCGGGCTGAGCTGGGAGACCATCCTGCGCAAGCGTGAAGGCTACCGCGCCGCTTTCGCCGGCTTCGATCCGCAGGCGGTCGCCGACTTCACCGATGCCCGGATCGACTCCCTTGCCGCCGATCCCGCCATCGTCCGCCACCGCGGCAAGATCGCGTCGGTCCGCATGAACGCGCGGGCCTTCCTCGCCGTCCAATCCAGCCATGGCGCGTTCTCGGAATACCTGTGGGGCTTCACCGGCGGCCTGCAGGTCGTCACCCGGCGGGCGGACGGGGAGCGGCTGCCGGCGCGCACGGCGCTTTCCGACGCCGTCAGCAGCGATCTGCGCCACCGTGGCTTCAGCTTCGTCGGCAGCACGATCGTCTACGCGTATCTGCAGGCGGTGGGCGTGGTTGATGACCATTTCGCCACATGTTTCCGTGCGCGCGCCTGAAACGCCGCTCCGCCGGCATTGCGGCTTGATTGGCGCGGATCGTATTCGTATCGTCACAACATTGCGATCGCCACGGACTGGGGCGCGGCGCAGGTTTGGCCCGGACCGCAAACGACGTAATCACCTTTGACAGGACACCATGGCCTTCACGCGCGGACGCTGCACAAACGTCGATTACTGCTCCCTTGCCGCCGCCAAACGCGACATCGAGGTGAAGATCGGTGAAGACTTCATCTGCCCCGAATGCGCCAAGCCGCTGCGCACGCCGCCGACACGCGAGGGTTCGGGCGGGCTGAATGTGGCCATCGCCGGCGGCGTGGTCGGCCTGCTGCTGATCGCCGGCGGCGTCTATGCCGGCTACCGCCTGTCCAGGAACGCGCCGGTGCCGGTCGGCAGCACCGCCGTGATACCCACCGCCGCACCCGCGGCCATTGCGCCCGTCGCTGCTCCGCCGCCGAAGGTTGCGCTGGTCACACCAGCTCCCGCGCCTGTGCCGCCTGCGGCATCCGCCCGTCCGGAACAGGTGACGCTCCTGCGCCTGGCCGGCTCGTCCACCCTGGCGGACACGGCCGCGCCACGCCTTGCGGCCGCCTACCTGTCCTTCCTCGGCGATACCGGCATCTCCGCCCAGCCGAGCCGCACCCTCGGGCAGACGATCGTCAGCGGAGAGCGCCTGGGCCGCCCGGAGGCCATCTCCATCACCTCGCAGCCAGGCGAGACGGGCGATGCCGGCGGCCTGACCGCGCTCGGCGCCGGCAATGCCGACGTGGCGCTTGCCAGCCGGCGCGTGACACAGCCCGAGCTCGACCGCCTGCACGCCGCCGGCGACCTGGGTACACCCTCCAGCGAACACCTGGTCGGCTCCGAAGGCGAGGCCGTCATTGTGAACCCGCGTAACCCGGTGACCCAGCTCAGCCTGCAGCAATTGCGCGGCATATTGGCCGGCAGCACCACCACCTGGGCCAGCCTCGGCGCCAGCGGAACGATCCATCTGGTAGGTGAGCCGGAAGGCCGCGGCGTGGCGGGAATACTGGCCGGCGCGCCCGACCATCCGCCGACCCTGCATCCCGTGCGCGGCGCCGCCCGCGCGGTCCTCGATGACCCGCTGGCCATCGCCGTCGTGCCGCTCTCCCAGGTGGGACAGGCCAAGCCGTTGGCCATCTCGTCGCTCGGCGCGGCGCCGGCCCTGCCCACACCGGCGGCAATCGCCACGGATACCTATCCGCTCGCCCGCAAGCTCTACCTCTACGCCCCGGCAAACGGCACCAACCTGTTCGCGCAGCGCTTCATCAGCTTCGCCCTATCGCCCGAAGGCCAGGCGGCGCTGACGCAATCCGGCCTGATCCCGCTCAACGTGGTGCAAGCCGCGCCGGCCGCGCCGCTCACGCCGAAGGAGCGCTACAAGAAGCTCGTGGCCGGGGCCACGCGCCTGGCGGCCGACCTGCATTTCGAGCCGAACTCGAACAAGCTCGATTTGCGCAGCTCGCGCGAAGTGGACCGCGTGTGGAACTTCATGCAGTCCGACCATACGCCGCCGGACCACCTGATCCTGGTCGGGTTTGCGGACAACCAGGGCACGCCGGAGAAGAACCTCGCGCTGTCCCTGCAGCGGGCCAAGGTTGTGGCGGATGTGTTCGCCAAGCGGGGATTGCCGCCGGGGCAGGTAGTGGCGTTCGGGTCCGACCTGCCGATCGCGGATAATGGCGCGGAAGATGGGCGGCAGAAGAACAGGCGGGTTGAGGTGTTCTTGCGGCCGTAAGGGAGGAAGCAAGGCCTTCTTTTTTGAAAAAAAGAAGCAAAAAACTTTTGTTCCGTTCGCTGTTCCTGGCGCCTTGATCGGCTTGCGGCGCCTTGGTGCTGCTCAGCTTCAACGCGGGGCGTCATGACCCGGCCGCAAGTTCATCACAGTTGAAGCAGGCCATGCGTGTAGAAGCGTGCGCGGATCCGCCCGCCATGCGGCGACTTGCGGGCGCCAGGCCGGCCCCTTGGCGATTAAAATCCATGGCGAGAAGTAGCCCGGGATGCCGGTCAGCAGTAGCCACGCGCAGGCGAGCCGATAAACGAGGACGCGCTTGCGCGGTCCTGTCGCCAGCAGGGCCAGGATGCCAAGCGAGAGCAGGACTTGTGGCACGAACAGGTATCGCTCGCCGAAATAGGCGCTGACCATGGCCAGCCCGCCGCCGATCGCGCCGTAGAACGAAAGTAAGCTGACCGCGGCCGCGCCGAGAAACAGCCAGATCGCGGGCTTGCCTATGCCGGTCGCGGCCGCCTCCGCGCCGAGCCCGCCGAAGACGGCCAGCGGGAGAATGACAGCGAGGAGAGGCACGTGACCGAGGGCAAGCGTGGCCCTGATGCCGTCGGCCACCGCCTGTCCGTGCGACATGCCGAGGAACGGGACGGCGAGATGGCGCACCGTGACCATGCAGAGATAGAGCACCGGGTGGAGCGCGTTCGAACGGCCGGGCATCGTGGTGAAGAACAGTGATATCTGCACGAGGCTTGCGCCGGCGATCGCCGCAAGCTGCGCGGCACGTGCGGCGGAACGCTCGACCATAGCGCGCGCGAAGAACAGCGGCACCAGAGCAAAGGCGCCCGGTCCGCACAGGGGCGCCAGAGCGATTACCAGCAAACGCCAGGTAAAGGCGGGCGAGCGGGGAGCGGGCGCATCCAGCGCCAGCACGAGACCGGCGGCTAGCGTCAATTCGAACTGGCAATGCAGCGTCTGCAGCCAGATCTCGTCCGAATTGGCGGCGAAGAGGATGAGGAGAACCGCCACAAGCCGGATTTGCCAGGAGCGAAGCCAGGTGTCGGACGCCGTCCACACGATGAGCGGCGGAAGCAGCTGGAAAAGCAGGGCGACCGCGATGGTCGCGTAGGGCGCGTCTTCGAGCGGCAACGTCCAGCGTGCGAGAACGGTGGCGGCGGTGGCCACGATGTTCAGGTAGCCGCCGAAAGGCGCGAGCAGGGCGCGCAGCGGCGGCATCTGCCACGCATTGACGAAGAAGTGGCTGCCTTCCTCGGCCCAGAAGCGTCCGTGCCCGATTATCTGCGGCATGCGAAGACATACGATCAGGGCGAAGAAGGCGAGGACCCACCTGGTGCCGGTCCGCCCGGTCAAGTCCCGAGCAGGCCGGCGGTATCCCCCGGCCGCCGCGTGACGAGGTGGCCGGGACGGATCGCGGGCTGCGGGCGGCCACCGGGGTCAGACATCCGAAAACAGCGCGCTGCGGAAGAGCTTGAGGTGATGCAACCGGTACTCGGCCGCGGTACGCAGCACGCCGATACCGTAGATGATGCTGCGGCGAAGGTTGATCGACGACGCCTCCGGAAAATACCGTGTAGGACAGGAGATTTCGCCGACCGAGAAGCCGGCGTGGAAGGCCTGCGCCAGCATCTGGTTGTCGAACACGAAATCATCCGAGCAGCGGTCGAGCCGGAGCGTCTCGAGCACCCGCTTCGTCCAGCCGCGATAGCCTGTGTGGTATTCGGAGAGCTTTTCCGCCATCAGCAGGTTCTGCGCGAAGGTGAGAGCACGGTTGGCGATGTATTTGTGGATCGGCATGCCGCCCTTGATGGCGCCGCGTCCGAGGATCCTGGAACCGAGCACCACGTCGTAATGGCCGGACACCAGCATCGCCGCCATCGCCCTCAGCAGGCGGGGGCTGTACTGGTAGTCCGGGTGCAGCATGATCACAATGTCCGCGCCGCGCGCGATCGCGGCGGCGTAGCAGGTCTTCTGGTTGGCCCCATAGCCGCGGTTGTGGTGATGCTCGATCGTGTGAATGCCGAGCCGCCGCGCCAGCTGCACGGTCTCGTCCCGGCTTGCGTCGTCTGTCAGGATTATGTCGTCGACCAGGTCGCGGGGGATTTCCGAGCAGGTCCGCTCCAGCGTCCTGACGGCATTGTAGGCCGGAAGAACCACGGCGATGGAGTGACCTTCGAGCAAACTGCCTCCCTGTCGACGATCGCCCGGGTCCAGTCCAGGTAATCAGGGGTCATAGAAAGTACAATTATCTCGAAGGCAAGAAAGGCCTTCTTTTTTGAAAAAAAGAAGCAAAAAACTTTTGCTTCCTCGCCTGCACCACGGGCCGCCCAAGTTCTGCAAGGCGCGTTTTGGCAGAACCACCGGGCGTTCATGCAGGCGAGGGGAGTAAAAGTTTTTTGCTTCTTTTTTTCAAAAAAGAAGGCCTCCCTTGCTTACGCTGCCTTGCTCACCTTCAACCCATAGAAGCTCTCACCAGCACCAGCCA
>CAXTVW010000070.1:0-18033 GCA_964247675.1 uncultured Acetobacteraceae bacterium
TCCGCTGTCGCGCCGTGTTTCAGCAGCCGCCGACAGGGAGCAAAAGTTTTTTGGTCCTTTTTTTCAAAAAAGGACTGCTTGCCTTGCCTTACTGCGGATTGATCAGCGCAGCCCACAACGCGCAGTGATGGTCCGCGGCAAACCCCGTCTCAGGCGCCGGGTTCGGCGGCACCAGCGACTGGAACACGTCCGTCCCGCCCTCATACGGCTCCCACTCGGGCACCTTGTTGGAGTCCGGCGAGGTGTGCTTGGCGAAGTTGGTCCAATACGCGACCATGTCGGAAGAGAGCACGCGCTCCTTGGCCGTCAGCGCCGGCGTGCCTGGCAGCACCGGGGTGATGAACAGGAACTGTAACTCGGTCGCATGCGCGGCGCCGAACGGGTAGCCGGACGGGGGCAGCGAATCCTCCGGCGCGTTCTCGTCGTTGAACTCGTAGGCGTAGGTGGGCACGTAGCGGGACACCCAGCGGTCCACCTGGCGGGCGGTGCAGGCGAAGGTCTGGTCCGTCAGCACGGCCGCCAAAGCCAGCACAGGCTGGCTGTAATTCTTGACGGGGTAGGCCTTGAGTATCTCGGCTCCGAGCGTGGCGCCGTATAGCTCCGGGATCGTGGCATCGTATTCGGCCGCGGTGATGTTGGCGTAGGGGACCGTGAACAGGCGCTCCTCGTCGTGGTTGGAGCCGTTCAGGACGGGCACCTTGTTGAACCGGCCCGCCTTCAGCGCGGTGTTGATCGAGGCAGGCAGCGTTGTGCCGTCCACGATCGTGGTGACGCTCAGGCCGGCACTGGCCTCAGTCGCCAGCACCGCCTGGGTGCTTGCGGCGCGCAAACAGGCGGTGTCCGTTGGCGCGCAGCCGACGCCGGATGCCACGCTGGCGCCCACACTCTCGGCCTGCGCCAAGGTGGGCAGGCTGAGCGCGTAGGCGCCGCTTTCCACGATCGCCTGGTTGAACAGGCCGTAGGCGGTGGGCGAGACCAGGTTGGAGAGCACGCTCAGGCCGCCGGCGGACTCGCCGAAGATGGTGACGTTGGTGGGATCGCCGCCGAAGCCGGCGATGTTGCGGCGGACCCAATCCATCGCGAATTGCTGATCGAGCAGGCCGTAATTGCCGGCCAGGTGGCCCTCGGAATCCAGCCCGCTGGTGGCGAGGAAACCGAAATAGCCGAGCCGGTAATTGATGGTGACGACGATCACGTCACCCTTGGTGACCAGGCGGACCGGGTCGTAGTCGTCGCTCTCTCCCACCACCAGCGCGCCGCCGTGTATCCAAAGCATCACCGGCAGCTTCTTGGCGTTTGCCGGGCGGGCGCCCGTGGGGGCGTACACGTTCAGATAAAGGCAGTCCTCGGTGTTGCTGGCCCTGCCATAAGGCGAGGCGAACTGGGCGCAATGCGGGCCGAAGGCCGCGGCCTTGTGGGTCGCCATGGCCGCCGGCACGGGCTGCGGCGGCTGCCAGCGCATGTCACCGGTGGGCGGCGCCGCGTAGCGTATGCCCAGGAACTCGTTCATACCCTCGGCGGTGATGCCGGTAACGGTGCCGTTCTGCGTGCTGGCAGTGGGTGCGGCGTGTGCGGCGGCGGTCAGCGCAAGCCCGGCCAGCATAGGCAGGGCGGCGCGCGGCGCGATGGCGCGGCGTGTTCTCATGGACAGTGTCTCCCTTGCGCCGCCCCGTCCCGTTTGCCGTGACAGTGGCGCGCTGGGTGAGCTTAGACGGACTTGGCGACGGCTGGAACACGGAAAGCAAGCGGTCCTTCTTTGGAAAAAAATCAGAAACTTCTTTTCTTCAAAAAAGAAGGCCTTCCTTGCCTTGCCCGCCCCTTGCCGATACAGCGCGGCGCAACAATCCCAAGGACCGCACCCGCCATGGCCACCGAGCGCACGTTTTCCATAATCAAGCCGGACGCCACGCGCCGGAACCTCACCGGCAAGATAAACGCCAAGTTCGAGGATGCCGGCCTGCGCATCGTCGCCCAGCGCCGCGTGCACCTGACAAAGTCGCAGGCCGAGGAATTCTACGGCGTGCACCGCGAGCGGCCGTTCTTCGGCGGCCTGGTGACGTTCATGACGAGCGGGCCGGTGGTGCTGCAGGTGCTGGAAGGCGAGGACGCGATCGCGGCCAACCGGAAGATCATGGGCGCCACCAACCCGGCAAACGCCGAGCCCGGAACTATCCGCAAGGAATTCGCGGAAGATATCGAGGCTAATTCCGTGCACGGCAGCGACAGCGCGGAGAATGCGGCGATGGAGATCGCTTTCTTCTTCAAGCCTGAGGAAATCGTAGGGTAAGAAAGCAAGGCCTTCTTTTTTGAAAAAAAGAAGCAAAAAACTTTACCTCGGCTGTCGCGGACCTCGCAGGTGGCTCGCCGACAGGGAGCAAAAGTTTTTTGGTTCTTTTTTTCAAAAAAGAACTGCTTTCTTCCTTAGGATCCCTCGTGAAAATCATAGTCCTAGGCAGCGGCGTAGTAGGTGTCACCAGCGCCTGGTACCTGGCGCAAGCCGGCCACGAGGTGACGGTGATCGACCGCCAGCCGGCGGCCGGCATGGAGACGAGTTTCGCCAATGCCGGGCAGGTCTCGCCAGGCATGTCCGCCCCGTGGGCGGCGCCGGACACGCCGCGCAAGGCGATATTGTGGATGATGATGCGCCACCGGCCGCTGGTGTTCTGGCCGGTGCCGGATCGTGCGCTGATCGATTGGGTGCGGCGTTTCCTGGGCAACTGCAATGCGGAAGCATACGCGCGCAACAAGGGCCGCATGGTGCGGCTGGCGGAATACAGCCGGGACAGATTGCGTGACCTGCGCACGGTGACCGGCGTCTCGTATGACGACGGGCAGCGCGGCCTTTTGCAACTGTTCCGCACCCAGAAGCAGGCGGATCACGTGGGCGACGACACCGCAGTACTGGACCGGATCGGCGTGCCCTACACGGTGCTGGACCGCGCGGGGTGCATCGCGCAGGAGCCGGCGCTGGCTGGCGTGCAGCAGAAATTCGTAGGCGGCCTGCGGCTGCCAGGCGACGAGACGGGTGACGCGCACATCTTCACCCAGCGTCTGGCGGCGATGGCCGAGGCGGCGGGCGTGGTGTTCCGCTACGGCGTAGCCATCGAAAAACTGCTGGTGGAAGGCGGGCGCATCGCCGGCGTGGCGACAAAGGCCGGCGTGCTGACCGCGGACAGTTACGTGGTGGCGCTCGGCAGCTACTCGCCGGCGCTGCTGCGCGCGGCCGGGATCAGCCTGCCAGTGTATCCGGTGAAGGGCTACTCGATCACCATGCCGGTGGCGGACGAGGCGGAAGCGCCGGTCAGCACGGTGATGGACGAGACGTTCAAGGTGGCGATCACCCGGCTCGGCGACCGCATACGCGTGGGCGGCACGGCGGAGCTGGCAGGCTTCAGCAACACGCTGCGCGAGCCGCGCCGGCGCACGCTTGTGCATTCCGTGACGGACCTGTTCCCGCATGGCGGCGACGTGAGCCGCGCGAAGTTCTGGACCGGGCTGCGGCCGATGACGCCGGACGGTCCGCCGGTGATCGGGCCTACGAAGATTGCGAATCTGTGGCTGAACACGGGGCATGGGACGCTGGGGTGGACGATGTCCTGCGGGTCCGGCGCATTGCTCGCGGATCTTATGAGCGGTACGCGGCCGAATATCGAATTCGAGGATTTGTCGGTGGCGCGGTATCAGTAAGCAAGCAAGGCCTTCTTTTTTAAAAAAAAGAAGCAAAAAACTTTTGCTCCCCCGCATTTGAGGCAGCCGCTTTATGCCGGCAGCATGCGAACGCCGCTTTTGCGGGCGTGCGTTTCAGCAGTCCGCGACAGCGCAGACAAAAGCTTTTTGCTTCTTTTTCTCGAAAAAGAAGGCCTTGCTTACTTTCCCAACGCCTTGCTCAACACCAGCGCATCACTCCCATCCGCGTAATACCCTGCCCGGCGACCGACCTGCTGATACCCCAACCGCTGATACAGCCCGCGCGCCGCGGGATTGCGCGTGCTCACCTCGAGGAACATGCGCACCGCGCCACGTAGCCGGGCTTCCTCGGCGGCGCGGGTCAGCAGCGCGGCACCCAGGCCCTGCTGGCGGCGTTCGGGGACCACGGCCACCGTCAGTATCTCCGCCTCGTCGGCGGCCAGGCGCGCCAGCAGCATGCCGTCGCGGCCGTCGATGAAGCCGAACACGCCGGGTTGGGAGAGCTGGCCGGCGATGATCCGCTCGTCCCAGAACTCGTCCTCCGGAAACGCGCGGGCGTGTATGGCGGACAGCGCGGTGGCGTGCAGCGGCCCTGCCTTCACCGGCCCGCTCATACCGGCGCCCCCCGCAGGCCACCCGCGGGCAGGCGCGCTTCCGGCGCGTCCACGTAAAGCGGTTCGGCTGGCAAAGGCAGCAGGCCGCCCGCGTGCCGCAACGCCGCCATCTCCGCCACATGCACCGGCTTGGGCGTCCTGGCGGCGGTCAGCAACACGTCGGTGCCGCGCGCGGCCAGCGTGGCGGCCACCAGATTGGCCGCGTTGCCGCACACGGCGACACGGCCATGCGCCGGCGGCAGCGCATCCGTGGGGTAGCCGCCGAAGCCATCGCCCATATCCAGGAATACGCGCCCGCGCCGGGCGGTCACCGCCGTCCACAGCGTGCGGCCGACAAGCGCGGACAGCTCTGCCGCCAGCGCCTCGGCAACCGTCACGCCGACCACGGGCACGTCCCGCGCCAGGCCGATGCCGGCTGCCACGGAGATCCCGGCGCGCAGGCCGGTGAAGCTGCCTGGCCCGACCACCACGCCTATCAGGTCCAGCGCGCGCCCTGCACGGTCCAGCAGGCGCTCGATCAATCCGGGCAGCGCACCGGCCAGGCCAAGTTCCTCGGCGATGCGGCCGGCGGCTACGGGCGCGCCTCCGGCGAGGATCGCCGCCTCACAGCCGCCATACGGGGAAGACAGGGCTAGTATCCGCATTCAGGCAAGCAGTCCTTTTTCGAGTAAAAGGACCAAAAAGCTTTTGCTCCCTGTCGGGGACACGAGGGACATACCCTTGGCGTCACAGCAGGACGCAGGCATCCGCGAAGGCCAGCCTGGGGGCGCGGGGGTATTGGTTCTGGCCGTCGCCGTGACCCAGATTGACCAGGAAGTTGGAGCGCCAGCCGCTCTCTGCAAAGAATATCTCGTCCACGCGGGCGCGGTCGAAGCCGGACATCGGGCCGCAATCCAGGCCCATCGCGCGCGCCGCCATGATCAGGTAACCGCCTTGCAGGGTAGAGTTGCGGAACGCGGTCTCTTCCGCCAGCGCGTCGTTTCCGGCGAACCAGGCGCGCGCGTCGGCGTGCGGGAACAGCTCGGGCAGCCTGTCGTAGAATTTCGGGTCCCAGGCCAAGATCGTCACCACCGGCGCGGTGAGCGTCTTGTCGATGTTGCCGGCCGAGAGCGCCGGACGCAGCCGCTCGCGCGCTTCGGCGCTGCGCAGGAACACGAAGCGCGCCGGCGACGTGTTGGCCGAGGTGGGGCCGAATTTAAGCGAGGCGTAGAGCTGCTCGAGCTGCAGGTCCGTGACAGGCTCGGACGTCCAGCTGTAGTGGGTGCGTGCGTCGTGGAACAGCACGTCCAGAGATTCGGCATTTAAAGGCAAGGCAAGCAGTCCTTTTTTGAAAAAAAGGACGGCAACGTCGATGCAACCGCTGGTCTTGTGAGGCGCACGCGCCGCCTGGTGCAAGCGCCAGGAGAAAAAGTCTTTTGCTTCTTTTCTTCAGAAAAGAAGGCCTTGCTTCCTTCCTGACGCAATCTAAGCCGCGACCTGCTCGACCGAAAGCACCTCAGGCACGTAATGCCGCAGCATGTTCTCGATCCCATGCTTGAGCGTGGCGGCCGAGGACGGGCAGCCGCTGCAGGCACCCTGCATGTGCAAGCGCACGATGCCGTCCTTGTAGCCGCGAAAGACGATGTCGCCGCCGTCGCTGGCCACTGCCGGGCGCACGCGCGTGTCCAGCAGCTCCTTGATCTGGTCGACCACTTCCTGGTCTTCCGGCGCAACGGCGTCCTCCTGCGCGGCGTCAGCCTGGCCTTCCATCACCGGCCGGCCGGCAACGAAATGTTCCATTATGGCGCCGAGCACCTGCGGACGCAGCGCCTGCCAGTCGGCGTCGCCCTTGGTGACGGTGATGAAGTCGCCGCCCAGGAACACGCGGGCCACGCCGGGCAGCGCGAACAGCGCGGCAGCCAGCGGGCTGGGGCCGGCCACGTCCGGGCTCGCGAAATCCGCGGTGCCGGCGCCCATCACCGATACGCCGGGGAGGAACTTCAGGGTGGCGGGGTTCGGGGTGCTTTCGGTTTCGATGAACATGGCGGGCCTTTCGGGATCAGGCGGTTAGGCGGGTTATGGTGCTGCGGCGGGTGTGCGGCAAGGTTGCAGGGCAGAAACGCAACGGTCTCGCACCACGGCCCGCTCCGGTCTGCAAGGGTGGGGCCGTGCGTGGTGCAGGCGCCAGGACCAAAAGTTTTTGCTTCTTTTTTTCAAAAAAGAACGCCTTGCTTCCTTCCTTCAACCCGATCCAACGCATACGCTCGCCGGCAAAAGCCGACCCCCCGGAGACGTCACTTGCCCCTGAAGCCAACACACCTGGCAGCGCTAGCCCTCTGCCTGGCCCCTCTCGCCGCCAACGCGCAATCGCCGGTGGTCCCCACGCAGTATGGGCCCGTCCAGGGCACCACCGTCGGCGCCGTCAACGAGTGGCTCGGCATCCCCTACGCGGCCCCGCCGGTGGGTCAGCTCCGCTGGTATCCGCCGCAGCCGCCGGCGCCGTTCACCGGCACCTACCAGGCGACGCAGTTCAGCTCCTCATGCCCGCAGGGGATCAGCCAGTTCGGCCGGCCCAGCACCAACGAAGACTGTCTGTATCTCAACATCTACGCGCCCGCGGGCGCCACCGCCGCCTCCAAACTGCCGGTGATGGTGTGGATACACGGCGGCGCGTTCGTGGATGGCGAGGGTGCGGATTACGACGGCAGCCCGCTGGTCACCCAGGGCAACGTGATCGTCGTCACCATCAACTACCGGCTGGGCCTGCTCGGCTTCCTCGCCCATCCGGCGCTGGCCGCGTACGACCCGAAAGGCAGCAGCGGCAATTACGGCATCCAGGATCAGCAGGCGGCGGTCGCCTGGGTGAACCGCAACATCGGGTCGTTCGGCGGCAATCCCGTCAACATCACCATCTTCGGCGAATCCGCAGGCGGCGCCAGCGTGGAGACGCAGCTCACCACCCCTGGCCTGCCGACGGTGCACGCCGCCATCATCGAGAGCGGCGACTACATGCAGGCGCTGCCCACGCTGTCCAGCGCCGAGGCGACCGGTGTTTCGACCGCCACCAGCAACCTCGATTGCGGCGGCACCGGCGCGCTCACCTATCTTTGCCTGCACGGCAAGTCGGCCGCCGACATCGTCAATGCCATCAGCCCCGCCGACCTGAACGTGTCTCCGAACGTTGACGGTACGACTGTCCCCATGCAGCCGCTGCAGGCCTATGCCGCCGGCAAGTATCAGCATGTGCCCGTCATCAACGGCAGCAACCATGACGAGTACCGGCTTTTCGTCGGGCTGGACGAACTGCTGAGTGAGCCCGTGCTGACGGCGGCCTCCTACATGAGCGCGGTGCAGTCCGCCTTCGGCAGCAGCTTCGGCATGTCGGTGCTCGCGCAATACCCCGTCTCCAACTACGAGACCGCCGCCTATCCCTGCACGCAGGGCTATGATTGCGGCCCGAGCTACGCCTACGCGGCGCTGGTGACGGATTACAGTTTTGCCTGCGGCGCCCACCTGCTGAACAGCCTGCTGGCGCAACACACGACGGTTTATGGCTACGAGCTGAACGATCCGCACGCGCCGGACCTGTTCCTGCCACCCGAGCCTGCCATCCCGAACCTCGGCGACAGCCACGCTTCGGAACTCCCCTACATCTGGCCGGACCTGACGGACCCTCTGCTGGGCCTGGGGCCGGAGGCGTTCAGCACGCCGCAACGGCAGCTCGCCAGCTCCATGCGCGCATTCTGGACGAGCCTGGCGCGCTACGGCCGTCCGTTGGCGCCGCTGGCTTCGGCCTGGCAGCCCTATAATACGCAGAGCCTGGTGCTGAGCCTGGTGCCGCCGGCGCCGGCGCTGGAGAGCAACTTCGTCACCGCGCATCATTGCGCGTTCTGGAAGCCGGTCCTGCTGGGGGAGGCTGGGCTGCCGAGTTCCACGCCGTACTGAAAGGAAGGAAGCAAGCAAGCAGTCCTTTTTTGAAAAAAAGGACCAAAAAACTGTTGCTCCCCCGCCTGCACCACGGCCCGCACTAGTTCCGCAAGTCCCGTAGCTGCAGAACCAACGCGGGCCCTCGAGCAGGCGGGGAGCAAAAGTCTTTTGCTTCTTTTCTTCAGAAAAGAAGGCCTTGCTTTCTACCCTTCAGATAAACTGCCCACGCAGAAACCCCAGCGCCGGCAATGGCCGCCACGCTTTCGGCACGTCCGCGCGGCGTATCGGCGCCACACTGTAGCGCGGCACCGGCTGGATGCTGCCGCGCAGGAAGCCGGCATACGCGCTCACCTGCTGTTCCCGCCAGGTCCGGTCCGCCAGCGCCGCGGTGCGATTAGGGTAGATGTCGGCGATGCGTTCGGTCTTGCCCAGGGAGGCGACAACGGCCCAGAGCGTGTCGTCACGAGCGGCGGGGAGGCGGATGATCTCGGTCATGCGTCCTGCTGGCCTGAGTGCGGGGACGTGGCTTGCGTGCTCAGCCGAGCGTTTCCAGCGCCGGCTCGCCAGTAGGCGGGCTGCTGACCGGCGGGGTGCAGATGGATACCTCGACGATGGCGTCACAGGGCGGCGGCTGCTGCGGCTCGCCGGCGCTGTTGCGCTGCTCCTGCGCGCGGTCCCGCATGCGTGAGAGGGAGGCATACGTGGCTGCCAGCGTGTCGTCGCCCAGGCCCTGACAGAGCGTGCTGGCCAGATCGGTGAGCTGGACGTCGATTTCGCCCAGCAGCGGCTGGGCCGCTTCGGTAAGGTGCAGGCGCCAGCATCGGCGGTCGCTCGGGTCCGGCCGGCGCTCCACCATCCCGCGCGCCTCCAGCCGGTCCACCAGGCGGGCGACCGTGATCGGCTCCACTTCCAGGATCTCGGCCAGTTCCTTCTGGAGCAGGCCGGGCTGGGATTCGAGGCGGATCATCAGGGTCCACTGAGCGCGGGTCATGCCATGCGCCCTGGCGCGCCTGTCGGCTTCCGTGCGGATCAGCCGGGCCAGGGTGACGATGTTGGTCAGCAGGTCGCGCTTGCGGGTCATGGCCATGGGTTATCTTGGGTCAGGAACGGACTGACCTCAACAGATTAGGAAAGCGGGGCGGGGAATATCAAGCGGGCGGCCGGGCAAGGAAGGCAAGCAATCCTTTTTTGAATAAGAAGACCAAAAAACGTTTGCTCCCCGCCTGCACAATAGCGCGGCCTGGTTCTGCCGAGGCGCGCACGGGCAAAAAAGAAGGCCTTTCTTCCTTCGTGCCCAACGGTCCGCTACGAAGCCCGCCATGTCCTCCTCCACCCCCCCTACCCTCGTCACCGGCGCCACCGGCTTCGTAGGCTCCGCCGTGGCGCGCGTGCTGCTGGCGCGCGGCCACACGCTGCGCCTGTTCGTGCGGCCGGGCGGCGACAGGCGCAACATCGCCGGGCTGGAGGCGGAGCTGGCCGAGGGCGACCTGCGTGACCCGGCCTCGCTGGCGGCGGCGGCTGACGGTTGCCGCTATCTGGTGCACGTGGCGGCCGACTACCGGCTGTGGGTGCCGGACCCCGACCGCATGATGCAGGCCAACGTGGCCGGCACGCGCGCGCTGCTGCTGGCCGCGCAATCCCGCGGCGTGGAGCGGATGGTGTATTGCAGCAGCGTGGCCGCCTTGGGCCTGGTGGGCGACGGCACGGTGGCCGACGAGACCACGGAAGTGCATCCCGAGAAGATCATCGGCATCTACAAGAAATCGAAATACCTGGCCGAGCAGGCGGTGTTGGATCTGGTGCGCGACCATGCGATGCCGGTGGTGATCGTGAACCCCTCCACGCCGGTAGGGCCGCGCGACATCAAGCCCACGCCCACCGGCAAGATGATACGGGACGCCGCGGAGGGACGCATGCCGGCCTATGTGGAGACAGGGCTGAACATCGTGCACGTGGACGACGTGGCGGAGGGCCACGCGCTGGCGCTGGAGTGCGGCGTCGTCGGCGAGAAATACATCCTGGGCGGCGAGGATTTCTCGCTGGGCGCGTTGTTCGCGCTGGTCTCCCAGGTGGCGGGCCGCAAGCCGCCGCGGGTGAAGCTGCCGTTGGCGCCGCTATATCCGCTGGCGCTGGCGTGCGAGGCGCTGGCGCGGTTCGGCGTGGAGCCGGTAGTGACGCGCGAGACGCTGGGTATGGCGAAGAAGAAGATGTTCTTCTCGAGTGCGAAAGCCAAGGCGGAGCTGGGGTATGCGCCTCGGCCGGCCATCGAGGCGGTCCGCGACGCGGTTGCGTGGTTCAGGGCGGACCGCTCAGGCAAAGGTTTAGACTTGCCCGCCTGAACCAGTCGCACCATCACCAGGCTCCCCAAAGCCCCAGCAGCGTCACAGGAGCAAAAGTTTTTTGCTTCTTTTTTCCAAAAAAGAAGGCCTTCCTTGACTTTCCTTGCTGCCCTCGCCCTAGCGATCTGGCTCTACCTTCTCCTGGGACACGGATCCTTCTGGCAGTTCGGCCCCGTGCTGCGCGCCATCCCGTCCGCCCGCGCCATGCCGCCCGTCACCATCATCGTGCCGGCGCGCAACGAGGCCGAAAGCATCGTGGCGTGCCTGCAAAGCCTGCTGGCGCAGGATTACGGCGGCCCATGCCGGGTGATCATGGTGGACGACCTCAGCAGCGACGGGACGGGCGCGCTGGCGGACGGCATCGGCGACGCCAGGCTGACGGTGCTACGCGGGGCGGCGCATCCCCAGGGGTGGAGCGGCAAACTATGGGCGGTGCACCAGGGCGTGGCGGAGGCCGGGCGGGCGGAGCTGCTGCTGTTCACGGACGCGGACATCGTGCATGCGCCGCGCCATCTGGCCACGCTGGTGAGCCAGATGCAGGCCGGCGGGCTGGATATGGTGAGCGAGATGGTGGCGCTGCATTGCGAGCGGGCGACGGAGCATGCGCTGGTGCCGCCGTTCGTGTTCTTCTTCCAGCTGCTCTACCCGTTCGCCTGGGTGAACGACCCGGGCAACACGATGGCGGCGGCCGCCGGCGGCACGGTGCTGATACGCGCGGCGGCGCTGGCGCGGGTGGGCGGGGTGGAGGCGATGCGCGGCGCGCTGATCGACGACGTGACGCTGGCGCGACGGGTCAAGCAGAGCGGGCGTATCTGGCTGGGGCATAGCGGCCTGGCCACCAGCATACGGCCGTACCGCCACGTGCGTGACGTATGGCGGATGGTGGCGCGCTGCGCCTTCGTGCAGTTGGGCTACTCGCCTTGGAAGCTGGCGGGCACAATAGCGGGCATGGTGCTGGTCTGGCTTGTGCCGCCCATCGCCGCGCTGTTCGGGCATGGGGCGGCCCGGTGGATGGGCGTGCTGGCCTGGGCGGGGATGACGGCGTCCTACCTGCCGACGCTGCGGCGATTCCGGCTGAATTTCGCCTGGGCGGCGTGCCTGCCGTTTGCCGCGGTGTTCTATACGGCGGCCACGCTGGGCTCGGCGGTGGACCATTACCGGGGGCTTGGCACAATCTGGAAGCAGCGGGCGTATCACGGATGAGCGGAGCGATACCTGACTTAAAGACCGGAGCGGTGGCGGATGTGGAGGCGTGGTC
Organism: uncultured Acetobacteraceae bacterium; assembly: GCA_964247675.1. Classification (GTDB taxonomy): domain Bacteria; phylum Pseudomonadota; class Alphaproteobacteria; order Acetobacterales; family Acetobacteraceae; genus BOG-908. The sequence continues at coordinate 11,805 of CAXTVW010000070.1, forward strand.
CGGCAAAGACCGGACGCAGGAGAACTTTCCGGTAGGCTCCTTGCTGGTACGGCCGAAGCTGCGGCGGCACGTGCACGCGTTTTACAGCTTCGCGCGCAACGCGGACGACATCGCGGACAGCGCCGTGCTGGCGCCAGCCGACAAGCTGGCGCGGCTAAGCGTGATGGAGGACGTGCTGGTCGGGCGCGGGCAGGCCGGTTCGCAATCCGCGTCCGGGCTGCGGCGCAGCCTGGCGGAGACGGGCGTCACGGACGCACACAGCCGGGAGCTGCTGCGCGCGTTCCGGCAGGACGCGACGCAGACGCGCTACGCCACCTGGCCGGACCTGCTGGACTATTGCCGCTACTCGGCGATGCCAGTCGGGCGACACGTGCTGGCACTGCATGGCGAGTCGGCGGACTGCATCCCGCCGTCCGACGCGCTGAGCGCCGCCTTGCAGATACTGAACCACCTGCAGGACATGGCGCGCGACCTGGCCGGGCTGGACCGCTGCTACCTGCCGGAGGACTGGCTCAGCGCCGAGGGTTCCGGCATCGGCGATGTCCGCCGCCCGGCGGAGACGCCCGGGCTGCGCCGTGTGATCGACCGCCTGCTGGACGGCTGCGATGTGATGAACGAGCAGGCCGCGGCCCTGCCCCAGCGCGTGCGCGACGTGCGGCTGCGGCTGGAGACGGGCGTGATCGTGGGCCTCTCGCGCCGCCTGGCCGCCCGGCTGCGTGCCGGGGACCCGCTGGCCAGGCGGGTGAAGCTGCACCGCATCGATGTTGCCGCAAGCCTGGCCGGCACCGCGCGCTACCTGCGGCGGCCCAAGGTGGCCGCGTGAGCTTTCCGCTCGAGGCGGCGCGGGAGGACCTGTCGGCCGTCAGCCGGATCGTGCGTGCGTCCGGCACCTCGTTCTACCGCGGCATGGCGATCCTGCAGCCGGAACGCCGCGTGGCGATGTACGCCGTGTATGCTTTCTGCCGGTTGGTGGACGACATCGCCGACGAGCCGAACGCGATGGAACTGAAGCGCACCCAGCTCAACGCCTGGCGCGCCAGGATCGAGGGCGTGGCTACCGGCCAGGCCCCCGGGCCACGCGCGCCCGGGGGCGAAGGCGACGAAGGTGCGGTCGGCCGGATGCTGCAGCTCGCCACGCAGCGCTACGGTCTGCGACGGGTCGATTTCCTGGCGGTGATCGACGGGATGCAGATGGATGCCGAGACGGTCATCGTGGCGCCAACCGCCGACACGCTGGACCTGTATTGCGACCGGGTGGCCTCCGCTGTGGGCCGGCTTTCCGTGCGCTGCTTCGGCGATTCCTCGCCGGCGGCCGACGAGGTGGCCCACCACCTGGGCCGCGCCCTGCAGCTGACCAACATCCTGCGTGACCTGGCCGAGGATGCCTGGCGCGGCCGGCTCTATCTGCCGCGCGAGTGGCTGGCCCGCGCCGGCGTGCCGCTGGAACCGGCCGCGGCCCTGGCCAGCCCTGCGTTGCCAGCGGCGTGCGAGCAGGCGGCGCGGCGGGCGCGGCAGCATTTCGCCGATGCGTATGCCGCGATGAAACGCTGCGACCGCAAGGCGATGAAGCCGGCGCGGCTGATGGCGGGAAGCTATGCGGCGGTGCTGGCGCGGCTGGAGCGGCGGGGGTGGTCCCGGCCGGAGACGGCGGTGCGGGTGCCTAAGTGGGAGAAGGTGGTTATCTCGCTTCGGGTGCTGCTTACGTAGGCAAGGCAAGCAAGGCCTTCTTTTTTGAAATAAAGAAGCAAAAAACTTTTGCTGCCCCGACGCTTGGTCGCTTCGGTGTGTCCTGCGGCATCCGGCTGGTGCCGGCAGGCGAAATGCCGCAAGAGGCGCGCCCGCCTCGGTCCAGCGGGGGTAGCAAAAGTTTTTTGCTTCTTTTTTTCAAAAAAGAAGGCCTTGCTTCCTTCTTGCCGGAGTCCACCACGCCAGTGAGCGTCACCCACATCATAGGCGGCGGCCTGGCCGGCTTGGCCGCCGCATTGGCGCTCACCGAAGCCGGGCGCCGCGTTGTCATCTACGAAGCGGGCCCCGCCTGCGGCGGCCGCGCACGCTCCTATTTCGACCGGGAGCTCGGCTGCAGGATCGACAACGGCAACCACCTGCTGCTCTCCGGCAACCGCGCGGCGATGCGATATCTGGACATCGTGGGCGCGCGGGACACGCTGGCCGGCCCGGCTGGCCCGGTGTTTCCGTTCATGGACCTTCGCAGCGGCCAGCGGTGGACGCTGCGGCCGAATGCCGGGCGGCTGCCGTGGTGGGTGTTCTCGGCGGGCCGGGGGGTGCCGGGCGCGCGGCTGGCCGACTATGCGAAGCTGTTGCGGCTGCGGTTCGCCGGCGCGGAGGACACTGTGGGCGGCTTGCTGCCGCACAATGCGCTGTATGAGCGGCTGATCGAGCCGCTGGCGGTCTCCGGCCTGAACACGCCGGCGGATGCGGGCAGCGCGCGGCTGTTCTGGGCCATCATTGCGGAGACGCTGGCGCGCGGCGGGGCGCAATGCATGCCGTGCTGGCCGAAGATCGGCCTGTCGGAGAGCTTCATCGATCCCGCGGTGGCGTGGTTGGAGGCGCGCGGCGGGACACTGCACACGAGCCACCGGATCGCCGCGCTGCAGACCGAAGCCGGGATAGTGACCGGGCTTGCAGGGGCCGGCGGTCCGATCGCCGTGGCGCCGGCTGACAGGGTAGTGCTGGCGGCGCCGGCTGCAGTGGCGGCAGGGCTGCTACCCACTTTGCACGGGCCGGACGAGCACGAGGCGATCGTCAACCTGCATTTCAAGACGCAGGTGCCCACCGGAGAAGCCGGCTTCTGGGGGCTGGTTGGCGGTACGGCCGAATGGGTTTTCGCCAAGACCGGTGTGGCTTCCGTGACGATTTCGGCGGCAAACCGCCTGTTGGACAGGCCGGCAGACGTGCTTGCCCGGGCGGTCTGGCCTGAGGTCTGCCAGGCTGCCGGGATCGTGGCACCCATGCCACAATGGCGGTTGATCAGGGAGAAGCGGGCGACATTCAGTGCAACTCCGGCGCAACACAAGCGTCGCCCCCAGAGCACAACAAGCTTGCCGAATCTGCTGCTGGCGGGCGATTGGACGGATACCGGATTGCCCGCAACCATCGAAGGTGCGATCAGATCGGGTTTCGCTGCAGCGCGGCACGTAACGGCCAGTCAGACTAGCGCGTAACTATTTTGAATGAGTGATGCAAAGCCAGACCCTGACCCCGCCCGCTGACACGGAGCCCACACCAACCCTGCAAGTCAGCATCGAGCGGGCCGCGCAGGCGCTTGGCCGGCGACAGAACGCGGACGGCCACTGGCGCTTCGAACTCGAGGCCGACGCCACCATTCCGGCCGAGTACATCCTGCTCGAACACTACCTGGACCGGATCGATCCGGCGCTGCAGGCGCGTATCGGCGTGTATCTGCTGGAGATACAGGGCGAGCATGGCGGCTGGCCGCTGTTCCACGGCGGCAAATTCGACCTTTCCGCCAGTGTGAAAGCGTATTTCGCGCTGAAATGCCTGGGCCATGCGCCGGATGCGCCGCACATGGCGCGGGCGCGGGCGGCGATCCTGGCTGCCGGCGGCGCCGAGCGCTGCAACGTGTTCACCCGCATACAGCTCGCGCTGTTCGGCGAAGTGCCCTGGCGCTCCATACCCACCATGCCGGTGGAGATCATGCTGCTGCCGGAGTGGTTCTTCTTCCATCTCTCCAAAGTGTCCTACTGGTCGCGCACCGTGATAGTGCCGCTGCTGGTGCTGATGACGCTGCGGCCGCGCGCGACCAACCCGCGCGATGTGCACATAGCCGAGCTGTTCACCCGGCCGGCCGGCGAGATACGCGACTACATCCGCGGGCCGTATCGCAGCTACTGGGGCCACGCGTTCAAGGCGCTGGATCTGTGCCTCAAGCGGGGCGAGAAGTGGTTTCCCAAGAAGTCGCGCGCCCGTGCGCTTGGCGAGGCGGTGACGTTCGTGACGCACCGGCTGAACGGTGAGGACGGGCTTGGCGCCATCTACCCGGCGATGGCAAACAGCGTGATGATGTTTGCGGCGCTGGGCTATGCGCCGGACCACCCGGATGCGGCGCTGGCCTGGCTCTCGGTCCGCAAACTGATCGTCGATGACGGCGAGCGCGCCTACGTGCAGCCGTGCGTCTCGCCGATCTGGGACACCGGGCTCGCCGGCGTGGCGATGGCCGAAGCCGCCTATGGCTGCGACGACTCGGTACCGGGCGGGCGCGTGCCGGTGGAGGCGGCCAGCGATTGGCTGGTGTCTCGCCAGATCCTGGACGTGAAGGGCGACTGGGCGGTGCGCCGGCCGGACGTGGCACCCGGCGGCTGGGCCTTCCAGTACGCCAACGACCACTATCCGGACGTGGACGACACGGCGCTGGTGGGCATGCTGCTGGCGCGCAACGGTGACCCGGCGCATGACGAGTCGATCGCCCGGGCGCGCGACTGGATCGTCGGTATGCAGAGCAGCGACGGCGGCTGGGGCGCCTTCGAGCCGGAGAACACGCACTCTTACCTTAACCATATCCCGTTCGCAGACCACGGCGCGTTGCTGGACCCGCCGACCGCGGATGTGACCGGCCGCTGCGTGGGTTTCCTGGCGCAGATCGGCATGGACTGCACCCATCCGGTGATGGCGCGCGCGATCGCCTATCTCCGGCGCGAGCAGGAGAAGGATGGTAGCTGGTTTGGCCGCTGGGGCACCAACTACATCTACGGCACCTGGTCCGTAATCAACGCGCTGAACGCCGCCGGCATCCCGCCGGAAGACCCGGCAATGCGTCGCGCCTGCGACTGGCTGGTCAGCGTTCAGCGCGAAGATGGCGGCTGGGGCGAGGACGAGGAGAGCTACGCCCACGCGCCGCCCGGCCGCTTCACCGAAAGCACGCCGTCACAGACCGCCTGGGCGGTGCTGGCGCTGATGGGCGCCGGTCGGACGGACGATCCGGCGACGGCGCGCGGCATCGCCTGGCTGGCCGCAACGCAGAAGCCGGACGGCGAGTGGGACGAGGCGCCCTATACGGCGGTCGGGTTCCCGCGCGTGTTCTATCTGAAATATCACGGCTACCGGCTGTTTTTCCCGCTCCTGGCGCTGTCCCGGTATCGTAACCTTCGGCGGGGTAACCAGCGTCGCGTGGATTGGGGAATTTAGGAAGAAAGCAGTTCTTTTTTGCAAAAAAGAACCGAAAAACTCTTACTCCCACGCTGCTGCAGCCGATTCGTGCGTCCGGAAACATCCGGCTGCTGCAGATGCGGGTAGCAAAAGTTTTTTGCTTCTTTTTTGCAAAAAAGAAGGCCTTGCTTCCTTCCTTCCCCGTTAACCCGCAATGCTAGCCTTCATCGTAGGCCTCAAGGCCGAAGCTCGTATCATTCGTCCGATCACCCGCAAGGTGTTCATCGGCGGCGGCACGGCGCGCGGCGCGGCCGATGCGGCTCGGCGCGCATTGGCCGCCGGGGCGACGTCCCTGGTCAGCTTCGGCCTGGCCGGCGGGCTTTCGCCGGACGTTGCGGCTGGCGCCATCATCGTTCCTGCTGCCGTGCTGTCCCGCGGCCGTCATCTGGCGGCCGATCCGGATCTGTCGGCAGCCTTGGGCGGAGTCACGGTGGAGGCGTTGCTGGCCGGCGAGGCGGTGGTGGCCTCGATCGCGGGCAAGGCGGAGCGCTGGCAGGGCACGCAGGCCGCGGCGGTAGACCTGGAAAGCGGTGCGGTTGCCGAGGCGGCCCGGCAGGCGGGCGTGCCGTATGCGGTGCTGCGGGCGGTGTGCGATCCGGCAACGCGCGCGCTGCCGCCGGCCGCCGTGGGAGCGTTGAACGCGTCAGGCGGGATCGGGCTGCTCCGGCTTGCTGCGTCCCTGATCCTACGGCCAGGGCAGACCGGGGACTTGCTGGCGCTTTCGCGCGATGCCCGGGCGGCACGGCAAGCGCTTGTGGAGCGGGTGCGGGAGCTGCGGGCGAGTGGGGCGCTGGGGGCGTGGGTCAGGCGGGATTCGGCAAGCTTCTGAAGCGGAGATAAGCAGCAGCAGTCGCGCAAAACCTGACAACGCCGAAGCGCCGCACCACCGCAGGAGCAAAAGTTTTTTGCTTCTTTTTTTCAAAAAAGAAGGTCTTGCTTCCTTTCTACAGCTTCGATGTCCCGCAACGCCCTACCATTCAAGCTGGCAATAGCGCGCAATCCGAGGCTGCTGGACAGGAAGGCAGCGTCGGCCTCCATCAGGCGC
>CAXTVW010000071.1:0-7466 GCA_964247675.1 uncultured Acetobacteraceae bacterium
TGCTTCAACAGGCAATGAGGAGGTAAGAAAGGCCTTCTTTTTTGAAAAAAAGAAGCAAAAAACTTTTGCTCCCCCGCCTGCCTCAGAACGCGCGCAGGTTCTGCCAACGTGGAAGCCGGCAGAACCAGCGCGCACTGTGGTTCAGGCGTGGGAGCAAAAGTTTTTTGCTTCTTTTTTTCAAAAAAGAAGGCCTTTCTTGCGTTACATAAATCATCACGGAACCCCCCGTGAATCGTAATCTTTCCTCTTGCTCCCGCCAGCGATTCCATCCGAGGATACGACCGCGTGTGGGGCCGTTCCAATGTCCAGCTTGCCGCTTTCCATTTCCCCTGAATTTCAGCCGAAATCATACGGCCGCCAAGCCGAACCCAAACCTTCAAGCCCTGGCCAGCCATCAGCCACAGCGCGCGTAGTGGCACCGTCCGGGCAGCGCCGCTGGACCGTGGTGGTGCCGCGCCGCCTGACTGCCCGGGCAGCGCAGGCGCTGGCCGATGCGGAAGCGGCGGGATCGGCCCAGCCCGCGGCACCGGGCCCGATCCGCTTCCGTGCGCAACTGACCATGTTCGGCGTGATCGCCACGGTCGCCTCCGGCCTCTACGTCTATTCGGAGAAGCACGCGGCGGCGTCGTTGGACAGGGAGATCGCGCACGCCTTTCAGGCCACCACCGCCGCGCACCAGCAAAGCAGCCTGCTGCGTGCCGAATGGGCTCTGCTCAACAACCCGGACCGCCTGCATCCGCTGACCGACCGTTACCTGTCCCTGCAGCCGCTCAGCGCCGGACAGTTTGTCAGGGTTGCCGACCTACACACGCGTTTGCCGAAGATCCTCTACGGCCCGCCGATGCCTGTCACCGACGACGACGCGGGCGCCCCGCCGATCGTGACGAAGCGCCTGCTTGCGATGGCGGAGATGCCTGTGCCGCCGGCAGTGGTGGCAGAGCCGGCCGTGGCGCCGGCGGCTGGCGCATTGACCCAGGCAGCACCGGCCCAGGCAGGCCCGGCCGAGGCTGTCGCCGAACTGCCGGCCGAGGCGCCCGAGCAGCCGTTGCACACGCCCGTGGTGGCCGCACCGGCGCACGCGTTCCGGGTTCTGGCCCATGCCGGTGCGGTGCCCGCGATCGTGGATGGCGATGCGCCGGCCGCGGACGGTGCCGGGGATCGCGGCGAAGCGGGTGTGGTGCAGGACGAAACACCGAGGCCGGTGGCCGAAGCGCGGCCAGTACGCCCTGCCGCGACCCCATCCTGGCACCTGGCACCTCGGCCGAGTGCGCCCGCCTTGCTGCAGGCGCCCGCCCCGAAGCTGGTCGCCCGGGTGGAGCCGCCGAAGCCGCGACTGGCGCATACGCCGACGCTGCTGCGGCCTGAACTGGTGCACATGCTCATGATGCCGCACCAACTCTATACTTCAACCTGGGCTGCCAAGCCGCCTCTGCCGGCTGTAAAGCCGGTGCTGCCGCAGCACCATTACGAGTATGGCCGCTCCGATCCGCCACATTTCCTTGCGGCTCCGCAAGCCGCACCGGCCGTGCAAGCCGAGCCGCAGCAATACGCCCAGGCGCGGCCGAGGGAATTGGAACAGCCGCGCCAGGAAATCTGGACGCCACCGCCTGCCACCTACCGCCCGCCGCCGGCTTACGCCTACAGGCCTTACTGGGGCGGCTACAACGCCAACCCGTATGCCGGTTACTATTACCAGCCGCGGCCGGCTTATCCGGGATACCAGTAAGGCAAGCAGCCTTTGATTGGAAAAGAATGCTGAATTTCATTCTGTTTAGGTCATAACGCCGGTTGCGACCACCTGGTGTCCCTCCAAAACAACGCAAGTGCTGTCGGGTATCAAGCTGTCGTTGATTAGTCCCGAGCGAGATGTCTGTCGGTCCGCTGAAAACGCACCCGAATGGCTGGCCATGCTGGTTTGCATCGCCGATGGCCACAAGCGTACGGTAACGCGGCCATGTCAGATCGGGAGGCGTCATCCTGCCCCTTGCGCGGTAGTCCTGAACCTCACGACGCGTTTGTATTCAGGACGCATGCAGCCCCGCGGTAAATCGGCCTAGTACCGAAGCATCCGTCAGCGTAAGGACAAAAGTTTTTTGCTTCTTTTTTTCAAAAAAGAAGGCCTTGCTTTTTCTTACCAGTCTTAAGCCCGAACCACCGCATAAGAAGCCGCCAGGCAAGCCTCGATCTCCGCTGCATGCGCCGGGTCACGCGCCTCCACCATCACCTCGAGCTGCGCCGACTGTACGCTGGGCGACGCGAATAGACGCTGGTGCGAGACTTCGATGATGTTCCCGCCCGACGCGCCGATCTTGCTGGAGATGTCGGCCAGAACCCCAGGCCTGTCCGGGATTTCCATGCGCAGCCGCAGCAGCCGCCCGTCGCGCAGCAACCCGCGCAGCAGGACGTTTGCCATGATGCGCACGTCGATGTTGCCGCCGCATACCGGCATGCCCACGCGCTTGCCCGCGAACCGCGCCTGGTGCGCCAGCAGGCCGGCCAGCGCTGCCGCACCAGCACCCTCGGCCACCACCTTGGCGCCTTCGGCCAGCAGGGAGATCGCGTCCTCCACGCACCGCTCCGGCGCCACGATCACGTCGCTGACATGGGCGGCGATCACCTTGCGAGTCTCGAACCCCACGTCACGCACGGCGATGCCTTCGGCGATCGTGGCGCCGCCGATCGCGTGCGCCGGCGCGCCCATGCGCTGCGCCAGCGCGGAATACGGGGCCACCTGAACGCCGATCACCTCCGTCTGTGGACTCAGCGCCGCCATCACCACCGCGCAGCCGCTGATCAGCCCGCCGCCGCCTACCGGAACCAGCAGCACGTCCAGCGCCGGGCCGTCTTCGACCATCTCCAACGCCAGCGTGCCTTGCCCCGCCATGATCGCGTAGTCGTCGTACGGGCTGATGAACAGCAGGCCCTCGTGCTGGGCGAGATGTGCCGCGTGCGCGGCCGCCTCCGCCAGCGTGTCGCCATGCATCACCACGCGGGCGCCCCAGGCCGCCGTGCCGCTCACCTTGGCCAGCGGCGTGAACGTGGGCATCACGATGGTGCTGGCCACGCCGTGCAGGCTCGCGTGTCTGGCCACGCCCTGCGCATGGTTGCCGGCCGACATCGCCACCACGCCGCGCGCCCGCTCGGCCGGGGTCAGCAGCGCCAGGCGGTTGGCCGCACCGCGCTCCTTGAAGGAGCCTACCGCCTGGAGGTTGTCGAGCTTGAGCGTGATCTCGGCGCCGGTTACGCGGGACAGGATCGCGGAGGGGACTGTGGGGGTGCGCAGGATGCGGCCTGCGATGCGCCCGGCAGCGGCCTGTACGTCGGACAGCAAGAGTTGGGGCTCTGCCCCAAACCCCGCCGGGGGAATGGCGGCATTCGCCCGGACCCCCACCTTCATTAGACGAACTGGAAGTTCAGGATTTCGTAGCTGCGGTCGCCGCCTGGGGCGGGGACGCTGACGGTGTCGCCCTTCTTTTTGCCAATCAGGGACTTGGCCAGGGGGGAGGAGATCGACAGGCGCTTGGCCTTGATGTCGGCTTCATAGACGCCGACGATCTGGTAGGTCGCCTCCTTCTCCGTCTCCTCGTCCAGCAGCTGGACATGCGCGCCGAACTTGATGCTGTCGCCCTTGAGCGAGGACGGATCGATCACCTCGGCGGCGCCGACCACTTCCTCCAGCTCCTGGATGCGCCCCTCTATGAAGCTCTGCCGCTCGCGCGCCGCGTGATACTCGGCGTTCTCCGACAGGTCGCCGTGGCTGCGCGCCTCGGCAATGGCCACGATGATGGCCGGCCGCTCCACGCTCTTCAGGTTCCGCAGCTCATCCTCCAGGTTCTGGAGGCCTTGGGCGGTCATCGGAAATTTCTGCAAAGGGCCGTATCCTCGAGGCTTACAGGGCCGGCGCGCGGCGCCGGGTCTGGGGTGGATGGAACGCACGCGTCACGGCTGGGCCTTGGCCTGGGCCTGCCGTGGTTGAGAGCGGCGGACAGCTTACGTGGAACGGAGCGGGTTGCAAGGGGAAGTAAAGCAAGGCCTTCTTTTTTGAAAAAAGAAGCAGAAAACGTTTGCTCCCTGTCGGCGGCTGGCCGGCCAAGTCGCCGACAGCGAAGCCAAAAGTTTTTTGCTTCTTTTTTTCAAAAAAGAAGGCCTTGCTTTACTTAAAGTAACTCTGCAACGGCGCGACACCCAGGTCACCCGCACGCAAAGCCCCGATGGCATGCACCGCCGCGCGCGCCCCCGCCAGCGTGGTATAATGCGGCACCCCGTGCGTCAGCGCATTGCGCCGGATGTCGAAACTGTCGGCCGTGGATTGCGCGCCTTGGGAGGTGTTGACGACCATCTGTATGTCGCCGGAACGTATCGCATCGACGCAATGCGGCCGCCCTTCCAGCACCTTGTTTATCACCCTGACATCGACGCCCGCCTCGCGTATCCGCGCGGCCGTTCCGCGCGTGGCCATGATGGTGAAGCCCATCTCCACCAGTCGCCTTGCCAGACCGGGCAATCCCGATTTGTCGCCGTCGCGCACCGAGAGGAACACCGTGCCGGATTCGGGCAGCACCACGCCAGCGCCGAGTTGCGCTTTGGCAAAGGCGCGTTCGAAACTGTGGTCCAGTCCCATCACCTCGCCGGTCGATTTCATCTCCGGGCCCAGGATGGTGTCCACGCCCGGGAAGCGCGCGAACGGAAATACCGCTTCCTTCACTGCCACGTGCGGGCGGATCGCCGAACCATCCAGCTTGAAGCTTGCGAGTTCCGCGCCGGCCATCACCAGCGCACCGATCTTGGCGATCGGCACGCCGATCGCCTTGGCCACGAACGGCACCGTCCGGCTCGCCCGCGGGTTCACCTCCAGCACGTAGATGGCGCCTTCCTTGATGGCGAACTGCACGTTCATCAGGCCCACCACGCCGAGTGCGCGCGCGATCGCCTCCGTCTGATCCGACAGCTCGCGTATCGTGGCTGGCGACAGGCTGTAAGGCGGCAGCGAACAGGCGCTGTCGCCGGAATGTATGCCGGCCTCCTCGATGTGTTCCATCACGCCGGCCACGTACACCGTGCGGCCGTCGGCGATGCAATCGACATCGACCTCGATGGCGTCATTGAGATATTTGTCGATTAGCACAGGCGTGTCGCCCGACACGCGTACCGCCTCGCGCATGTAGCGGTGCAGTTGCACGCGGTCGAACACGATCTCCATCGCGCGGCCGCCGAGCACGTAGCTGGGCCGTATGACCACGGGGTAGCCGATACGGTCCGCGATCGCCTCGGCCTGTTCGGGCGCGCGTGCGATGCCGTTTTCCGGCTGGTGCAGCGCGAGCTTCTGCAACAGCAACTGGAAGCGTTCGCGGTCTTCGGCGATGTCGATCGCGTCCGCCGTGGTGCCGAGCACGGGTATGCCGGCTTCCGGCAAGGCCTGGCTCAGTTTCAGCGGCGTCTGCCCGCCATACTGCACGATGCAGCCGAGCACGCGGCCGTTTTGCTGCTCGCGGCGCACCAGTGCCACCACGTCTTCCGCGGTGAGTGGTTCGAAATACAGCCGGTCGGAGGTGTCGTAATCGGTGCTCACCGTCTCCGGATTGCAGTTTACCATGATCGTCTCGTAGCCGGCGTCGCGCAGCGCGTAGGCGGCGTGCACGCAGCAATAATCGAACTCGATGCCCTGCCCTATCCTGTTCGGGCCACCACCCAGGATTATGACCTTGTCGCGACCCGTTGGATCGGCCTCGCAGACCGGCTCGCCCCAGCCGCCCTCGTAGGTGGAATACATGTAGGGCGTGGCGGATGCGAACTCGCCGGCGCACGTGTCGATGCGTTTATAGACGGGATGCACGCCGAGCCTGCCGCGCACAGCCAGCACTTCGGTCTCCGCCAGGCTGGTGAGTTGCGCCAGGCGTCTGTCTGAGAAGCCGAGTGCCTTTACCCGTCGCAGCGCGGCAGCCTCGCGCGGCAGACCGCCGGCCTGCAAATCACGTTCGACGGCCACGATCTTTTCGAGTTCGCGCAGGAACCACGGGTCGTATCGGCAGGCCTCGTGTATGTCTTCGACCGACAGGCCGGCGCGCAACGCCTGTGCAGCCATCAATATGCGGTCCGGCCGCGGCGCGGACAGCGCCGCCCTGAACGCATCGCGGCCGCCATCGCCTGGGGCGGGCACCTCGTCTAACCCGGAGAACCCCGTCTCCATGCTGCGCAGGCCCTTCTGCAACGCTTCGGCGAAGCTGCGGCCGATGGACATCGCCTCGCCCACCGATTTCATGCTGGTGGAAAGCAGGGCGGGCGTGCCTGGGAATTTCTCGAACGTGAAGCGGGGGATCTTGACCACGACGTAGTCGATCGTCGGCTCGAAACTGGCAGGCGTGGTCTTGGTGATGTCGTTCGCCAGCTCGTCCAGCGTGTAGCCTACCGCCAGCTTTGCCGCGATCTTCGCTATGGGGAATCCCGTGGCTTTCGACGCCAGCGCCGAACTTCGCGACACGCGCGGGTTCATCTCGATCACCAGCATGCGGCCGTCTGCCGGGTTCAGCGCGAACTGCACGTTGGAGCCGCCGGTGTCCACGCCGATCTTGCGCAGGCAGGCGATCGAGGCGTCGCGCATCCGCTGGTACTCGCGGTCGGTCAGCGTCAGCGCCGGCGCCACCGTCACGCTGTCACCCGTATGTATCCCCATCGGATCGACGTTCTCGATGGCGCAGATGATGATGCAGTTGTCCGCGCTGTCGCGCACCACCTCCATCTCATACTCTTTCCAGCCGAGCACGCTTTCTTCTATCAGCACCTCGGTGGTCGGCGACGCGGCCAGGCCGCTGGCGGAAATCGCCTCGAATTCCTCGCGGTTATACGCGATGCCACCGCCAGTGCCGCCCAGCGTGAAGCTCGGTCGGATCACCGCGGGCAATCCGATCTTCGCCAGCGCCTCGCGGGCTTCCTGCAAGGAGTGCGCGATGAAACTCCTCGGGCTCTCGATGCCGATCTCGCTCATCGCATCGCGGAATTTCAGCCGGTCCTCCGCGCGGTCGATCACCTCCGCGCGGGCGCCGATCAGCTCCACATTGTATTGTGCCAGCACGCCGTTCGCATCGAGCTGCATCGCCGTGTTCAGCGCGGTCTGCCCGCCCATCGTCGGCAGCAGCGCGTCCGGCCGCTCGCGCGCGATGATCTTTTCCACCATCTCGGGCGTGATCGGCTCAATATACGTGGCGTCCGCCAGGCCGGGATCAGTCATGATCGTGGCCGGGTTGGAGTTGACCAGCACCACGCGGTAGCCCTCCGCGCGCAACGCCTTGCAGGCCTGCGCGCCGGAATAGTCAAACTCGCAGGCCTGGCCTATAACAATCGGGCCGGCGCCGATGATCAGGATCGAAGTTATGTCCGTACGTTTGGGCATTATGATACCATTCGGGCGAAGGAGGCAGTTTCCTGCAGGGCCAGCTTGCTTGCGTGTTGGCTGAGGACAGGAGCAAGGG
>CAXTVW010000071.1:7566-17769 GCA_964247675.1 uncultured Acetobacteraceae bacterium
TTTCTCCGCTGCTGCAGATGCTTCAAGTTTCCTCTTGGCACGCGACTACTGCGCATGCGGAGAGCGCGCACTGTGAAGTGTCCGTCAGCTCGAGCTGGCGCTCGGCTTCATCTCGCCGATGCCCGGAGGTGCTCGCGTATGAGGTTGTCGCTCATGCAGCGCCCGCCATCATCGCGGTGAACCGCCCGAACAAATGCGCGCTGTCGCTGGGCCCAGGACTTGCCTCCGGATGATACTGCACGGAGAACGCACGCCTGGTCTCGCAGGCGATGCCCTCGTTGCTGCCGTCGAACAGGCTGACATGGGTCACTCGCACGCCCTCCGGCAGGCTTGTATCTTCCACCGCGAAACCGTGGTTCTGCGACGTGATCTCAACCCGTCCGGTGGCCAGGTCGCGCACCGGCTGGTTGGCGCCCCGGTGGCCGCGGTCCAGCTTGTAGGTGCGCGCGCCCAGCGCCAGGGCCAGCAACTGGTGGCCCAGGCAAATCCCGAACACCGGCACCTTTGCCGCCAGCACGCCCTGGATCGCGGGGACGGCATACACGCCGGTGGCTGCCGGGTCGCCCGGCCCGTTGGAGAGGAACACGCCGTCCGGCCGGTGGCGCAGGATGTCCTCGGCGGTGCTGGCGGCCGGCACGACCGTGATCCGGCAACCGGCAGCGCTCAGCGAGCGGAAGATGTTGCGTTTCGCGCCGTAATCCACCGCCACCACATGGAAACGGGCGTCTGCGCCTTGGGTGAAGCCCTCGCCCCAGCGCCAGGTGGACTGGTCCCATGCATAGCTCTGCGTGCAGCTCACCTCGCGGGCGAGGTCCATGCCGTCCAGCCCGGGCCAGGCGACCGCCGCGTCCTGCAAGGCGGCCAAGTCGAACCGGCCGTCCGCCGGGTAGGCCAGAACCCCATGCGGCGGCCCGCCGTCGCGTATGCGCACCGTCAGCGCCCGCGTGTCCACGCCGGCCAGGCCTGCCACGCTCTGGCTGCGCAGCCAGGTGTCCAGCCCCTGCGCCGACCGCCAGTTGGAGGGTGCGGTCACGTCCTCCCGAACCACCAGCCCGCGCGCCGCCACGCCAGCCGCCTCCAGATCCTCCGCATTCGCACCGGTGTTGCCGATATGGGGAAAGGTGAAGGTTATGATCTGCCCGGCATAGGAGGCATCGGTCAGCGTTTCCTGGTAGCCCGTCATGCCCGTGTTGAAGCAGATCTCCCCCACCGGGAGGGCGTCGGCGGAAGTGTGCGCACCGAAGCCGCGTCCCCAGAATACCGCGCCGTCCGCCAGCACCAGCGCGGCGGTGGCGCCAGCCGGCACCGCGCCGGCCGGCTTCTCGCCTTGCAGATCAGCCACGGATATCCCGGTTGCCGCCATCACCACACTCCAATGCTTCGAAGGCACGCTGCGCGCCTGCCGCCACTTGCGTATGGCTTCCAGGCCCACGCCGGTCAGCTTCGCCGCGGCCTCGGCGCCACCCAGGCGGGCGATGATCTGATCCACGTTCATGCGTGACGAGGGACTATGGGAAAAAACTTCCCAGGGCAAATCACAGGCAAGCGAAGGCCTTCTTTTCTGAAAAAAAGAGGCAGAAGACTTTCCTCCCTGTCGGCGGCTGACCGGATAGGTCCGCGACAGCCGGATAAAAGTTTTTTGCTTCTTTTTTTCAAAAAAGAAGGCCTTCCTTGCCTTTACTTACCACCCCAGCCACTTGTCCCGAAGCATGTCCACCCGCATCGAAATCCGCCACCCGGAGAAAGCCCACCGCCCGGACAACCCGATCCAGCGCAAGCCGGACTGGATACGCGTGCGCGCGCCAAACCACCCAACCTACGTCGAGACCCGCAACCTTATGCGTGGCGCCGGCCTGGTCACCGTCTGCGAGGAAGCCGCCTGCCCGAACATCGGCGAGTGCTGGTCCCAGCGCCACGCCACGATGATGATCATGGGCGACACCTGCACGCGCGCCTGCAGCTTCTGCAATGTGCGCACCGGCTTGCCCGGACCGCTGGATGCCACCGAGCCCGGCCGCGTGGCCCAGGCTGTCGCCACGCTGGGGCTTAACCACGTCGTCATCACTTCGGTGGACCGTGACGACCTGACAGACGGCGGCGCCGGCCACTTCGCCGCGGTGATCACCGCCATACGGGGGGCAGCGCCGCGCACCACCATCGAGGTGCTGACGCCGGACTTCCTGCGCAAGCCCGGCGCGCTGGAGGTGGTCACCGCCGCCCGCCCGGACGTGTTCAACCACAACCTGGAAACCGTGCCGCGGCTCTACCCGACCATCCGGCCCGGCGCGCGCTATTTCCAGTCGCTGCGGCTGCTGGACCGGGTGAAGCAGCTCGATCCCACCATCTTCACGAAATCGGGCCTCATGGTCGGGCTGGGCGAGGAACGCGCCGAGCTCGGACAGGTGATGGACGATCTGCGTATTGCGGAGGTGGATTTTCTCACGCTTGGCCAATACCTGCAGCCGAGCGTGAAACATGCGGCGGTCGCGCGCTTTGTGCCGCCAGCCGAGTTCGCGGATTATGCCGCGACCGCGCGCGCCAAAGGGTTTCTCATGGTTGCCAGTACACCGCTCACCCGCTCTTCCTATCACGCGGATGCCGACTTCGCTGCTCTTCGCCAGGCCCGCATCACCAGGCAGGCCGCCTGATGCCCACTTACGCGGATCGCAAGCTCGTGGGCTACAAGCCCGAGCAGCTCTTCGACCTGGTGGCGGACGTGGACAAATATCCGCAATTCCTGCCCTGGTGCGTCGGCGCGCGGGTGAAGTCCCGCACGGAGCACGAACTGCATGCCGACCTGACGATCGGTTTCGGCCCGTTCCGCGAAAGCTTCAGCAGCAAGGTCACGCTGGAGCGTCCGGGCAGGATACGCGTCAGCTACGAGAACGGCCCTTTCCGGTATCTGAACAACCAGTGGGTGTTCGTTCCGGACCCGCACGGCGTGCAGGTCGATTTCTGGGTGGATTTCGAGTTCCGCAGCAAACTCCTGCAGAAAGCCATCGGCGTGGTTTTCAATGAGGCGGTGCGGCGTATGGTCGGCGCGTTCCTGAAGCGGGCGCAGGATGTGTATGGGCCGCCTCATGCGGCTGTGCCGGTGCCTAGGTAGGCAAGACAGGCAAGGCTCTGAAGAGAAGCAGAGATCTCTGTTCAACATCGCGGAAACGGCCGTTGAGCCGCCGACAGGGAGCAAACGTTTTTTGCTTCTTTTTTTCAAAAAAGAAGGCCTTGCTTCCTTCCTTCACCCAGCGTCATCCCGCTCCCTATCCTTGCGCATCGACCGCCGAACGGACCGCAGCTCGGCCACCAGTCCGCCCAGCACCAGCACCAGGATGATGAAGCCTTCCCACTTCCCCAATCAGGGCATCCCCAGCTGCTGCTCCTGCAGCCGCTCGAACAGGTCGAACACCCAGTCCACGCGTGCCTGCAACCTGGCCGGCATCGTGGCTCGACCGTCGCTCACTGCGGCGTCCACAAGATACTGGCACGCCGGCAAGGCTTGCGTGCCGAGCGGACCTCTTGCTGACAATGGCGGTAAGAGGGCACGGCCGAGGAGCGCCATCTTGCGCGGGGTGGGCACGTGCGCGCGTGTGGTGACCGAGTCGCAGCCGCTGCGTGCGAGGACACGGCCGATTTCCGCGTAGATGGTGGCGGCAGCGCGTATGCCTGGCCGGCAAGTCAGCGGGAGTGCCGCGATGCCGTCCCGGCCGCGGACGTACATCGCGTCCGCGGTGCGCAGCAAGCGTCCTGTGACGCCGGCGAGCGCCGGACTGAAGCGTGGTTCCGACAGGAACGCCTCGGGCGCCAGGCCGGCCTCTTGCAGCCATTCCAGCGGCAGGTACAGGCGGCCGGCACGCGCGTCCTGACCTACGTCGCGCGCGATGTTTGTCAGTTGCATCGCCACGCCAAGGTCGCAGGCGCGGGCCAGCGCTTCTTCGGAGCGCACGCCCATCAGCACGGCCATCATGGCGCCGACGCTGCCGGCCACGCGCGCGGCGTAGTCGAGCAGGTCATCGAGCGTGGCGTAGCGCCGGCCTTCCAGGTCCCATGCGAAACCTTCAAGCAGCGCCAGCGGAAGCGCGCGTGGCATGTTCGTGCGGGCGACCACGTCGGCAAAGGCGCGGTCGGCCGCGTGGTCCGCGGGGCGTCCCTCATAGGCGAGGTCGAGGCGGTGTTGCAGCACGCCCACGGCGTCCTGCGCCGCGCCTTCGTCCACCAGGTCATCGGCGAGGCGGCAGAACGCGTAGAGCGCGGTGGCGGGTTCGTGGATACGGCGCGGGAGCAGGCGCGCGGCGGCCGAGAAGCTGCGCGAGCCGCCTTGCATCATGACGCGGCAGGCCGCCTGGTCCGCGGCGCGGCCGACTGCGTCAGGCGAAGATGCTGGCATGCGGCACGACCTTGTCCAGAACACGGGCGGAGGAGAGAACGCCAGGCAGCCCCGCGCCGGGATGCGTGCCGGCGCCGACGAGGAAGAGGTTTGCCACCTCCTCGCTCTTGTTGTGCGGACGGAACCAGGCGCTTTGCGTCAGGATCGGCTCCAGCCCGAAGGCCGCGCCGCGGTAGGAGAGCAGGCGGCCAGCAAAGTCCTGCGGCGTCATCATGCGCGAGGTGACGATCTCGTCTTCCAGTCCGGGCAGGATGCCGTCGGACAACGCGCGCGCGATCTTCTTTCTGTAGGGTTCGGCCTCTGCCTCCCAGTCCGTGCCGCTTTGCAGATGCGGCACCGGGGACAGCACGTAGAACGAGTCGCAGCCTTCCGGCGCCAGCGATGTGTCCGTGGCCGTGGGGCGGTGCAGATAGAGGCTGAAATCGTCGGCAAGCTTGTGGCGGGCGAAGATGTCGCGCAGCAGCTCGCGGTAGCGGGGCCCCAGCAGGATGGTGTGGTGCGCCACGTCCTCGTAGCGCCGGCGCGTGCCGAAATACCAGACGAACAGGCTCATCGAGTAGCGGCCACGCGCGATGCGCTTGTCCGTCCAGCGGCGCCGGTGCTGCGCCGGCAGCAGCTTGGCGTAGGTGTGCGCGGAACACGCGTTGGAGACGACGATTTCGGCGCGTATTGCGGTGCCGTCTGCAAGTCTGACGCCGCAGGCTGCCTTGTTCTCGACGAGGATTTCGGCCACTTCCGCGTTGCAGCGTATGCGCCCGCCCTGGAATTTGATCAGGTCGGCCAGGCCGCTGACCAGCGCGCCGGTGCCGCCCATCGCGAAATGCACGCCCCAACGGCGTTCCAGGAAGCAGATCAGGCTGTAGATGGAGCTTGCGGCGAACGGATTTCCGCCGACCAGCAGAGGATGGAAGCTGAGCACGGTGCGCAGCCGCTCGTCGCGGACGTATTTGCCGACCAGCGCGTGCACGCTGCGCAGGCTGCCCAGGCGCACCAGTTGCGGCACCAGGCGCGCCATGTCCGTCCAGCTCTCGAACGGCACGTCGCCCAGCTGCTCGAAGCCGACGCGGTAGATCTCCTGGCTGGCGCGCATGAACGCCTCGTAGCCGGCTACGTCGCGCGCGCTGAAGGCGGCGACCTGCGCCCGCATCGCCTCGGCGTCGCCGGTGTATTCGAAGACTTCGCCGTTATCGAAGCGTATGCGGTAGAACGGGCTGATCGGCCGCAGATCGACGTCGTCGGCCAGCCGCCGGCCGCACAGCGCCCAGAGTTCTTCCAGCAGGAACGGCGCGGTGACGATTGTGGGGCCGGCGTCGAAAGTGAAGCCGTCCTGCCGGAATACGTAGGCGCGGCCGCCTGGGGCATCCAGCCGCTCCAGCACCGTCACCCGGTAGCCGCGCGCGCCGAGACGCACGGCTGCGGCCAGGCCACCGAAGCCGCTGCCTATGACGATGGCGTGGGGCCGATCGTGGGGGGGAATGTGGGTCACGCACTGGAAGTGTAAGCTGAAGTTTACAGTGGGTGGAACCCCTCTTTTGCGATTAGGAGTTTAGAAAAGAAAGGCCTTCTTTTTTGAAGAAAAGAAAGCAAGAAACTTTTGCTCCCTGTCGGCGGATGCTGAAACACCCGCCCCCGGGAGAAAAGTTTTTTGGTCCTTTTTCTCAAAAAAGGACTGCTTGCTTGCCTACCGCCACTGGCGCCAAAGATCGCCCACATGCAGGCAAAGCGCGCCCAACAACGCCAGCGACACGTAACCCCACCAGACGCCGCCTAGCGCCAGGCGCATCGCCAGCAACAGGCACACGCCCGAGCACAGATTGGGCAGCAGGGCGCCGGGCGAGACACCGCGGCTCGTCAGCCGGTGAAGCGCCACCAGGCCGCACGCTTCCAGCACCATTCCGGCGATGATCCAGTCCAGCACATGGCCGTTGGCCAGCAGGTCCTTCACGCCACACCTACCGACGTGGCGAAATCCTCTATGCAGCGCACCGCCAGGCCGGGGTTCTCCTCATGCGCCAGGTGGCCCAGGCCGGGCCAGCGCACCACGCGGGCGCCTGGCACCAGAGCGGCTACGCGCGTGGCGTCGGCGGGCGGGATCGCCAGGTCACCCTCGCCCACAACCAGCAGCAAAGGCGGCTGTAGTTTCGGCAGGTCGCGCACCAGAGGTGCCAGGTCCCAGTTCGCCATCATGCGCAGGGCGGCTGCGGCATGGCCGGGGTTGCGCACCAGGCGCCGGTAGAGCGCCACGCCGGCGGCATCCAGGCGGGAGCCTGTGCCGGTGAGCAGGCGCTCCACCACGCGCGGGTTGCCGGCCTGCCAGGCGAAGATCTGCGGCAGTATGGGCAGGCCGACCAGCACACGGGCGAGCGGCGCGAACACCTGCCCGGCCGCCCCCGCCAGCGGCAGAAAGGCGCCGTTCAGGCTGACCAGCCCGGCCGGCGCGATGATCCCGTCCAGGCACATGCGCGCCAGGATAGCCGCACCCGCCGAGTGCCCAACGACAAGTTCCGGCTCTAGGCCGAGCTTCTGCAACAGCCCGCCGAGGTCCCGCGCCATGGCGGATAGCGAGAGCGGATGGCCGCCCGGCACCCTGGTGAAGCCATGGCCTGGCAGGTCCGGAGCCATCACGGTGAAACATTCGGCGAGCGGGGCCAGCATGTCCCGCCAGGAATGAGTGGCGGCACCCGTGCCGTGCACCAGCAGGAGCACAGGGCCGCTGCCTGCCACCTGCACGTGCCAGGTCAGGCCACGATCGGCCACGAAACGGCTCGCCGCCTTGTTCGGCCAGTCGCTGTCCGGCCAGTTGACGGGCGGCGTCACATCCGGGCGCGTATGGCGCGCGAGACGCCGGCGGCGTCCGCATAGGGCAGCGCCACGTAGCGGGCGCCCATGGCCTGGGCCAGCGCGCGGGCGTCCGGCGCCGGACGCGGCGAGGTGTCCAGGAAGATGGCGGCGATGCCGGTCTCGCGCAGCTTGCGAGCGGATTGCAGCGCTTCCTGGCCGGCCTGGGCGCGGCCGCCGGAGCCGGCGCGGGTCACGTTGGCGCGCCCGTCCGTCAGCAGGACGAGCGTGGGCGTCGCACCCTGGCGGCGTATCGCCAGGCCGAGCGCATGGCCGGCATCGATGCCGGCGGCCATCGGCGTGCCGCCGCCGCCAGGCAAGGTGGCCAGGCTGCGCTTGGCGCGGACCAGGGAGCGCGTGGGCGGCAGCAGCAGCTCGGCGCCGCGGCCGCGGAAGGCTATCAGGGCCACCTCATCACGCCTCTGGTAACACTCGGCCAGCAGCAGTTCGACCGCGCCTTTCGCTTCGGCGAGGCGGTTCAGGGCGGCCGAGCCGGATGCATCGACCACGAAAACGGTGGTGCTGCGGGTGCGCTGCTCCGTGCGCAAGACGCGGAAATCGTCACGCCGTATGTGCAGCGGAAAGGCGCCCTGCTGCTGCGGCGGCGCGCGCAGGCGTTGCCAAGGCGCGGCGGCGCGCAAGGTCTCCACCAGGTTCAGGCGCTGCCCTTGGCCAGGGCTGGCGGCGCGAACGCCCACTGGCCGGCCGTTCTGGGCCGATCTCTGCCGCTGGCCTGCCACGCCGGCGCGCTTGGTGGGGCCGCGCGAGGCTTGCTGGTCGAGCCTGGCCAGCAGGCCTTCCGGTATGGCGGCGCGGGCGGCATCCAGGACCAGCTCCGACTTGTCCGTCAGCGCCTCGGCGATGTCCTCGGCGTTCTTGCCGGCTTGCGTGTCCGGCTGGTCCGGGGGCGGTTCCTGTTCGGCTTGGTCCTGCCCTTCTTCAGGGGCGGAGGGCAGGCGCGTGGCGCGCGGGCCGAGCACCAGCCGGGCGGCAAGAGCAGCGTCCTCGCTGGTGGCTTCCGTGCGCCCGGCCATTGTGGCGGCGGCACGGGTGGCGCGCACGGCCAGCAGCATGGCGCGCGTGGAGCTGATGCCCAACGCTGCGGCGGCGTTGCAGAGGGCGTCGATCAGGTCGTCGCCCACGCTTGCGGCGGGCGCGCCTGCGTCAGGGCCGGCCGGCAGGGCGCCGGCGGCGTCGCGGTGGCTCAGCGCGTCCAGGTCTATGTGGAAGGCCACGCGGTCGAGCAGGGATGCGGGGACGCACTCGTCCGGTTCCACGCTCTCGTCGAGCATCACCAGGCCGAATCCGGCGCCGGCATCCATGCGCGCGGCCAGCTTCGCGGCGAGCGGCGCCGGTGTGCGCTCGGCCATCGGCGCCACCAGCAGGCCGGCGCCCAGCTCGGCCAGAAGTCCGGCGGCGTGTATGGGACGGCCCGATTGCAGGGTGGCGGCGAGGTCTATGCCGCCGAGCAGCGCTTCGTCAGTGATGTTGGCGGGCAGCCGCCTTGCTGGGCCGGGCAGCATCGCCAGCAGGCGCTCGCGCACCGGGCCGGCCCGGCCGCGTATCGCCAGGCCGCCGAACCCGGCCGGATCGGCGGCGAACAGCGCCGCCGCGGTGGTGGCGTCCCGCCAGACGGCTTCTGGGGTCAAGCGGCGGCCCCAAGCTTCGGCGCGGCCCGGCTTTCGGCGATCGCGCGGGCGATTCGGGCCGTGGAGCCCGCCTCGTCCAGCGGATCGCGGCGCAGGCGATGACGCAAAGCGGCCGGGGCCACCTGCTCCACATGCGCCACGGTAGCGGCGGGCGCGCCTTCCAGGCAGGCGAGCGCGCGGGCGGTGCGCAGCAGGGTCAGTTCGGCGCGCAGCCCGTCCGTGCCGAGCGCCATGCACAGGCGGGCGGCATGTTCCAGCACGGCGTCCGGCACGCCCATGGCGGGCAGCAGCGCGCGCGCCGCTTCGATGCGCTGGCGCAGGCGTTGGTCCTCGGGCGCCCATTTGGCGCAGAAGCCCGCGGCGTCGCGGTCATAGGCGTCACGCCGGCGGACGATCTCGATACGCGAGGCGAGGTCGGTGGGCGTGCTCACCTCCACAGACAGGCCGAAACGGTCCAGCAGTTGCGGGCGCAGCTCGCCCTCCTCCGGGTTGCCGCTGCCGACCAGCACGAAACGCGCGGGATGGCGCACGCTGAGCCCCTCGCGCTCGACCACGTTCTCGCCGGAAGCCGCGACGTCGATCAGCAGGTCCACCAGGTGGTCCTCGAGGAGGTTCACCTCGTCGATGTAGAGGAAGCCGCGGTTGGCGCGCGCCAGTAGGCCGGGCTCGAAGGCGCGTTCCCCGCGGGTGAGCGCGCGCTCCAGGTCCAGGGCGCCAACCACGCGGTCTTCCGTGGCGCCAAGGGGCATGTCCACGACCGGCACGGAGGCGATGTGCTCGCCGCGCGGTTCAGCGCGGGCGGCGCATTCGGTGCACAGGATGGGGGCGCCTGGGTCGCAGTTGTAGCGGCAGCCATCGACCACGCGCATCGGCGGCAGTAGGGCGGCGAGCGCGCGTATGGCGGTGGATTTGCCTGTGCCGCGGTCACCGAAGGCCAGCACGCCGCCGATCGTGGGGTCCACGGCGGCGATCATCAGGGCCTGTTTCATCTCTTCCTGGCCGACGATCGCGGAAAACGGGAATGGCATTAGTGGGCGTGCCTCCTTTTGGCGGCACTGTCTCGCGCGGGTCGGGGCAAGGCAAGGCAAGCAGTTCTTTTTTGAAAAAAAGAACCAAAAAACTTTTGCTCCCTGTCGGCGCCTATTTCAGCGTTCGCCGACAGGGACCAAAAGTCTTTTGCTTCTTTTCTTCAGAAAAGAAGGCCTTCCTTATCTTACGGTGTAGCCGCCGCCGAACCCTGCCCCTTGGAAGCGATCTCGGTGTAAACCCGCTCGCTAAACTCATCGAGCATCTCCGCCCGCTGGCCTTGCGTGGTCAGCGCCTTGTTTGCGG
>CAXTVW010000072.1:0-17613 GCA_964247675.1 uncultured Acetobacteraceae bacterium
ATCTGTGCGCCTCAGGTGTTCATCGCGTCAAAGAAATCCTGGTTCGATTTGCTGTATTTCAGCTTGTCCAGCAGGAAGTCCATGCCGTCGGAAGCGCCCATCGGGTTCAGGATGCGGCGCAGCACCCACATCTTGGACAACGTGCCCTTGTCCACCAGCAACTCCTCCTTGCGGGTGCCGCTCTTGGTGATGTCGATCGCCGGGAAGGTACGCTTGTCGGACAGCTTGCGGTCCAGGATGA
Source organism: uncultured Acetobacteraceae bacterium (assembly GCA_964247675.1). Taxonomy (GTDB): domain Bacteria; phylum Pseudomonadota; class Alphaproteobacteria; order Acetobacterales; family Acetobacteraceae; genus BOG-908. Next base: position 242 of record CAXTVW010000072.1, read on the forward strand.
TCTCGGAGTTGCCGGTGCCCTTGAACTCCTCGAAAATCACCTCGTCCATACGGCTGCCGGTATCGATCAGCGCGGTGGCGATGATGGTGAGCGAGCCGCCTTCCTCGATGTTGCGCGCCGCGCCAAAGAACCGCTTCGGCCGCTGCAGCGCGTTGGCGTCCACACCGCCGGTCAGCACCTTGCCGGAAGACGGCACAACGGTGTTGTAGGCGCGCGCAAGCCGCGTGATGCTGTCTAGCAGGATCACCACGTCCCGCTTGTGCTCTACCAGCCGCTTGGCCTTCTCCAGCACCATCTCCGTCACCTGAACATGGCGCGTCGCCATCTCGTCGAACGTGCTGGCAACCACCTCGCCCTTCACGGTGCGCGCCATGTCCGTCACTTCCTCCGGCCGCTCGTCGATCAGCAGCACGATGAGGAAAACCTCAGGATGGTTGTTGGAGATGGCAGTGGCGATGCTCTGCAGCATCACCGTCTTGCCGGTGCGCGGCGGCGCCACGATCAACGCGCGCTGGCCCATGCCGATCGGCGCCACAAGATCGATCACCCGCGGTGTGTAGTCGCGCTGCGCGCCCTTCACCGTGCTGACGGGAAGATCCATCTCCATCTTCAACCGGCGGTCCGGATACAGCGGCGTCAGATTGTCGAAATTGATCCGGTGTTTGACGGCCTCCGGATCTTCGAAATTCACGTGGTCCGGCTTCAGCAACGCGAAGTAGCGCTCGCCGTCCTTGGGTGCGCGTATCTGGCCGTCCACCGTGTCGCCGTTGCGCAGGCCGTAGCGCCGCACCTGGTTGGGGCTCACATAGATGTCGTCGGGCCCGGGCAGGTAATTGCTCTGCGGGCTGCGCAGAAAACCGAAGCCGTCCGGCAGGATCTCCAGCGTGCCGTCGCCCTGTATCGCCTGGTCGCTGTCCGCCAGGTTCTTGAGTATGGCGAACATCATGTCCTGCTTGCGCAGGCTGGAGGCGTTCTCGATTTGCAGGTGTTCGGCGAAGCTCAGCAGGTCGGCCGGTGACTTGGCCTTGAGTTCTGCTAGGTGCATTAAGGGTGGCCTCGGGGCGTGGGGCATGCGCGCGGGCATGTCGGGTGGGGGTAGAAAGGAGAGGTCCGGGATCCTTGGCCGTGCCGCAGGAGCCGCTTGGGCACACGAACGGTGCCTTGTGTCGGTAGGTGGCATAAGTGAAGGAAGCAAGCAAGGCCTTCTTTTTTGAAAAAAAGAAGCAAAAAACTTTTACTCCCCCGCATCTGCACCAGCCGGTCGCATCAGGACAAGCCGGGACGTTTCAGCGTCGAGGAGATAAAAGTTTTTTGCTTCTTTTTTTCAAAAAAGAAGGCCTTTCTTCTTCCTCAAAACGGCTGAACAACAACCATCACCACAGCCACCAGCATCAAAACCGTAGGCACCTCGTTAGCGATCCGAAAAAACCGCTGCGGCTTCACGTTGCGATCATTAAGAAAGTTGCGGCGCCACTTGTTCATCGCGCCATGCACGCCACCCAGGCCCAGCACGGCCACGATCTTCACGTAGAACCAGCCTTCGTGCCAATCCACCAAACCGGGCGTCAGCGCCAGGATGATGCCGAAAGCGAAGGTGGCGAGCATCGCCGGCGTCATGATCAGCTTGTAGAGCCGGCGTTCCATCACCTTGAACAGCTCGCTGGCCTGGCTGCCGGGCGCCACTTCGCAGTGATAAACGAACAGCCGCGGCAGATAGAGCATGCCCGCCATCCAGGCGATCAGGCTGATGATGTGCAGCGCCTTGGTCCACGGATAGAGATAGGCGAAGGCAGGGATCACGCCGCCTGGTCCAGCAACACGCTGCGGAACAGCGCCGGAAGCTCCGCCAGATCGGCCACCACGTAATCCGGCGCGCGCGGCAATCCGCTGTGCAGGCCCTCAGGCGCGAACGCCACCACCCGCATGCCGGCCGCCTGCGCCGCGGCGATCCCCGGCACGCTGTCTTCCACCACCAGGCAATCGCCTGGCCGCACACCTTCAGCCGTAGCTGCAGCCAGGAACAGATCGGGCGCCGGCTTGCCATGCGGCACGTCGCGCGCGCTGTGCATGCGCCCGGCCACCAGCTCGGTCAGCCCCGTATGCGCGAATTTCGCCGCCATCTCCTCGTGCGACGAGTTCGACGCCACCCGATAAGCGAGCCCCATCGCGCGCGTGGTCTCCAGCAAAGCCCGCGCGCCAGGCACCGCCGGCACTCCCGCCGACAGCACAGCGATCAGCCGCGCCTGCAGGCTGTCCGGCCAGTCTTCCGCCAGCACACGCCCGGTCGCCGCCTCGTAAGCCGGCCGTATCGAGGACCACGTCATCCCGGTGAAACGCCGCGCCTCGTCCGGCTGCATCGGCCAGCCGAGCGCGGTCGCCTCTTCCGCCAGCAGGCGCCGGCTTGCCGGCTCGCTGTCGATCAGCACGCCGTCGCAATCGAAGATCACCAGCCGCCGGGTCATGCCGGCAGCCGCATCGGACAATCCTTGTGCCGGCCGGGGCAAGCGCGCGCCCCGGCGAAACTGCATGTGCCCGTTCCACGCGCCCGCGCCGTCTGCACGGCGGACGCCAGAGCCTCAATGAACATCGGATCGCTGTTCTGCGCCGGTGCGCGGTAATACCCCGGCACGCCCATTTTCTCGGCCAGCTCACGATATTCCACGTCCAGCTCCACCAGCGTCTCCGAGTGTTCGGAAACAAAAGCGATCGGCACAACGAGCACGGCAACCTTGTCGCGCGCCGCATGCTCGATCGCTTCCTCGGTGGAGGGATCGAGCCATTTCTGCGGCGTGGCACGAGACTGGTAGCAGACCTGCCAGTCCAGCTCGGGCACGGCCATGCGCTCGACCACCGCCTGCACCGTGCTCTCGATCTGGAATTGATAGGGATCGCCGCGCGCCACAATCGTCTCCGGCAGACCATGCGCGGAGAACAGCACGCGTAGGGGCGCCGTAGCGGTCTGGCGCGCCTCTTTCAGGCTGCGCTCCACGATGGCCGCAGTAGCTGCCACGTAGCCGCCATCGCGAAACCAGCAGCACAGCGTGGTCACCGGCCGTGCCAGCCCCACGCGTGCCGCCGCATCGCGCCAGTCCGAGAGCGAGCTGCCTGTCGTGGTCGTGGAATAATGCGGATACAGCGGCAACAGGAAAACCTCGTCGGCGTCCCAGGCCTTCACCTCGGCGGCCGCCTGCGGCGCGAACGGATGCCAGTAGCGCATGGCGATGAAGCAGCGCGCCTCTATTTCGTCCGTGCTCAGCACGCCTTCCAGCGCCCGCGCCTGTTCCTGCGTCAGCTCCAGCAACGGCGACTTGCCGCCGAGTATCGCGTAGTTCTCGGTGGCCGGCTTCACCCGGGCCCGCGCGATGATCTGCGCCAGCAACGGCCGGACAAAAAACGGCACGCGCAGGATAGCCGGGTCGCGGAACAGGTTCAGCAGAAACGGCTTTATCGCCGCCGGCGAGTCCGGCCCACCCAGGTTGAACAGCACCACCGCCAGCCGCCGCCGCCTGGCGGGTGCGGGTTCGTCAGGCACACCGCCGGCCAGCGCCGGCGGGTTCAAGGTCAGCAACTGCGCAGAAATTCGACCAACTCCGCCACGTGTTCGGGCCGCGTCTGCGGCAGGATACCGTGGCCAAGATTGAAGATGTGTGGCCGGCCGCGAAGTGCACCCACTATGGATGAAATCTCCCGCCGCATCGCAGCGCCGCCGGCGATCAGCGCGATCGGGTCCAGGTTACCTTGCAGCGCCACGCTTTCCGGCACGCTCGCCGCAGCCCGCGCCGGGTCCGTACCGGTGTCCAGCGCCACGCAATCCACGCCCGTCCGTTCGGCATACAACCCGGCATAGAGGCCCGCCAGCCGCGGAAAGCCGATCACCGGCACGCCGGGATGGCGTGCGTTCAACGCGGAGACGATGGCGGCAGCGGGTGCCACCACATAGCGCAGGAACTGGCTCGGCGAGAGCATGCCGGCCCAGGTGTCGAACAGCATCACCACCTCGGCGCCGGCCTGTATCTGCGCGGAGAGGTAATCGGTGGTGGTCTGCGTGAGCATGTCCATCAGCCGGTCGAACAGCGCCGGCTCGCCATACGCCATGCCGCGCGTCTCCGGGAAATCCCGCGAGCCGCCGCCTTCCACCATGTAGCAGGCCACCGTGAACGGCGCCCCGCAGAAGCCGATCAGCGTGCAGGCGGGCGGCAGGGCCTTTCGCAGGCGGCCGATCGTCTCGAGCACGGGCGCGGTAGCCTCGGGCACGCGGGACGGCTCCAGCGTATCCAGCCCCGCCGCGTTGCGTATCGGGACGAGAACCGGACCCACGCCGTCGGTAAAGCGCACGTCCTGGCCCAGCGCCCAGGGCAGGATCAGGATGTCGCTGAACAGAATAGCCGCGTCCATGCCGAACCGGCGTATCGGCTGCAGCGTTATCTCGGTGGCCAGGTCAGGGCTCATGCAACGGGCGATGAACCCGCCGGAGCTGTCCTTGATGGCGCGGTATTCCGGCAAATAGCGCCCGGCCTGCCGCATCAGCCACACAGGCGGCGGCCACACATCGTTGCCTGCCAGCACGCGCAGGATTGGCTTATCGGTCATGGAAGTCCCGTTCGATCGTCCGCCCTTCTAAACTCTAAGAAGGCTTAAGATAAGATGGGGTGGTAGATAGAGGCTGTGGATAACGGGGTACCCGATTGTCCAGGCGTCCGCCCGCTTCCGTCCACATGCGCTCCAGCTTGCAAGATCCTGAAGCTGTTGCCGATTTCCGTGCTGTCCTCACCCGGGGACGATGGCAGGCGCGCTTCTTCGTGCCGCCGTGAAAACGGTTCGCCGTCCCCAGCTTTCTTTTGCCTGGCGCTCAAGACCCGTGCGCAGCCCGGTTATCCCCGCTATCCTCGCAATCATGAGCCAGGACCGCATCAACCTCCATCTGGTCTCCGACGCCACAGGCGAGACGCTGAACTCGATCGCGCGCGCCACCGTCAGCCAGTTCGAAGAAGCCCACATCATCTACCACCGCTGGAGCCTGATACGGACGCGCTTCCAGCTTCATCGCGTGCTGGAAGGCATCGAGGCCGAACCCGGCCCGGTGCTCTCCACGGTCGTGGACCGCGCCTTGCGCAATGACCTGGAAGGCACCTGCGAGCGCCTGGGCGTGCCGGTGGTCAACGTCCTCGAACCGGTCCTCGCCGTGCTCGCCGACCAGATCGGCGCCCAGGCCACCGCCCGCCCCGGCCGGCAATACGTGCTGGACGCTGACTATTTCCGCCGCATCGACGCCATCCATTTCGTGCTCGCCCATGACGACGGCCAGGCGCAAGCCGGCATAGCGGAGGCGGACGTCATCCTGGTCGGCGTCTCCCGCAGCTCCAAGACGCCCACCAGCTTCTACCTCGCCAACCGCGGCGTGAAGGCCGCCAACGTGCCTTTGGTGCCAGGCCTGGCCGACCCGCCCGGCCTGGAAGAGCCGCATTGCCCGGTCATCGGTCTGACACTGGAAGCCCACGCCTTGATCGAAATCCGCCGCCACCGCCTCAAACTGATCGCCCACGGGCCAGGCACGGTGCACATCAAGCAGGACACCGGAGACTACGTGGACATGGAGGCGGTGAAGGCCGAGCTGCTATGGGCGCGCCGGTTGTGCACCCGGCGTGGCTGGCCGGTGATCGACGTGACGCGGCGTTCCATCGAGGAGACCGCGGCTACGGTGCTGCAGCTGATGGAGGCGTGGCATGTGCGGCGGGATGGCAAGCACGTGTCGCCTATGTCTTTGGCGGTGCCTTAAGCGAAGCAAGCAAGGCCTTCTTTTTTGAAAAAAAGAAGCAAAAAACTTTTTCTACCTCGCATTTGCGGCAGCCGGATTTGTCCTGGTCCAGGAAAGTTGTTGAAACACCGCAGGAACAAAAGTTTTTTGCTTCTTTTTTTCAAAAAAGAAGGCCTTGCTTCCTTCCTTTACTGAACCGACCCGTAAGACGGCGCCCCAAAACCAGGGCAGGAACAGCCCGCTCCCACAGGCGTCCGCGCCGGCGCCGCACATGTGTACACGCCCGCAAAACATCTTGCGCCATAAGGCGTATCCGCACGCGACATCTGCGGCGCGGGTGCCGCAGGCGGCGGCGCGTAAGCCGGATACCCATAATACGGCGGCGGTGGCGGGTAATAGGCAGGCGGATAATAGTACGCGGGCGGATACGGGGCGACAGGCGCGCCGAACACCAGGGGTGGAAAGGCAACAAACACGCCGGCCTCGGCCGGCTCGGGGCGAAGGGTGACGCCGGCCGCGGTCGCTAGCGCGGCGCACCCAAGTAGCAAGCGGGATGCGGTGTGTGTCATGGCGCAAGGATAACGCCCGAATGTCACCGCTTCGTTGCACGCGCTTGAAGAAATGTGAAGCAGACGGGCGCCGGGAGAGCCCGCGCTACTTCCCCTCGTCCGGATCCTTGAAGACGAACAGGCTGGGATCGTACGGGCCGCCAGGCCGCACGTCGGACAGGCGCAGATGCGTCTCGCGTCCCTGCGCGTCCACCACGGACCAGCCGACCAACGCCAGCGGGCTCGCGTTCATCGCCAGCGTCAGGCTGCCGTCGCCCGGTGTCTTGGTGCGCACCAGTGTCACTTGGTATTGGCCAGGCGGCCGGTCGAACATTGTCACCGTCACGTCGCCGGTGAGCGTGATGTTGTCGGCCAGCAGCAGGCCCAGCGGCGTCTGCCCAACCGGGATGTTGGTTGTCTGGTCCAGCTGCGAGTCATGGAACACCACCGTCCCGCGGCCCGCCACCAGAAGCAGTGGGCTGGGCTTGTCGTACTGGAACCGCATGCGGCCGGGCCGTTCCAGCCATAGCGTGCCCTGGGTGGTCGCGCCGTCGGGCCCAACCTGCAGGAACCGCGCCTTGATCGCACGCAGTCCGTTCAGGTAGGCGGCGATCTGGTTGAGCGTCGCCACATCGGCATCCGTAAGCACCGCTGCCTGGGTCTGCGCCAGAGCGGGGTTGCAGAGAGCGGTTGCCGCAAACAGCAGACAGAGCGTGCGCCGGTTCATGTTGCCAGATATGGCACGGCGTATGCCGTGTTCCAAACGCGTTCAGGAGGAAGAAAGGCCTCCTTTTCTGGAGAAAAGAAGCAAAAGACTTTTGCTCCTTGTCGGCGAACGCTTTGGCAGCCGCCGACAGGGACACAGAGTTTTTTGCTTGTTTTCTAAGCCGCCCCTACGCCCTTGCTCGTGCTGTACTCGAAATGCAGCGCCTCCCCAGGCCGCGCGATCGGATGCATCGCATGCGCCGCCATCGCCGCCTCGGAAAACCCCTGCAAGATCAGCTTCAGCTTACCCGGATAATGCGCCACGTCCCCAATGGCGAATATCCCAGGCGCCGACGTCTCGCACGTGGCCGCAGTCACCGCGATGTGGTTGCGCTCCAGGTTCAGCCCCCACCCCGAAATCGGCCCCAGATCCATCGACAGCCCGAAGAACGGCAACAGCCGGTCAGCCTCGATGCGGCGCTTTACCCCGTCCAGGTCAGCCACCTCCACCGCCTCCAGCGCACCTTCGGACCCGTGCAGCCCATGCAGCTGATACGGGATCACCAGCTCGATCTCGCCACGCGCCGCTGCCTCATCGAGCTGGGACGCGGTCTCCGGCGATGCGCGGAACTTAGCCCGCCGGTGCACCACGTAGGTCTTGGCCGCGATGTCCTTCAATTGCAGCGCCCAATCCACCGCCGAGTCGCCGCCGCCGGCGATCACTACCGTATGGCCGCGGAAATCCTCCCGCCGGCGCACATAATACTGCACGGCGCCGGTGCCTTCATACAGGTCCAGCCCGTCCAGCGGCGGCCGGTTCGGCCCGAACGCCCCGGCGCCAGCCGCGATCAGCACGCACTTGGCCCGTATCTCGTCCCCACGGTCGGTGCGCAACGTGAAATCGCCCGGCATGCCCGATAGCGACTCGACCCGCCGGCCCAGCAGCCGCCCCGGCGCGAAGGGCGCCACCTGCGCCTCCAGCTGCCCGATCAGCGCGCCCGCCTCGATCGCCGGATGCGCCGGGATGTCGAAAATCGGCTTCTCCGGGTAGAGTGCCGCGCACTGGCCGCCAACCTCGTCCAGCGCGTCGATCAGGACGGAGCTCAGTTTCAACATGCCGCACTCGAAGGCGGCGAACAGGCCTACGGGGCCGGCACCGATTATGGCTACGTCTGTCTGGGTCATGGTTGGGTGATGTATTGGGCGGGGCAGATAAGAAAGTAAGGAAGGCCTTCTTTTTTGAAAAAAAGAAGCAAAAAACTTTTTCTCCCTCGGTGCGCGCTTTGAGTACGCAGCTTGTTTCGCAAGACGAGCTGGAGCGTGTCGCGGCATCGCTTGCCGCCACGCTGCGCGCGGGCGACGCGGTCCTGCTCAGCGGCCCGCTCGGCGCCGGCAAGTCCACCTTCGCGCGCGCCCTGCTCCGCGCCGCCTGCGCCGACCCGGCGATGGAGGTCCCCAGCCCCACGTACACGCTGGTGCAGACCTACGAGGCACCCGGCCTCACCCTGCACCACTACGACCTTTGGCGCCTCGACGGCCCTGACGGCCTTGTCGAACTGGGCTGGGATGACGCCCGCGCTGGCGTGGTGCTCGTCGAATGGCCGGACCGCCTCGGCGCACTTGCGCCTGCAGACGCGCTGCGCATCGGGCTCGAACTGGATGGCGGTGCGCGGCGGCTGACCATAGAAGACAAAAGGAAGCAGTCCTTTTTTGAAAAAAAGGACCAAAAAACTTTTGCTACCCCGCACCTGAAACGCCCGGGTGCGTAAGGATACGCCGAGGCGCTTTAAATGCGGGGTAGCAAAAGTTTTTTGCTTCTTTTTTTCAAAAAAGAAGGCCTTGCCTTAAAACCCCGCCATGGACGCAATCCTCCTAGCCGCCGGTCTCGGCACCCGCATGCGCCCGCTCACCGAGACAACGCCGAAATCGCTATTAACCCTGGCCGGTCGCCCTTTGCTGGACCACGCGCTGGACCGCCTGGCCGATGCCGGCGTGGGCCAGGTGGTGGTGAACGCCCACTGGCATGCCGGCCAGCTGCGTGCCCATCTCGCCGCTCGCGCTGGCCAGCCCGCCACGGTGCTGCGCGAGGAACCGCGCCTGCTGGATACCGGCGGTGCCGTGGCAGCGGCGCTGGCGGATGGGCTGCTCGGCGCCAATCCGTTCTACGTGATCAACGGCGATACGGTTTGGCTGGACGGCCCGGTGCCGGCGCTCGCCCGTCTGGCGTCCGCCCTCACCCCGGACGTGGACGCGGTGATGCTGGTGCACCGCACGTTTCAGATAAGGGCCGACATCGGCCGCGGCGATTTTTTCCTCGATCCCTGGGGCGTGCCGCGCCGCCGCCGCGAAGGCGAGGTGGCGCCGTACCTGTACGCCGGCATCACCCTGGCGGCGCCGGCACTGTTCTCCGGCTGGACGGCGGCCGAGATATCCATGAACGCGGTGTGGGACAGGGCGATCGCAACCCGCCGCGTGGTGGCCGTGGTGCATGACGGCCTGTGGTTCCACATGACTCGGCCGGCTGACCTCGCGGAGGCCGAGCACGCGCTTGCCGCACAGATGACGGGATCGACCACATGACGACAGCCGTCCTGCAGGCACATCGGTTGGCGCGGCCGACTGGCCTGTCCCTGCGCCCCTCGCTCGCCACGATGGAGCCGAACGTCGCCTTCCTGGACGCACTGGCCGCCTGGTGGCTCGCATGCGCCGGTGACGATCCGCTGCAGGCGGCAGATGGCATTTTCCTGGTGCCGACCCGCCGGGCAGCGCGCAGCCTCGCCGAGGCCTTCCTGCGCGTGAGCGAAGGCCGCCCGTTACTGGCGCCGCGCATCATGCCGCTCGGCGGGTTGGACGAGGCGCCGCTCGCCTTGGCCGGCGCGCTGGACATCCCGCCCGCCGTGCCGCCCGCCCGGCGGCTCGCCGTGCTGACCACGCTCATATTGAAGCTGGGCGGCATGAACGGCGCGCCCACCGAGGCCGATCGCGCCTGGGTGCTGGCTGTCGAGCTGGCCAGTCTGCTGGACGAGGCCGCACGGGCGGAAGTCGATCTGGCCCAAGCGCTCCCCGGCGCCGTGGGTGAGGCCTTCGCCGCACACTGGCAGGTGACCCTGAAATTCCTCTCCATCGTGACGCAGGCCTGGCCGGCCTGGCTGGAAGAGGAAGGCTTCACCGACGTGGCAGTCCGGCAGACCCGGCTGCTGGACGCACAGGCGGACGCTTGGCGCAGCAACCCGCCGCTGGCGCCGGTGATCGCGGCTGGCACCACGGGCGCCATCCCCGCGGTGGGCCGCCTTCTGCGTCTGGTCGCCCATTTGCCGGCCGGCCTGGTGGTCCTCCCGGGGCTGGACCGTACGTTGGACGAAGCGAGTTGGGACTCGCTGGATGCGAGCCACCCGCAGGCCAGCCTGCGCAGCTTGCTCGCCGCCATGCAGGTGCGCCGGGAGGACGTGCGTGACTGGTCCGAGATCGCGCCCGCCAGCGCGGCGCCGGTCTGCCCGCCGGCCCGCGTCGCCACGTTGCGCACAGCGCTGTTGCCCGCCGCTTCGCTTTCCGCCTGGCAGGCCGCCACCCACGCGGACGGCGCGGGCCTGCAGATGCTGGAACCCGCCGACCAGCAGGAGGAGGCGCAGGCCATCGCGCTTGTGCTGCGCGATGCGCTCGAACGCCCCGGCGCGCGCGCCGCGCTGGTCACGCCCGACCGCGAGCTGGCCCGCCGCGTCTCCGCCGAGCTGCTGCGATTCGACGTGCTGGCCGATGACAGCGCCGGCGAGCCCCTGGCCGAGGTGCCGGCGGCCGTGTTCCTCCGCCTGCTGGCCGAAGCCGTGGCCGAGGACCTCCGCCCGGTGCCGCTGCTCTCGTTGCTGAAACATCCGCTCTGCGCCGCCGGCCTGCCGCCCGCGGAATGCCGCGCCGCGGCCCGCCAGCTGGAACGCGAGTGCCTGCGCGGCCCGCGCCCCGGCCCAGGCATCGAAGGCCTGCGCGTGCGCGCAAAAACAGAGCGCGAGAGAACGGGCGGCTTCCTGGACCGTCTGGCCGCCTGCCTGCGTCCGCTGCTGACGCTCGTCGAACAGCCGGACGCCACGCCGGACCTGGCGCTGACCGCGCTGCTGGAATCTGCCGAGAAGCTGGCGGAGACCGACACGAGCTCCGGCGCCAGCCGCCTGTGGGCCGGCGAGGACGGCGAAGCGCTGGCCCAGCACCTGAGCGCCCTGCACGACGCGCTGCCCATCCTGCCGGCCCAGCACGCCCGTACCCTGCCCGGCCTGCTGGATGCCATGCTGGACGGCCCAACCGTGCGCAGCCGCCGCAGCCAGCGCGGCCGCTCCGGCCGCGAGCACCCGCGCGTGTTCATCTGGGGTCTGCTGGAAGCCCGCCTGCAGACCGCCGACGTGATCGTGCTCGGCGGCCTGACCGAGGGCGTCTGGCCGCAAACCGCCGAATCCGGACCGTGGATGAACCGCCCCATGCGCGCCGCGGTCGGCCTGCCCTCGCCGGAGGAGCGCATCGGCCTGGCGGCGCATGATTTCGTCATGGCGAGCTGCGCCGCACCCATGGCCGTGCTTTCCGCCCCGCGCCGCCGCGCCGGCGCGCCTGCCGTAGCCGCCCGCTGGCTGGTGCGCCTGGAAGCCCTGCTCGGCACGGACCGCAAGCTGGCCCGCCACCCCGCCGCGCAATGGTGCCGCCTGCTGGACCGCCCGGATGGCCCGCCCGTCCCCGTGCCGCCGCCCGCCCCGTCCCCCGCGGTCGCCCTGCGTCCCCGCAAGCTGAGCGTGACGGAGATCGAGACCTGGCTGCGCGATCCCTATGCCATCTACGCCCGCCACATCCTGCGCCTGCGCCGGCTGGACCCGCTCGAGCAATCAGCCGACGCCGCCGATTACGGCAGCATCGTCCACGCCGGCCTCGGCCGCTTCTTCGCCCGCATCGGCCTGGGCTGGCCCGCCGACGCCGCCATCCAGCTCACCGCCGACATGGACGCCGCCCTGGACGACGCCCACATGCGCCCCGCCTTGGCCGCCTGGTGGCGCCCCCGCCTGCGCCGCATCGCCGCCTGGGCCGCCGAAGCCGAAGCCGACCGCCGCGCCACCGGCCGACCTTTGGTCCTCTGCCCGGAAAAACCCGGCGAATGGATCTTCGAGGCACCCGCCGGCCCGTTCACCCTGCACGGCCGCGCGGACCGCCTGGAACGCCGGCCCGACGGCACTATCGCCATCCTGGACTACAAGACAGGCCAGGCCCCGAACTCCCGCCAGGTGGAGGAAGGCCGCTCCCCGCAACTGCCGCTGGAAGCCGCCATGGCCGAAGCGGGCGCGTTCGGCCCGGAGCTGACCGGTGCCGCCAGCGAACTCGTCTACTGGCAGATCTCCGGCGGCTTCGAGCCCGGGCTGAACCTGCCGCTGTTCCGAGGCAAGGCGGAGAAGATCGCCGAGGTGGCCGCCATGGCGTGCGGGAGTTTGCAAGCGCTGGTTGCAAGTTTCGACAATGCAGGCCGCGCGTATTTGTCGCAGCCTTCGCCAGGAGCTGCGCCGCGGTTTTCGGACTACGCGCGGCTCGCCCGTGTTTCGGAGTGGGCGGTCGCGGAAGAGTAAGGTCCGCTCGCGCGTCTGTCCGTCAGCCGCCGGGCACGCGAGAGCACGCTTGCGTGTGACACGACCAAGAACGTCTTCGCTCTTTTTCAAAAACCTTTCGCTTACCTATGATAACTCAGCAACGTCGCCGTCCCCTGTTCCGAAGTCAGCACGAAGTTCCCCGCGTTCAGCGCACCCCTGAACGTTTCCGTCCCGAGCAAAGTCTGGCTGCTGTCAAACAGGCTCAACGTGCCGTTAGCGTAACTGTCGGACGCGATCGCCTGGCCGCTGAACAAGATGGCGTCACCCGCCTGCCAGCCGGACAACTTTCCCGCAAGATCGGCGATCGACGGCGTCACGATTGTCCCGGTCGCACCGAACGAGATGCCGACGCTGGCCGCCTCGCCTTGCGTGAGCTGGAGTGTGCCGTCGCTGAGATGGAGCACGCCTGCGCCGGTGACCGGGCCCAGGCAGACTAGGCTGCCATGCGTGACGATGATGTCGCCTTGCACGATGATGTCGCTGGCTACGAGCGTGCCGGTTCCGAGTATGGCCGAGTGGGCGTCTAGGTTGATCGTGTCGGCATGCAGCGCCGCTCCGTAGCTCAGGCGGAGCACGCCATTGAGGTTGGCGCTGCCGGCCGCGCTAACGCCGCCACCCTTGATCGTGAGGTCGCCGCGGGTGAGTGCCGTGCCGATGTCGAGCGTGCCGGTGGTGATCGAGGACCCGTCGCCGCCCACGACTATGCTGGCCGCGGCGATGCCGGTCTGGCCGGCGGCAAGGGTGCCGCCGCTGATCACGGTATCGGTGTCGCTCGTCGATACCATGCCGTATGAGCCGGCGCCGCCGACCGTAAGGGCGCCGGAGATGTCCACCACGGCGCCATACGCGGTCAGCGTACCAAAATGGCCCAGGGCGCCGACTTCCGCACGGCCGTCGATCGTCCAGGTTGCGCCATAGAGTGAGGCCAGGCCGCCATCTATCGCTACGGCCAGCCCGCCTTGTGTCGCGGCTGAACTGCGCAACGAGGCGCCGAAATCAGCGGACAGCGTCCCAGGCTGCGACCCACCCTGGCGCCTGTCGCTGGCGTTTATGCTCAGCTCGCCAATCGTGTTCAGCTGCCCGGATTGCAGGAAGACACTGCCGTTGCTGGCGATATCTAGCGCGACGTGGCTCGACGCCGCGGTGACGGTACCGCCTTCGATCAGCAGCCTGCCCTGTGAGGCGGCAAGTATGCCGCCATTCGCCGTCAACGTGCCGCCCTGGACGGTTGCCATGCCATCGAACACCAGGCTGAGCGCGTAATGCGAGGATGCGGTCAGGCTGATGACCCCGCCATAGCCCAGGACCAGGCCGGTGGACGCGTTGCCGGAGTAGTATAAGTCTGCCACGGCGAGATTGCCGAGCCCAGTCAGCGTGCTCCCCTGTGCGACGGCCAGCAGCCCGTCGATGGACCCCGCCCTGCCGCCGGCCGAACTGCCGAGCGAGAGGGTTCCCGCGTCGAGCGCCTCGACCCTGGCGCCCTGTCCGACCGTCAGCTCGCCTGCGATTAAAGAGCTGTCCTGGCCGATGCTGAGCGTACTGCCCTGCTGGCCGGCAGACGCTGCAGCAAGCAGGCGGACGCCATGCCCCGCGCTGTCCCATTTGCTGGCCTTGAGGTTGATCGAGTCCAGGCTGGACGCGCCCAGCACCGTGTTGCCGGCCACGGTCAGCGTCGTCGCTTCGAGCGTGACGGCGCCCGAGCCGCTTCTGACGCCGATCTGCACGTCGCCGTCGATCATGGACAGGCCGTATGGGCCCTCGATGCCGTTGAGTGCCGTGATCAGCAGCGATCCTTGGCCGCTGTTTCCGACGATGACGTTGCCTGTGTCCGTCCAGGCCGTCTCGGCCAGCGTCACCGTGCCCTGCCCGGAGGCTGCATCGCCGATCACCAGGCCAAGCTTGGTGTTGAGCATGGTGAGACTGGCCGACAGGTAGCCCTGGCCGGCTTCGCCCACCTCGGCCAGCCCATCGATGGTGGTCTGTCCGGAAGACATATACAGCGCACCGGAACCCGGTGTTGCGCTGGCCTTGCTGTCCGCCGCGCCGATGACCAGGGCCGGACCGTAGCCACGCCCAAGGTTGAGCGTGATCGGATCATGGAAGACCGCATTCCCGGTTCCGGAATCGCCCAGAACGAGCGTGCCGGCTGTCAGCGTGGTCGCGTTTGTCGTGTTGTAGAAATCGCCTGACGCGCCGTCTTTCCCGATGATGATGGCAGAAGCCGGGCCGCCGGTGATGGTACCCTCGTTGAGCGAGAGCTCACCCTCCCCGCCTAGACCGTCGCCGACAGTCACGGTCCCGGTGCCCAGATCGAGCAGGCCCGGGCCAAGACCGTCGTAGTCGCCTATGGCAAGCTGCGCCTCCGCGTAGCCCGACAGGTTTGCGGCCGAGACGAGCACGTCCAGACGGCCGTGCAAGGCGCCCAATCTCGCCCCCTCGACCAGGAGTTCGCTGTCCTGACCCACGACGCTCACGCTCGCAGCAAGGAGCTGGCTTGGCGCGCCGCTTTCGAGGTAGTCGGACAATGTAAGTGTGCCCAGGTCCGAGACGGTCCGGCTTGCGAACTGCCCGTCCAGCGTCCACCCCAGGCTGCGTGCGTTGGTGACGTCGACGGCACTCACCGTGCCAGTCCCGGTAATCTCCCCCGTGCCGGACAGCTCCGCAATGTCTTGCACGCCCGGTGCACCCGCGGGCGCACCCGTCGCCGTGTCGAGCCAGTTGGCTGCGTTGCCGAAATCCGTCGAAGCCGTGCCGGTCCAGCTATAGGTCGTCATGCCGCGCTCCCCTGTCTCGCCCGTGCCGACAAGTATCGCCACGTTCATAACTAAAACAGCACGATCCTGCACGCCCGGAATGTTCCGCTTGGCGTGGGGCAGTAATCGCGTGATCCGGCAATCCCGGGCGTCCCGCGTGCGATAGGGATGCACCCCAGCCAAGGAACGCTCGCATGAACCCGCCCGTCGAACACCACACGCTCGGCCGCCTCGCCGGCCGTGTCGCCGTGGTCACCGGCGCCGCCAGCGGCATCGGCCGCGCCAGCGCGCTCGCCATGGCGCGCGAGGGTGCGGACATCGTGGGCATAGACGTAGGCGGCCCGGTCAGCGCCACGCTGGACGTCAGACCCGCGGCCACGCCGGAGCTGGAGGAGACCGGCCGCCTGGTGCGCGAGGCCGGTCAGGAATGGCTGGCCATCACGCTGGACCAGCGCGACCTGCCCGCCTTGCGCCGCGCCGCCGAGCAGGTGCGTACCGAATTCGGCGGCATGGACATCCTGTTCGCCAACGCCGGCATCCAGGGTTTCCGCTCGATCCTGGAGATGGACGACGCCGACTGGCACGACCAGATCGACGTGAACCTCACCGGCACCGCTAACACGCTGCGCGCCTTTGCCCCGCTTCTGGTGGCGCGCGGCGCCGGCCGCATCATCCTGACCAGCTCCACGCAGGGCCGCCACGGCACCAAGAACGGCAGCGCTTACTCTGCCACCAAATGGGGCATCATCGGGCTGATGAAGTCCGCCGCACTGGAATTGGGCGAGCACAAGATCACCGTGAACGTGGTGATCCCCGGCCTGATCGACACGCCGCTCACCCGCCACGAGGAGCGCTACGCCGCCGCCATCAAGGAGAGCGGCGGCACGCCTACCGGCGATGCGGCGAAGGACGAGAAGACGGTCGAGGAATCACAGACCAAGAAGACGCCTTTGGGCGTGGCGTTCATCGCGCCGGAAGACGTGGCGCCGGCGGTAGTGTTCCTGGCTTCGGACGAGGCGAAGATGATCAGCGGGGCTACGCTGGATGTGACGGGCGGCGATAGCGCGCATTACCAGTAAAGATCGGGCCGTCGGTTACGTGGTCGGGTCGGAGGCGACCGGCTCAGTAAACCTCATCACGCAGGTCATACCCTCCGTCACAGGATTTTAGATCGTCTAAAACGCCGCGCGCCTCATGCCTGTAACGAGGCTCTCCGTCCCATTTCCGTAACGATACCCACCGCAGCGCCAGCCCTGTCCGTCGCCTCCAGGATAGGCCGTCCCACCACCAGGTAATCCGCCCCGTTCCCAATCGCCGTTGCCGGGTCCGCACTGCGCCGGTGGTCATGCACGGCGCCATCCGCCATGCGCACGCCAGGCGTCACCACCAGCAGGCGCGCCGCCGCCGCATCGCCGGACGCCGCGCGCAGCCGGTCCGGGTTGTCATGCGCCGAAGCGATGATCCCGTCGCACCCGCAATCCAGCGCCGTGCGCACCCGCAACGCCACCAGCTCCTCCACCGTAAGCCTGTATCCCATCGCCGCCAGCGCCGCATCGTCCAGGCTGGTCAGCACGGTGATGGCCAAAACCTTCAGTGCCGAGTTGCCGCGCCCGGCAACCGCGGCCTCGATGATCGCCCGGTCCCCATGCACGGTCACGAAGCTGATCCCCCGCCCGGCCGCACTCGCCACGCCGCGCTTCACCGTCTCGCCTATGTCGTACATCTTGTAGTCGAGAAACACCTGCTTGCCGGCCGCCACCAGCTCGTCGATCAGCGCATCCGTCCCGGGCTGGAAGAACAGCCACATGCCGATTTTGAAGAAGGACACGATGCCGTCGAGCTCGGCCACGAGGCGGCGCGCTTCGGGCACGGTGGGCACGTCCAGTGCCACAATTAGGCGGTCTTTCATGTCGGCGGGAAGCGGGCGGGGCACTTGGGTCTCCAGTCGGGCAAGGCAAGGAAGGCCTTCTTTTTTGGAAAAAAGAAGCAAAAAACTTTTGCT